>NZ_JYNS01000002.1:0-300000 GCF_000934725.1 Methyloterricola oryzae
GCCACCGCATTCTGGTAGCGATAGAAGGTGTCTCGCGACACCCCCATCACCTTGCAGGCCTTGGACACGTTGCCGAGTTCGGTTGCCAGGTTCAGCAGACCGATCTTGTGACGGATGACATTCTGATTGAGACTACTCATGGGGTTACTCCTGCGCTCACGCGCCGTTTCGATGAAGATTCGCACCTCTATCAAAACGGGTAACCCCACCTCGCGGCAAGGAACTCTGTCAGATCAAGTCTGAACTTCTACACATTAAGTTAACTATCCCAGGTAATTTACGACGTAACGATGGTTGTCGCTGCCCGTTGAGCAATTGCCTTTTTTAGACCCCGTTTTTCCGCGATCCGTCGCCGCGCCCAAAACGATAAGTATCCCCGGTCGGCTTCTTCCCAGCTTAGATCCGTAAGGACCTTAAAATCTCTGGACGGCGTCAAGACGGTACACTTTTACACCGCCACAACCAGACCATCCTGCCGTTTCAGAGGGACATTTATCCTTCTCCGCTTACATTCACTGGATGTTTGCTCAGACAAACACCGGTCCCCCTAAGCCCGGCGATCTTCGACCTACATCACATGCCTCCCGGCAAAAGTAAGCGATGACACTATCGCTCTCCCATCATCCAGGCGAAAGACTTTGCTTTACCGGACGGTTAGCGGTCAACAATCCGACCCGGGCCATTTCTGCCAGCATGCCATCGAAAGCGGCCGGGTCCGCGGCGGAAAAATGCTCCTGAAAGCGGGCCGCAAGACGCTCCCGGGACGTTGCGCCGTCCAGCCAGCTCAACAGGGTTCGGGCGGCATCATCGAGCCTGACCTGCTGATGCAGTAGGGATGTCACCGGCCTCCCTTCCGCGGCTTGCAACAGCGCCAGCGGGCTGGCCTTGGGCCGCGCATCGGGCCGGGATTGCACGGGCGGCGCCGAACTGTGCAGGGTTAACAGTCCGGCGCTATAGGCACGCATGAGGTCGGCGCGCAGCAATTCCACGGCGGCGGTGTCCGCGTCGCCCGTGCTCCCCAAGCGAGCCTGGGCCTTCCTGACGAGTTCCCCGAAAGGAAGCGGGCGTGGCCAGTGCGCCGCCAGTTCATGTAGGGTGGCCTTGGTCAGCGGGTGGCTTGCCGTCAAGCATGCGCCGCCGCCTAACAGGAACGATTCCGCGGAGCGTCCGGCGAGATCGGGTTCAGTGGCCGGAATTTGCAGGGGGCAAGCCAGCCACAGCCCATCGATGCGCTGATTGGTCACAGTCCGGTCCACGGGCCTATGGCTATGGATCAGCAGGGATTGGCGGAAGGTCCGGTTGCAGACGAAGTCCATCAACTGCTCGCGGCCGATAATGTCCGGCGCGATGCGGCAGACCGTTTCGGCGACCTCGGGCGGGAAGCGGCTGGCGAGCATGGAGGCAAAATCCGCCTCCGCCAGAAACTTCAGGCCATTGCGGGTGGCACGTTCCACGAACTCGCGGAAATAAACCGGCTCGTTCACCTCTTCCAGATGCTCGTGAAAGATGTAGGCGTCCGGCACTTCCGAAAGCCCTGCCAATTCCTGCTGCAGCAAGGTGCCGTAGGCGGAGTTTTCCGCGGGCACGGCGCGCGCCAGAAAATCTAGGATCGCCCGTGCCTGGGCCACTTGCTGCTGAGGCGAGGGAAATGCGAGGGCATGGTGGCGCATCAGGTCTCGGATCATGCTGCGCATGCGCCAGCCGGGCAGAGTGTTGTAGCTGATGTAGGTGATGCCCTCAGGCTGCATTCGCTCCCGGCACACGCGCAGGATGGCCTCCTGAACGCTTCCTGGCACCCAGGAATAGACGCCGTGACACAGGATGTAATCAAACGCGCCTAAGCTGGCGTCGATGTCCTCGACGCTGCCCGCCACCAGGCGAATGCTCTGGTATCCGAGACTATCGACGATGCGCTTCCCTTCGGCGATCTGCCGGTCGGACAGATCCACGCCGACGCATTCAACGCCGGGAATCTGCTCGGCGAGTGGGATCAGGTTGCCGCCCGAGGCGCATCCGATTTCCAGCACCCGGCAACCGGCCACGGGCGGCGGCTTCATTCCGAACAAAGCCGCCAGGGTCGCCAGTCGGTCCGGGTGGGTTTGCGGGAAAGGCAGGCTGGGATAGGGAATCTGGTCGTAGCTGGTGGACATGCGTGTCGGCAGGTTAGGGCGGATATTCCGTGATTTCAGCCGGCTTCCTGTGCATGGCCGTTGCGCCGGAATTTGCCGGGGGAAAGTCCGAAGCTGCGCTTGAAGGCCCGGCTGAATGCGGCCGCCGACTGGTAACCGCAGCGGTCCGCCACGTGTGCAACCGTCAGATTGGCGTCTTTCAGCCAGCCGGATGCCACCTGCATCCGCCAGTTCGCCAGGTATTCGATGGCTGGGCAGCGGACGACTTCCGTAAAGCGAGCGGAAAAGGCGGTCCTGGACAGCCCCGAAAGCTCGCACAGCATGTCTAGAGTCCAGGGCTTCCAGGGTTCCCGGTGGATCTGGGTCAGCACCGCCTCCAGTTTGGGATCCTGCATGGCCAGGAACACGCCCCGTTCGACCAGTCCCTCCTCTATGCAGTGGCGCAGCACCAGAACGAAGATGCTGTCGCACAGGCGCTCGATGATGGAATTGCTGCCCAGGCGTGGGTCCACCGTCTCGCGGATGATGAGTTGCAGCAGCCAGGAAAGGATTGCGCCCGCCTGATCCTTGCGGATGATGACTTCCGCCGGCAATGCCGTCCAAAGGCTCGCGTTGGGCATCCCCAGTTCGATGGAGCCGCAGACGAAGCCGGTCTCGCCTTCGTTGAAGCTCGTTGCCCGCACATTGCTGAAGTCCGTCGGAATATGGATCGGACTGTAGGACATCACGTGGCGCGGGGCATGAGGCAGGAACAGGACCAGGTCACCCGCCTCCATGCGCAGGGGCGGATTCCACGTCGGCGAATGTATCCAGCCTGCACCCTTGCTCAAGAGATGAAACCAGACCTCCGTGTCTGAGTTATGGTCCATCAGCCAATCGCCGCAGACGCCGCCCCAGTACGTCAATTTTGCCCGAAGACTCAATCCGTCAACGAGAGTCGTCAATGCATCCATAATAAGTATCCCTTTATTGGCTGGAGGGCCTCCAGGTCATGCCCTCCATTTCTTCTTAGGTCTCAGGCATGTAAATACCGTGCAGGTATTTTGAGCCCATTCCTCGCCCGGTTCATTCCAGGCTTGTTGGTGCCGGTCAAGTCACGCTGCCGACATACAGTATCGGCAATCCACCATACTGGTTGATTTCAACCATTGAGCCACTCTTGCGTCCCTTGGAATTTGCCGGCAATACCTATAAGCGCCTGATGGATAGGGCTAGGCACGCTGAAAACATCAAGCAGCCTATAGTGCTTTTAGCAAAAATCAAACCCTTTATGGGCGGCCCTCTCGCGGCCTAAGATCATCGCTTATTTCTGGACGATCGGACAAGAAATTAGAAAGATCGGTCATGTTATTAGTCGCCTTATCGCGTTAGGATACCCCTCGGTCGGCCGCGAACGGCTAATCCCGATTTCCAGGCTCAGGTAAATTAGGCAGGAAAGCCGGCGGCTATCTTCTTCAACGGCACGCCGTACGGCAAACAATAACTAGAGAGGGACCCGACATGCCCAAGCAATTCTGGCTAAATCCCTTAGCGCAGGCTATTGCCATCGCGCTTCCCGCCGCCGGTCTCATGCCGGCCGATGCCCGCGCCGATCTGACCCAGACGCGCACATCCGCGGTATTGACCGCCTCGGTCAACCGGACTTCCACCGTCGACCGTAACAATGTGCTCCAGCAGGGCACGCCTTCCAGCAAATTGGGCGTCATGCAGTTGCCGCCGTTTTCATCCAAGTTGGGCGTGTTGACCGGCGTGCAGCTGCAGTTGAACGACCCCAAACTTCAAGGAAGCGAAAGATTACAAACAAAGTGGGCGACTCAGCTGGATACCAACATATCCGTGGTGAGCCATACGAGTCCACAAGTGAAACTGACCCCGCCATCGGGCTTGAGCTCGCTTAAAACAGGCGACACAAACGGGGATGGTCTTGTTTTATGTAATGTCGTGAGTCAGCCTACGTGTCCGCGGACCGAGGCCCTGATCCAGCATTTTGGAGACCCGAATATTGGGAGCATTAGCGATGCGGCTGGCTTGGACCCGTATGTGGGCGAATCCGGCACGGTCACCGCGGCCCTGGGAATCGCCCTTCAAGACCTGGCAATTACCTATCCGTCACCAGTCGGGAGCCTGGCATCCGCGACATATTCGGAGCAGGCCACACTAACCGGCCCGCTCGCGATCACCTACAGCTACCTCAATCATTCCGACCCGTTTTTATCCGACAAGCATAAGTCCGATAGCCTCTCATTCGGAACGGTCTTGCAGGGCGACAACGCGACGCGCAGCTGGAGCATTGTAAACAGGGGAGCGGCGCCCAATGTCGGTCTGGACATGACCGGTATCGCCATTGCCGGTACCGACCCGCTGAAATTCGATCTGGGGCTGGGAACGTCCCCGTTGCGTGGCCTCGACTCGGGACTGCGATCCAGCTACGTTGCGACACTTGACACCGCTCAGCCGGGAAGTGCACAGGCCAGTTTCCATTTGCAGCTTTCCGATTCGGAGCACGGCGCCGCGGCCAGCCGATTCACCCATCAATTGAACCTGTCCCTCAGCGGCACGGTGGCGGTGCGCGCGCCCGATTTTCTGACCGGCGAGTTCGGCACCGGCTTCCAGCCCGCATCACCCATCATGGCCGACCTCGACCGCGACGGCAAACTGGACCTGGTCGTGTTGGACCGCGCCCGCGAGGCCATCAAAGTCTTCAATGGCCGAGCTGACGGTCTATTCGAAAATAGGCCGAGATCCGAAGTTGGGTTTACCACAGGCCAAAACCCGGTTGCCATGGCGGTCGGCGACGTCGATAACGACGGCCGCCCCGACGCCGTCGTCGCCAACTTCAATGACGACACCGTCAGCCTGTTTCACGGCGATGGCAAGGCCGGGTTTGCCCCTGCGACCACCTTGGCGGCGGGCAGCGGCCCCATCGCAGTCGCGCTGAACGATCTAAACCGGGACGGCAAGCTGGACTTGGTGATAGCCGATTCGCGCAGCAACCAGGTGCAGGTATCGCTGGGCACCGGCGGCGGCAAATTCGCCCCCGCGCAAAGTTTTGCTGCGGGCGCGTCGCCCTATGGACTGACGGTGGGCGACATCGACCGTGACGGCAAGCCCGATGTGGCAGTGACCAATCCGCCTACCGGCCGGGTCAATCTCTTGCTGGGCAAAGGCGACGGCACGCTGAAGAGCCGCAAGAGCTACCCGGTGGGCAGCAATCCCTTGTCCCTGGTAGTGACAGATGTGGGCGGCGACGGATTTCCGGACCTGGTGGTTTCCAATCACGGAGGAAACCTCAGCCTGCTGGCGGGTGTCGGCGGCAGAGGTGTGTTCGAGGCGGCCACCGCGATCACGCTGCCCGCCGGTTCTGGCCCAGGCTCCATTGACGCCGCCGACCTGAATAAAGACGGGCACCCGGATCTGGTGGTCAGCAATCTTGGCAGCAACAGCCTCAGCGTGTTGACCAACCTGGGGCAAGGCCGTTTTGGCGATCCGTTGTCGTTTCCGGTGGGAGCGCAGCCATTGGGCATTGCCGTGGCCGACATCGATGCCGACGGCCGGGACGATATCACCGTGGCGAATGCCGGCACCGAAAGCGTGAGCTTGTTGCTCAACACCACCGTCGTCGCGCCATCGGGACGGTTTGTCGCCGCGCCGGGTTCGCCGCTCCGGACGGGGACATATCCATGGTCCGTGGCCGTCGCGGACTTCAATCGTGACGGGAAACCGGATCTCGCCGCGACGGATGAGACGCAGAGCGCGGTGTCGGTGTACCTGGGCACAGGCGGCGGACGCTTCAAGGATGCGCAACCGTTTGCTACCGGGCCAGGCCCTTGGTGGCTCGCCACCGGAGACTTCAACGGCGATGGCCGGATGGATCTGGCCACTGCCAATCCCTTTGGCAAAAACGTCAGTGTGTTACTGGGGACCGGTGACGGGCAGTTCCAGGCGGCGCAGAGCTTCCCTGTCGGCGGCGTCCTAACCGCCATTGAAGTCAACGACTTCAATGGCGACGGCAAGGCGGACCTGGCCGTCACCGACGGAGGCGAAGTGAACAAGCCGGGGAGGGTCGCCGTGCTTCTGGGTGCCGGGGATGGCACATTCCCGTCCATCCAAGGCTACCAAATCGGCGTCCAGCCGAAGTCGCTGGCAGCCGGAGACCTGGATAACGATGGCAAGCCCGACCTGGCGGTCGTCAATACTAGCAGCTCATCGGTCAGCATCCTGAAAGGCACCGGCAATGGCCAATTCGCCCTTCCTCGGAGCCTGGCCACCGGAACGCGACCAAGCTCGATTGCGCTAGGCGATGTCAATGCGGACGGCAAGAGCGACCTGCTGGTGGCGACGGAAGCGCCAAGCTTGAGCGTATGGCTCGGTTCAGGCGATGGAAATTTCCAGACCTTCCAGGTCTTTTCTCCGCCCGATATCAGCGGCACCGTAGCTCGATATGTGAAGCTTGGCGAGTTCAATGGCGACGGCAAGCCTGATATTGCATTGATTCAGTACGGTCACTCCGTCATCTTGACGGGAACAGGAGACGGACACTTCGTGCCCACTCCGTTGTCCGGGACCGGCATTGAGCCGCACTATGGTGCCCTCGGAGATCTCGACGCAGATGGCAGGACGGATCTCGTCACGAGTGACCTCGGTTCTGGAATTCCATTCGCCCCCTCAAGCTTGAAGGTATTGCTGAACCGGGCGCCTTGATGAAATCAAAGAGCCGGCCATGAGGGTGGCTCGGAGGCGCAAGTTAGAACATTGATCGGTTCCAAATTGGAACGCCCCATGAAACAGGAATCACAGATAAGGATGAGGCAAGATGGTGCGTATCAATCTGTTCGGGAAGATTCAGGTATCAGGCGAAGACGGCAATCCGATCCCGGTTCCAGGGAAAGCGCTGGAGCTGCTGGCGCTGGTGGCGCTGAACCATCAGCTGGGCCGGGATCAGGCAGCGGGGCTGCTTTGGGAAGAGGCCGAAGCCTGTCGAGGAAAAAAATACCTTCGCAATTGTCTGTGGCAACTTCGCCAGAGTATGTCCGGCGATGCGCCAGCTGATGCTCTGCTCGCCATAGGGCAGGACTGGCTCAGCATACGCAACGACACGAGCGCCTGGGTCGATACCGACCAGTTTGCCAAGGTCTGCGCCGATGCCGCTGCCGTGCCACCGGATGGCCTGACGGATACCGATTTCGATGCCATGAAGCAGGGCGTCACGCTCTATCGCGGCGAACTGTTGAGCGGTTGGTGCCAGGAGTGGTGCCTGATCGAACGGGAGCGCTTTCAGGGAATGTATTTCGGTCTGGTCGAAAAGCTGTTTGACGGGTGCATGGCCAGAAACCGGCTGGATGAAGGTCGCAGCTACGGAGGCCTGCTGCTGGAGGCGGAACCGGCCCGGGAAAGCACGCATCAAAGACTGATGGAATTGCATGCCCGCGCCGGAGACCGCAGCGCTGCCCTCAAGCAGTTCCAACAGTGCGCGCAGATTCTGGAAAAGGAATTCGGGGTCGAGCCCTGCGCCAAAACGATCGCCTTCTACGAGGCCCTCTGCGCCTCGTCCGGCGAGAAGAGCGAATCGCGGGTGCCCTGGGAGACGGCGCAACCGGCACCCGATGGCGAGAAACTGTCCGACCTGATCGACAACATCGCCACCTTGGGCCAGGCGCTGGCCAGGCTGCAGGGCGAATTGGAGCAGATCAAGCAGCTCCTGGGGGAAAACCCCGCCACCCACCTCGGCCCGATGCCGAAAAGCAGGAAATCACCGGTCGCCCGGCAGCGCCGCGTGCACAACTAAGCCTGGCCGACCCGCCTCAGGCAGCGAATCGAGGATTGCCCGCCGATTCGGCGTCGTGAAGCAAGGGCTCATCGCTTGCCCCTGATTCCTCCGCGCCGTTCTCCTCCGCCAGCGCCTCCTCCAGAACCTGGATGGCTCCGCTGATGCGGAGCAGCGTTTCACGGAGCCTGGCTTGCTTGGCTTCCAGTTCGGCCAATACTTTTTCCCCGGTTTCGTATTCGGCTCGGAGTTGGCCTAGGCGGTGTTCGAGTTGTGTTCTCATACCGGAGGATATTAGGCCGAGGCCGGAACTTTAAGTGAAACGAAGAGTCCGGCAAATCCGGAGTCGCAATCTTCTCGACTAGTTTTCGTAATACGCTGAAGTGGCTGTGGTTTAGATTGCCGAATTGTCATTTTCTATCACGTGCCGATTAAGAAGTAGTGAATCTCTGTGTTAAGTGCATTAATGTTCGCATATGCGCCGCCAGTAGGCCAATCCGCGTGCCATCTAACAAGAAAAGTCCGGCTGCTTTTCGGTTTGCATTCAAGCGTCGTGAATTGCGCGTCCCCCAAGTTAGCAATTCCTTCGGAGACTATCGCCTTAACAAAGTATGAATTGGAATCGGTGAATGTTATATCATTTCCAAACCCAACTTCTATAGAATTTATACCTCTTGCTGAAGGGTCTATTGGCTTTTTTCCGAAATACAGTTTCATGCTCGATTTTGGACTAACAACCACGCTGCCGTTCGGGTTATATATATTGCCGTCCTTGTTGAGCCACATTAAATTACGTTGCAATTGACCACCACTTAAATATTTGAACATTAACCTATCTGGATCATCTGCCATTGCTTCCAATTGCCAACTATGAGCACCATTTCTTATAGCAATTCTGCTTTCCTGTCCCAGCACTTCTAGCATGCCTACCTCGCCGGGTTCACCGACGCTTAGGCGTCCACTGACACCGACTCCGCCTTTCACCGCGAGCACGGTGTTGGCTTGTGTCTTACGAATACCGCTATTGCCGGAAATGCACATCCGCCCAGCGACAATGGCATCTCCGGCAAGGGTTAGCGCCGTAAACTTTATCAACTCAAGATACGACCTGATGCTGACCATCGCAGGAGGCTTTTCATTGTCCATCAAACTTTCTATTGCTTGGCTAAATGCGACCTTGGCAAACAGAAGCGCATAGGGACGCCTTGCAGTCCCATTGTCTTGTTGAGCGGGCAAGGTAAGGGACAATATTTTCTCAGCGCCTAAATCACCCAGCAATTTTCGGGCAGCGCCATTGCTTTGTGAATTGGTAGCAGGGTCTGGTGGGCTACTGATAGCCGCGTAGGAAACAACGGCAACAATATCCCACTCCTCGGCATTTTCATTCACCCACGTAGCCCATACATCCCACTGTAATTGGTCGCCGAAAACATTGTGTCCTGTGAATTTTCTTATCGATCCATCTGGTTTTAAAATCGTAGTGAGTAAAGTGCCGCTCTGAGTGTTCAAAGCGATGGCGTTATTATTCAACATCAAGCTCGGAGTGGGCCTGGTTTCGCCTACGTGTGAAACCCCCATTGCCTCTATCGAGATTTCCGTTTTGGGAACCGGTTGCGGGGACAATGAAGAAGGGGTTATGCGAAGCGGGGATGCAATGTCTAGCGGCCTGTAACCAGCCTGGGATTTTACATTCCCGCCGACCGTCAAGTCCCCCGCCACTTCGAGCGCCGCTTTGATTGAGAGGGGGCCGGTCATGATATCTCCGGTCTTGCTCACCAAGCCCGTGGCCAGTGCCTGAAAGCTGAAGCGCTGGTCGCCATTTTGGTTGCTGTTCCATTGTTTTTGTCGATTCAGTTTGACCGTAGCCAAGGCACAATAATGATGCCGGAGACCGCGCGGGGGTTGAAAGCTGGAATCCGGCCATTCGATGGCATTGCCAAGCTGGCGCGTGGGAATCACCCAGTAATCGCCCGCGTTGTAAACTTCTCCGTCCTCGGCGCTGAAAAATAGATTCAGGTTGTCGCCTACGACCATGGGCGTGTCTTTGTCCTTGGGCAAGCTCAGCTCACCTTTCGAATCCCATCCGCGTACGATCCATTCACCGCGTACGATCCATTCACCAGTGAGATCCACTCCGTCCGGCCAACTTACGACTTCGATCTCGTCGCCCCGGACCGTCTTCACCTCCGCAAGAATGCCTGGAACACGTTTGAGCATCCGCTCCCGGGTCGTCAGTTCAACGCAGGCTTTATCGCCAAAATTCGCACCGGTTTCCCTTCCTTTTCCGCTGAGCGTAATGGTTTTATCGGCGATTTTCTCCACGCGCGCCGCGATCGAACCGTTGTCCTTGCACCACTTGACGCTCGCAGTAGTTGCGCCGCCGCCCTGGTGAACCTCGACGCGATACAGTTGGTTGTCCTGAATCACACCCACAGCCCTGGCCAGCATGGTTCCAGTGCTGAGTGGCGGATTTTCCCCAGTGGGCCGCCAATTGGGCAAATAGCTTTCGTTGGGAAGCGCCGGCGTAATCTTTACCTGCCAGACGTTGCGCAAGCGGGTCGACGTATCCGCGCCGGCCAGGGCGGGGTCAGCGATTCCCGCATCCTCCAGATACGTCACATGCTCTTGCCAGACATCCAGGTAGGCGACGTAATTGCCTTGAGTGTCGGGTAACGGTGGGTTGGGAAAATCAGGCTGACTGGCATAGGCCACTTTCTCGGGATTTTCGAACAGCAGGCCCGCGACGTAATATCGGCCGGCTCCGATGTAAAGCTGTCCGTTGTCTACGGTGATTTCGAACCCGCCCGGATCGGCCGGTGTTGGTTTGGGTGTCCCGCTCGACCCGATGAAATCGGTAATTTCGGTCGCGATCCGATGCTCCAGGATCTCCATCTGCTCGTTCCAGTCGGCGTCGATCTGGAGACGCCCTTGCTGCATTCTGACGCTGCTATAGCGCTTCTTTTCGTCGAAGGTGAAACGGGAAAAATCGCCCTTCATCTTTTTGTTCTCCTTGTATGAAAGCTCAATCAGGTCACGTAGAAGATCCCTGCTTCGAGCGACGATGGAAGATACTCGTCCAGCGCCTGCGCCAAATTGGCTTCTCTCTCATAGGCATGGACGGAGTGAAAGGCGCCCATCTCTCCGCCGTCCTCGGCACCCCGCCGGATCTCAAGCGCGCATTGCATGGAGAGCTGAGCAAAGCCCGCAGAACCCCACTGCCGCGAGGTGAACGACGGAGTCAATCGACGTCGAATGGTCTCTTTTTCCTCGATGGCTTGCCCGGACAATCCCTGCGTGGCCAAGGCGAGGTCGGGCTGACAGCGGTACCGTTGCGGCGTGAAAGAACCCTCAGGGACGTAGCAAAACCGCATTCCACCCGATTGAGAGCGATAGATCGACACGGGATCGGTAAAAAGAACCTCCGACGCCAATTCCAGTGATTGCAGGTTCACCTCCCCGAAAACCGTAGCTCGCGACAGTTGCGCTCCCGGTCCATACGTTGTGTCGAGGGCGCCGCCGATGGCAACCCTCGATCCGCAAACGATGCTGTCGCTGATGACCAGCCGGGAGGTTTCGCCGGGCAGGCGTATGGGGCCCACCATGTTATGGGCGATGGTGACTTGTAAGACATCGGCTATGTTTATCGCCTGCACGCCTTTGGGAATGCTGCAATGCGACAATTCAAGCCGCAGCTGGCCATTGGCCGCTTCCAACTCCAGCGGTTCTCCCAATCTGAGGCCCTGCAAGGTCAATACACACTCGCCTGACGCAGTGATCCGGAGTGGGCGAGTCCCGCGAATGCTGGGCCATGCCCCCGAGGCGGCCTCGATGACGACGGAGCCCGCGGCATTCAGTTGAATCTCCTCGAGCTCATAAACGCCGCTATCCATGATGCGGATGACGCTGGAGCCACCCGCATGTGGTTCCGACAGGGATGCAATCGCCTCCTTGAGGGTCGGGAATTGCGCCTCCGCCTGACCGCCGACGGTCAAGGTCGGTATCCCGGCCTCAAGTCCCGTACTCGACGGCACACGCCGGTAAGGACCTCCGCCCAATTCCCCCGAAAATCCATAGTGATAGCTCACGTCGATTTGGTCTTTCTCCCCAACCTGACGCAGCACGAAACGGCCGTTGGTCACGTCGATGGCAGCAGAACGCTCCTGAGCTATCTGATAGTTTTCCCATTCATTTCCGTTCAGTGTGGCGCTCATCACTTCATGGGCGGGTATCGGACTGTCATTACGGTAGATGCAAAGCGCACGATTCGGTCCGTAAAAGTCGCTTGTCCCGAAATCTTTGCCGTTTGAGCGCTTTCGGCACGCTTCGAGGTCCCGCTGGAAAAGGTCATTGCTCAGCGCAATGGGAAGATTCGGGGCAAGGGCCTTTTGTGACATACCCGCCCGCGGCATGGCGCGATTGAACAATGGCACGTCCGTCCCTAGCGGATCGAATCGGTAGGCGTTGCCGGCCGCGCGAGCAGGTTGCGTGTGCATGGGGAAGCTCGCCAGGCGCCAGACGAGCACACCCACATTCATCCTGTTGAAGCGTCCCCGGCCGCTGTTTATTCGCCGCATCTCGGGTCGAAATGCGCACTCGTTGAAAGCTGTGTACATTTGGGCAACCGCGGCCCGATTGCGCACGTCGGTAGTCATGCCCTTACCGTCCCGAACGTGCCGCACGTTCTGATTGGCCGTGATCCGCTCAAAAAACTCCACCACGCTGACACTCCAGCCGGTGGAGTCTTGAATAACTTCTTCCAGCGCTACCGAGACACCTTTGCGACGGCGATAGCCCAGGGTCTTGGCCACGCGGGCGCGCTGGCTGACCGCGGGATGGCGAAAATCACCCAATCCCGACATTCCCAACAAGTCCCCGATGTACGGGACGACCCATTCGTCGCAGGTTTCTATGAACCAGTTTTCATACAGCGCACCGACATCGGCCTCGAGGACCTCCAGTTGCTGCTGCATCACGCCGAGCAAAGCACGCAAGGGTTCGCCCTGGTCCAGATCCCTCTGCCGGTAGATCGACGGTAACAGCTCGTAAAGGCGATCGGGTCTCGACTGGTTCATCAGGTCCTTACTCTCCTCGAATCTATCGACGGATCGTCCGGCTTGTGAGGGTGATACCGGCGACATTGACGGTGACCAATTCGGCGGCACGAACACCTTCTTCGCTGATCTGCGCCAATGTGGCCGTCAGCTCGGTGAGCAGCAGCGCCGATGAGCCGTTGAAGTAGAGTTCATCAAGATCGACGGCGACGACCCCGGCGACGCTCTGGATGACGGTGATCACCTCCGAGGCCGTGACGGGCTGGCCAAAGTCTCGCCGCTCAAAGGCGAACGCCTGACCCAACGCGATCTGGACCTTGAGCAGTACATCGTTTTCCGCATAGTCGCGATCCACCCAGACCATCGCGCTCACATTGAATTGCCTGGGCATATAGCCGGAAATCGAGCATCGCTGCCACGGATTGCCGGCCGCGGCGATGGCGTCGATCAGGGTTGTCCGAACCGCCGATTCATCGGCCAGCGGCATGCCTGTGACGTCCGCTGCCGTCAGGTGTACCAGTCGATTGGTGCCCGTCCATAGAAAAGCCGCCTTGACCTTGCCGATACCGGGAAAGGCGCGGACGAAGTCTTCAACATCTCGCAAGGTCACGATACGACCGAGGGTGGTCGTGCTTCTCGGGCTCCCCGCCCGCGTCTGCTCGACGGATTCCGGCGACTTGCCTCCATAGGCAGGCAGCGGATTATTCACGGCCTTTACGCCGAGCGGCCGGGTTTGGAGCAAGCTGAGCGAACCGGCGTCCACATTTCCTTCATTCCCGAGACCCGCCCGGTAACTGGCCACGACATTCTCCTGTCCTGTCGGCAACCTGGCGCCGCGGACACCATCCCCAAATATTACAAAGGAGTCACTCGCTTGATTGCGCCTGATAACATAGACTCGGTCAGCCGGCGTGGCTCCCTCAAAGCTGGGAACCTGGCGCCACGACACGCCGTTGACCCGAATCGTGAGCGTGCTCGACGCACCTAGCGCGTTGGATGACGAGATGTAGGTCAGCGGTGCGTGAGCGAGACGAAAGCGCTGAAAGGCCAGCTGAGCGTTTCCGCTGCCGATCACCTCGTTCGTGACTGACTCGCCGTGGGTCGCCGAAACGACATTGCCCGAGATGGTGACGGTCGAACGGACGTATTGAAATTTGAGGGCGTCGCGCAGACGGAGCGAAGCGCCGTCGCAATTCTCGAGTTCGGCGAATTCAGCGACGCGAACGCCGGAACTTTTGCTCCAGGCCTGTCCACTCACCAGCAGACGGCGTCCTGCCGGCAAGGCAGTTACCAGCTGATCTAGGCGGATGAAGGAGGACTTGCCGAACTCTTCCAAAGGCGACTCGGCCAGCGTCAGAGCTTCGTTCGCGAAATAGACCTTCGTGGTTCGAAGACCATATCCGTCCATCGAAGGCACGGCCCCGACCGGGCTCAGTTTCACCCTTGTGATCTGGTTCGACAGCAGGAAATCATTCCGAAAAACGGTGGAGACCTGCTTAACAGTGCCATAAAGCACATTCGTGCCGTCAACCAGAACCAGCCATCCCCCGGGCTGAATGTCGGGAAAGACACGCTCCAGATCAATTTCTATCTCTCCCGACGGTAAAACTGCCTCAATTCGGAATTCAGCCCAAGCCAGATTTTCTTCGCTGTCCGGTCCAAGCTTCAGGCGATCCTGAAGTTCCGCCGAGAGCGTTTTCGGATCCGGTGCATTATGTCCGAATAAGGAAGCTTCGGAGCGCAGTGCGAAACACGTCGGAACCGGATCGAATTCCCAAGTCAGGCTCAATCCGTCGCGCCAGGACAGCAAGGTTGTGCCCGCGTCGGCCTGAGCATCCACCCGCGTCAGCTGTCGAAATTCACAGTTCTGTATCGAACGCACACTGACCCGCTCCGGGCTCAAATCACCCTGTTCCCAATGCACGAACAAAATGCCGTTGCCTGGCAAAAGCCGAGTCGTGGTGCCCTTACAAACAAGCGAAGTCGCACCGTACGATATGACCTGGTCTGTGTAACGCACTGGCCGAAGCTCGTTCCATTCCGCCCGCGCCTCGAGCAGTTCGCTGGTTTCAAAGGTCTGTGGCATCTGTCCCTGAGCGGGAATGCTCTGCACTTTGGTGCCTGCCGGCACCTTGACCACCGCCGGCACACCGGGCAAATCGTCGACCGTGAATACCAGATCGGCCGCTGCCGCCAGGCCGGGATCGGTCTCGTGTCCGACCAGTTGCGCGAGGTGGAGCAGGGATTGCGGCTCGCTGGCGGTCCGCAGGAATCCCTCGTTGACGATGCGTTCCTGATAAAAGCCCAGCACATCGCCCACGGTAGCCCAGGCGTCGATTAGGGCGATGGCAGGATCGTCGGACTCCCGCGTCATCAAGGCCCCGAGTGGCCGCTTCGCATCGGCCCGATCCGGTGCATAGGCTTGCATGGCCGCCAGCATCCGCTGCCTAAACGATCCATGAGTCCCAACCCGGTAGTGCAGTACACTAAGGCCCGGCGGATTTGCGCGAGCCAACTCAGGGTCGTCGGTTGCCGGGAGATCCATGGATGACGTGCTCATATCCCACCTTCCAGGGCAAAATCGATCATGCCGTTTTCAGGCGCGGCGGCATTGTTTTCGAGACGAATCACCTCAAGCGGACCCACGGCGATGCGGCCTTCACGAAGTTCTCCTGCATCATTACGTCCCCAGCGGCGGAAACGCGGCGGCGTTTGTTGCGGGTTTTGCGCGGCAATGTCCACGCGAACGACTCCGGGTATGTTCATGGCGGTCGTGACCAGCTGACTTAAAAAGACAGGCTGGCCGAAACCGAAATTCTCGAAATGGAAAAAGCCGCGCCGCCCTTTGGAAAGCTCATAGGTACTGAACGCCTCTTGCAGCGATTGCCGAATGGTGCTTCGGAACGACTGCGCCGCCACCTTTACCGGCAGCAAGATATCCAGGGCCACGTATCGTGGCGGAGACACTTCGATGTCCACGCCGGCCAATCGGTAGCGTTCCAGAAATTGACGCATCTCTTGCCGGAATGCGTCGTCGACCGGGCGCCCGTCGCGTCGGAGAACCGATACGAAGGCCGTGTACCAACTTCCTGTCCAGCGCAGTACGGCTGCCGCTTGCAGGACTTCGGGATGACGCATGGCCATCGCCTCGTAGTCTGCGGTTGCCACGCAGCGCTCCTGGGTCTTGTAAGCCCATGGTGCAGCCTGCCTCACTTGGTTGATCGATTCCGGCGAAATTCCGCCTTGTGCGGCAAGGGGGTTGCGAACCGCGACCACGGCCCCCGTGATGCCCGGTTCGTCGGTGATCAAGTGCGTAATCGACTCCGGCCCCACATTCCCGCTCGGACCATTACCCGCCCTGTATCTCGCCTGGAAGCGAATTTCAGGCTCGGGGCGAATGCCCCAGGTTCCGTCGCCAAAGCGGAGTTGAGCTTTGCCGTCGTTTTGCATCTCCGCGACGAACGCGGTGGAAAAGGCGTCGCTGTCCAAAAGGTCCGGACGGGGGGGCCAATCGAATTTGCCGTCATGCAGCACAATCTGGGGAACCGCCAGCCGGGGGTCCTGGCTCAATTCCGTCTTGGCCGCGGCCGAGCGTGCTTTTGCGTCGTCATAGGGAACGGCGTGCGTCAGGCCGGGCACCGCCAAGGCCGGGCGATAGCGGCCGGCGAGTGGGACCGGCGGCAAGCTCTCGGTCAATTCGACTCCGTGATCGGCCAACACGATGTTGCCGCGGACCACCGCCAGCGGTTCGGTCCCATTGCCATCGGCGATTGCCAGATCAAACGGCAAGGCATCGGCAACCTGCCATGCCACGTCGACGATTGGCGTGTCCGCGAGCGGGTCGCGGCTGGCTACGACTTGAGTCAGCCGCAACGGATGGCGCAAGGTGAAATCCGCCCCGTCAGCCGAAGAGGAAGTGGCATTGCGAATTTGCTCGAAGATCAACACGTCGCCGATTTGCAGGGCCAATCCCTTGTCCCGCAGCGTGGCGGCAACGCTCCCCTGAGGCAAAACGAATGGCTTCGCTCCCCAGGTATAAATCTCGATTTGATTGTGCGCCGAATACAACTCGGCCGGGTGAAGCGTCGCAAATCCATCCGCCCCGGAATCGATGGCGGCCTTGAACGACTGCGAGTCCATGACGGGGCCGGCCCCCGCCGACCGCAACAACCGAGTTCCGGCTTCCAGGGTAATGTGGGGAATGTCTACGTTGACCTGAATCTGCACCCAAACCCTGGCGTTGCAGCCTTCGTGCATGGCGTAGTCGACCAACCGCGCATGCCGGCGCACGGAAATCCGCTGTCGCGCTGTCTCCAGATAGGCCTCGGTGGCGACGGCGTCCTGGTAATAGCTGAGTTGGTCGGCGGCATACGCCAGGATCTCGACCAGAACATTGCCGATGTCGGCTTCATGGCGCTCCTTCCAGTCCGGAAGGAGCAGATCCAGCCGATTGAGCATCAACTGGCGAAAACTCGCGTAATCCTTGGCGAGATAATCGATTTCGGTCGGATCGGCCTGCGCTGGCAGCGACATCACTAACTTGAGCGGATCCAGATTGCCGGGGAGATTGGCGTTCAGCGAAAAATCGACGCTGTCGAAAAACGGATCGAGGTTTTCGATCCCCAGCAACTTCAAGGTATAAGTGCCATAGATGCCGGCGCCCCGCGTGGAGCCCGCGTCGAACTCGATCGTCACAATAAGCTGATCGTTCACTTCGCCCTGTGTCGGCGCTTCGACAACGCGGATGTTGTTCGCGGGAGTTCCGGAACCTGTGGTAATCCGGATGCTTCCCAAGGGAATGGAGTCCGGTTTCGCGGGGATCTGTAGTTTGGCGTCGTCGCCCTTTGCCCGGATGAAGTGGAGGATCAGCAGCCAGCGCGACGGTTGCCCTTCGTTCAGCGGACCGATGACATCGACAAAATCGATTCCGATCTGACGGCCGTGCGCCGCCACCGCTTGCCGGCGCTGATCGAGAAAGGCCGTTTGGTCCTTCAGTGCGGCGAGATTCATAACTACCGCTCGAATTGCGCCGTCACGCGCTGTTGGGTCCGCTTCACCAGGTACTGCACCGATACTCGCAAGCTGGCGTCCTCGCTGCTGACATCAACCCCTTCCACCTGAATCAAATCCCCCAGCCATTGCTGCAGAGACCCTTGCACCATGAATTGAACCGCCGTGGCAAGCTCTTCACTGGCGGGAGCGAAAACCAGCTGCATCAGTCCGGTGCCGAAATCGGGGCGGTTGACCCGTTCTCCGGGCAGGGTGAACAGGAGCTGTTCGATTATCTGCCGGATATGTTCATCCTCACCGGCGAGAGCAGTCCGGCCGCGCCCGTCAACCTGAAACGGAAAGGCGATCTGCATGCTCAAATTCCTCGGACGCGGCTTTGGTTCACGATAATCGTCAGGGGAGTGCCTGTCGGCGTGCAGGTCGACTGGCTGTCCTGCAGGAGAACGGGCAAGCCCATTGCCTTGACCCGCGTGCCGGCGGTCAACCACTGTGCCGTGGCGCAAGCGGCAGGAGGCGGTTTGACGCTGCACCCGGCGATGGAATAAACCGTCGGCTGAGCCACGACGGGCTGTCCGAGAGCTTTCACGCGCGGAATGACGCCCAGTGGTTGCGCCACCCCGCCGTGGGCGCATTGGGTAACCGCGCCGACAGTCAGCAAAAATCCTGGCATCAGATCACCTCCAAAGCGCCTTTATTGACGTTTACGCTGATCGGTGACAGGTCGACACTGCTGCCACCGAAAGTGAGATGGATGCCGTCGGCCGAAATCCTGATGGACCCTTCCAGCGTTTTCAGCGCAAGCTCGATGGAGTCCCCCTTGCATTCAAGGCTGATGGGCAGGGCCACCGACGGTGGGAGAACCTCCAGGGTAAACCCGCCGGAGCCAGGCAAATCGCTCATGGTCAGTGTCACCGTTCCCGTCCGGAACACCTTGGTCTCCGGAACCGCCGGCGTCACGGGCATTTCCGCGCTGCTGCCCCAGAAGCATCCGGCCCAGATTGGCGAATCGGGATCACCGCCCTCGAACTCCACCCAGATGTTGGCGCCTACTGGAGGGATGGCATAAAGGCCCACGCGTTGTCCGCCGTAGGGCACGGCAGGCAGCGCCCAGCTCAAGCGGCCGGGGCCCAGTACCGCGGGGCAGGTGACCTGAACCCGGCCCATTTCCATGGGATCGACATTGCCGGCGACTTGCCCGCGGTATTTGCCGAAAAACTCCTTCATGGACGCACCGCCGGAAACAAGGATCCGACGCCATCGCGGGTCAGGGTGAATCGCTGCTTGTAAGCGCCGGGCTTGATCGAATGGGTGACCGACTTGACGTAATAATTCCCGTCGTAGGCATATCCCGCGCCTCTGACGCCGACCCACTCGTGGGCATTCAGAATGTCCCCGTAGATCAGGGCATCCAACTCCCCGTTCGCGGATACCACATCGGCACTGGCATCGGTTTCGCCCTGGGCTCTTGCAAATGCCTGAGCCGTGGAAGCACCGGGGAACATGGACCGTTTGCGGCGCAGATCGCCGCCATGGAACAGCCAGGTCGGCATACTGGAACGTGGCGGTTGACTCGGCACAAAGGTTTGAACGGGAGTGCTGACGTTGGTGATGCTGTCCTGATGGTGTGCGCGCACGAACGCCATGCTGAGCGGGTCGTGCTCGAACTTGAGGGATTCCAAGTTGTCCAGCGGGCCCATGTTGACCGAGAGGGCGCGTTGCGCGGCTCCGATAGGCCGCTTGGGTCCCCAATGAGCAATATTCACCGATGGCACCGGGCCCGGTTTGACATAGAACACATAGCCAAAGCGCCGGGCCATGATCTCCAGATATTCCCGGTCAGTGGCGTGCTGCACCGGCACCCGCAAAACGGGCAGCGGAATCTCAAGGGACTTGGGTGGGATTACATCGGGTACCAAGCCATACTGGGCATAGCTCAGGATGATCTTGGTCGCGATCATCATCTCGTTCTGTGCGGGATGCTCGACGACTTTCTCTTCCAGATCCATCATCACGCTCACATCCTCTCCTGTCACCGTGAACAAGCCCCCGCCGGGAACGGTGCCGGGATCCAGCTGTTGATGGGTGATGATCCCGTCGAACAGCACGCGCGGCATCGCATTCAAGGTGAGCATCACGACGACGCGGCAGAAAGGCTTCAGGCTGGCGCTGGCCACCAGCGAATAATCCAACCCGCCCGTCAGTCCTTCGCGCCCCGCCTGAAAAGTGATCTGAAAGCCCGACCGGCCTTCGTCCGTGTGCGTCACCTCGATGCTTTGGACCGCATTGCTAAAGGTCGCCGGCAGCGGCGTCGGTATCGACTGGCCCGCCAGCAGGGTCAGGTTGAGTTTCGTGAAGATCATGCACCGCCCTCGGTGCCGGTTGGCGGTATCAGGCCGCTCCCACCGAGGGGCGAATAGAAGGCCTCCGCTTGCGGCACCGGCACCCGCAACACCAGTCCGGGCGTAGCGGTCAGTTCCGCCGGGTTCATGGCGCGGCTGGCGTCGCACACCCGCCAATATTGCTGCGGATCGCCCAGGGTGCGGGCGGTGATCGTGTCCAACCGGTCGCCTTCGGTCACGGTGACCTCCGCCAGCACCGTCAGGCTCTCCGGCTGCGGCAGCAAGCGCCGCCGCTTGTAGGCCAGCGGCTGGCCATCGGGGCCGATGAAGGTCGCGGTTTCGATGAGGTCGTAGCGGCTGTTGGGTTCGAACATTGGAGGACTCCTTAAAGCACCCGGGTCACCGCCGAGGGCAGATGCACCTGCTCCCCGATCACCGAAGCCACGCTATGCACCGTGCCGACGGTGGCCATGGCTTCCTTCATCACCTGATGGGCCATGAACAGGTGATAGCCGGGGTGTGTCACCGGCAGGTCGTTGTAGCTCAGCACCCGCAGCCCCAGCGAAACCTTGGCCATGATGGGATTCAGGTTCACGTCGAAGGCCTCCTCGGTGACGCTGAAGCTGGTGAGCTTCACCGGCAGCACCCGCTTTGGCCCCCAGATGAACATGGTGAGCGGCCCGACCGGCGGCACGATTTCGATGGTGCCCAGAGCCGAAAGCACCGTGTTGGCAATCACCAGCGCGCTCTTGGGATACAGCAGCATCTCCAGCGCCGACAATTGCGGATAGATGCCCTGGCTCACCGCAATCGGCTTGGCCTGTTCCAGCTGGTCGGTGGCGTCGATCTCCACCTCCAGGGAAATGGTCTCAACCGGCGCGCCCTTGATACGCAACGCCTCCCCGCGCTCGCCGTCATTCGCCGCCATCTGCGGCTCCAGGGAGCGGGTCAAACTCGCCGGGTTGTACTGGAACACGATCACCTGCGGCAGCGGATTGCCGATATCGGCTGCGACGATGGCGCCTTTGAGGAGTCGGGGTGAGCGGGGGAAAGTCACGCGTTCTTTCCTTTAAATGAGTTGTACTCTTTTCTCATCCAGTTTTCCTTATTTCTAATATCCCTATCTGTCACTTTCACCTTATCACTTCCGAATTGTCCATTCTGGAACTTATAGGATTCTTGTCGTATTTCTTTTTCTGAAGCCCATACACATCGTATTGAGATCAAGGAGCCGCTTCCGATTAGCGCATTCGCTTGCCGAAATGCCCATAGACGCCGATTGTCTAGTGATACGATGACTGGCGAATTAGCTGGTCCCCTAACTAGGATGCGAATCGGCTCGATTGCCTCTGGCTTTACCTTCTTAGTTGCAAGATTCACCACCAACTGATATATAGGTGCAGCCCCAGGTCCTGTAGTTGCCGGCGTTATCTCCGATTGAGAAAATCTAATTTGATTTGGAAGCACGTAGAATGGATCTTTCTTACCTTCGTTTGTCTCCACAACACTTTTCACATCTTCTATTTCCTTCTCGCCTTTGGCTTTTTTTGCTAGCGCCTTCTGGCTGAGTTCATTCTTCAGATCTTGATGATAGTTCCGTGCAACATCATCATTGGGCGTCCAACGAAATTTCTTATCGATTAAATCCTTTTCCCATTTTCCTTTCTCCGGCACATTAGGTGAAAACTCATTACCCTCTCTATCAAAAAATGGGCGAATCACGTCCGCTCTACCTCCAGCACGTTGCTGAAGAACATGTGTTAACTCGTGTGAAAGCAACTCCTGACCAAACGAGTTCCCAACGTTGAACTCCCCGCTTCGAAAGTAGATATCAGGTCCGCTGGTGAAAGCGCGTGCATGTAGAGATCGGCCAAGAGCATCAGCGCGACTGTCCGTATGAATGCGCACCTGCTCAAAATTCGCACCAAACGCCCGCTCCAGAGGAGTACGTATCTTTTCAGTTAAAGGCTGACCGCTACCGCGGCTTGCGTTTATGCTGCATTCCGCATTCGGCGCGATATCGGCAACGTTGGCACCCGACTGCAGATCTTGAAATGGATACCTGGAAATTAGAGGCTCCTTAACAACATGTGTGTTTTCTTGCGTTAAAGGATTGTTTGACAAAGCCATATTCTCGCGAACTACTCGCTTGGCGATCCGATCGGCCTCCTGCTCATATATATCATTGCTCGGTCCGAGTTTTAGTTTCGGCTGGACTCTTATCGATGGTCGCTTTAGCGCATCGAGCGAAGCTAAGTCGTGTTTAGCTTCGCCGCAGGAATCCGCATTTGGCTGCATTGACTTAGCAGAAGAGAAAGGCCGTGATTGGAACGCCTGCCATTGTGGTCTTAATTGAACTGAAGCGTGCCTCTTATCACTGATTTGCGCCTTTACGCTCATTGCTTGATACCTCGAACGATTCCTTGCGCAATCTGAGTAGCCAAAATCTCATTACTTAAGCCGGGTGCGTGGCTACTACGTCCGAACTCCAACTGCACGCTATTGGTGTCACGCCTCATAAGCGGCGATAACCCTCCAGATCGTGTTAGACGAGCCACCCCCCGTTCGATCGCAGCTTCTATCAGCACGCCATCTTTGGCTGTGAAGCCGTTGAGAACCATTTTTTCAATGTGGACCTCAAGCGCATCACTTTGTTTATGACTGCTTTGGATTGGCTCTTCCGGTCGTTCGGCGACGGTCGGTGCGTTGACTCGCGATAGTGGTCGGTCGATTATCTTCATAGCCACCCCTCTATTTCATTGTCCGAAAGTGATTTCTCAAGCTTCGCGTATTCCCCATGCGCTCCTTCCAGCAAATGGAACATACCTAGTGCTTCGCCTTTCTCGGCGGCATGGAACGCGGCGTTCAGGGCGATGTTTCGGATATTGCCGCCGCTCACGTTGAGGCGGGACAGTTGCGCCAGATTCAGTCCTTCGGTGGGCAGGGTGGAGGGGAACATCCGCTGCCAAATTTCGGCACGTTGAGCCGCATCGGGAAATGGAAACTGCACCACGAAGCGAATACGCCGCAGGAAAGCGGTATCCAATGCATCCTTCAGGTTGGTGGTCAGAACCGCCAATCCCCGATACGCCTCCATGCGCTGCAGTAGATAACTCACCTCGACGTTGGCATGGCGGTCGTGACTGTCCTTGACTTCGCTGCGCTTGCCGAACAAGGCGTCGGCCTCGTCGAACAGCAGGATGGCGCCGCCCGATTCGGCAGCGTCGAACACCCGCCGCAGGTTCTTTTCGGTTTCGCCGATGTACTTGCTCACCACCGAACTGAGATCGATGCGGTACAGGTCCAGCCCCAATTCGTTCGCCAGCACTTCGGCGGCCAAGGTCTTGCCGGTGCCGCTGGCGCCAGCAAAAAGGGTGCTGATGCCCAGCCCGCGTGAGCTCTTCCGGCCAAATCCCCAGGTTTCGTAGACCTTGAAGCGCTGTCGCACGTGGACAGCGATTTCTCGAAGGATCTGCTTTTGCGCCTCCGGCAGCACCAGATCGTCCCAGGTCGCCGCCGATTCGATCCGCTGCGCCAAGGCCATTTCGCCGCCATGCTGGTCCAGGCGGCTGCGCGCCTGCACCCGGCAGGCTTGCCAGAGCCGTTCGGGCAGTTCCTCCGGCTGCGTCGCCTGCGCCAGCGCCTCGCTGCAAGCGGCCTGAACGGCCGGCGCGCCCAAGTCGAATTGGCCGGTCAGCCGCTCCAGGCTGCCGTTGAGCTTTTCCGCGTGCACGCCGAGAGCTTGCTGCCAGAGCCCCAATTGCTCGGTAGAATCCGGTTTGCGCACGTCCACGTGGATGACCGCCCGGCCCGCCGGCAGCCGCTTCATTCCGCCGGTCAGAATGATTCCTCCCAGCACCCGCTCGGCAAACCAGCTTACGAGCTGCGCCCGGCCGCTGTCCGGCGCCGTGTCCTCGTCTTCTTCCAGTAGCAAGGCACTGTTGCGCAACAGGGCTTCCCGCTCCCACAGCCGCAGCAGGTTTTCCAGTTCGGAAGGCCCAGTAGGCAGCAGATTGACGGGCATGGCTTGCAATTCCAGGCCCAGGAAGGCACAGGCCGCAGCGGCAATGGCCCGGTTATCCGCCGGCTCGCCGCCGCGCATCCAGGCGATGGGCAGGCGGCCCTCCTGGTGGTTGGACCACTGAGTGGCCAACTGCCTGGCGATGTCCAGATGACACGGCGCGAGATCGTCCGGCGGCTCCATGGTTTGCACCCATCCGGCCAGGCGGTTATCAATTTCGTTGACGCCGGCCAGGTAGTGCAGCACGCGCTCGTCGATGCGCAAGGGACTGGCGGTGAGCGCATTGCCCGGCCCGACTTCGATCAGCCGCCAACGCCGCAGGGGCCGGTCGGGCGTCAGCGCGCTCCAATGGGCCTCGGGCAAGGTGGCCAGGGCCAGGCTGAAGGTGGGGTAGGTGCGTTGCGGGTCACCCTGCGCCCGAGCGCACAAGGACGAAGGGGCTGATTCGAATTCGACGCCGGCGCACAGCAACAGAAGGTGCCGCTCAAACGGCGACAGGCCAAAGCTCGCGCACAGGGCGTCCAGGGCGAAGGGGCGCTCGGGAGTCTCGGCTTGGGAGTCCCGAACAGATTCCGGTTCCGGCGCGGGATCCTCCGTCTTTTCACCTTCGGTCTTGGCCACCTGATGCTCCAGCAACGCGCGGACCTTGCCCAAGGCTTGGAGCAGGTGTGCGTGATTCTCGGCGTACCAGTCCGCGGCGCTCATGACGTGACCCTTCTGAAATTAGGAGTCGGGAACGCGGTGACCACGCGTTCTTGGACTGGTGGACCTTCGGAGGCTTGGACGTCAGCATCGAGCAGCACGACGGAAGCTTGATAGGCCACCGACAAGGTGTATTTGGTCTGGAAGAACACCATCCACAGCTTGGAAAGCTCTTCCAGCGACAGGGGCAGGGGAGTCAGCCGGACCAGCTCGATTTGCTTGTCCAGATCCGAAGCGGCCAACCAAGACGGCCCGACCCGCGGTTCTGTGCCTGGATCTATGAGCTTAGCGATCTGATCGCGGCTGAGCACCGGATGCGCGTGCAGTGCCCGTGCAACGCTGCCCAGCAAACGCTGGGGTTCCAATTCGGTTTCCTTGCCGAAAAAGCTGATGAGGTAGTGCAGATCCAGCGCAAGTTGCGGCCGATTCACAAATGAGGTGCCATCGGCGCGGCGCGTGGGCAGGTCGTCGTTCCGATGGGCGGCATTGTGGGTCACCTGATACAGATAAAGCCGCACTTCCGCTTGTCCGCTGGCCGTGCCATCGGGACGGTCCGTTACCACCTGATAGCCAAAGTCGCCCACGTCATGCGTAAGCGCATTGGCAATCTGAGTCTTCAGCGCGTAAGTCACCGTCGCGATGGCCAGATGATTGCTCACGGCCTGCCTCCTCCACGGCGCTTTAGGTAATCGCCCAGGCTCAGACTGGGCCGCCGGACTGGCGCTGCCGGTCGCGGCTTCGGTGGGTTGGGCGTGACCGCGCGAACCTCGATCCGGCCGATGGTCACTTTCACGACGGGCGGCGCATCGGGCTCACCTTCTGCCGGATACGGCGATCGCGCTGGTGAATGCTCGGGTTGCAAAGGCCTGATTGCTGATGGTGGATCGGCGGTCGAAAATCCTTCATCTCGTGGCACGATCAAGCGCGAGTGGACAAGCTCGGAGTTTTCCCGTCTTCTGGTGGGCTCGCGCGGAGGGGAATCGTCCTTGGATTCATGAACAGCCGCTGACTCCAATGTCCCGAGTAAGGCTGGGGGGTCATTCCTTTGGTGGATCGCGTCATCCGGTAAAGGCGGCAAGCCGCCTTGATGCTCCCATGCAACAGGATTTCGGGTCTCCAGCCGCTCGAGTCGTTCGACGTGCCTGGTGCTTGATGAATCCGGCACTGAACGCTGCGGAGCGACGCCCTTTGCCTCGTTGGCGGGAGCCAGGTTTCCGGGAAGCGGTTCCACAAGCGATTGAACCGGGGCCGGTGATCGGTCGACGGGAACATCCCGCAGCGTCCGGTCTGCCGCGCGATCCGGCGCTTCGTTCCCCGGATTCCCGGATTCGGTCCACTCGGTCGGCGGCTCGAATTCAGATAATGAGTCCGAAATAGGGAGGGGTTCTTCGAATCGGGCAGCAGCGCGCGGCAAAAGCGAAGATGGCTGCTCGGACGACGTGGCAGCGTGGTTCCGGATTCTCGTGGCCAGATGGCCCAGGTAATCGTTCATCCCTGCACCATTTGAAGATAATACTGACGCCGCCAGGGAGAGAGGGCCAGAATGTCCCGCTCGGACCACCCGTAAGCCGCGGCCAGAGCATGAACGTCGCGCAGCAGGCGAAAAGCCCAGTTCTCGATCTCCCGCCAGAAATAGAGGGCAATGTCGAACAGAACCGGCGATGCTTGCCCGCAACTGGGACAGGCAATCTGCACTTGAGAGGAAGCCAGCGGATCAGCCCGTTCCAACCGATTAATCGCATCCACGATCACCGGTTCCGGCAAATCCCCGATGCCTTGCGGAGCGCCTTGAAAGCGGGCATCCAGCAGGCAGCACTCCAGCAATTCTTGCCTGAGGGTTTCCGGCGGCTCAGTGCCGGTGAATCTGGACAAGTCCGTGCTGTTGACCGGCCGGAGGTGGAGTTGGTACCCCTGCGTTTCAAACTGGAACGGGCCAGCCTGCTCGCTGCCGCCAGACGGCCTCACATCGTCCGCGTGGAAGGAGATCTCGAGACGCTCCGAACATTGCGGGCACTCGGCCATGGCGGACAATTCCGGTCCAAACGCCATCTCTCGCAGGCTCAACAGCAATCCATCGCGTCGGCCGATGGGCAACTGCATCAGCGATTCCACGCTGGATTCGGGACAGGCAGCGGCTAGCAAGCCAACGGCGCGGACCGGCATGGGCCGGTCCCTGCCTTGCTCCCAAACGTCCAGCAACTCCTTGGCAGACAGGGAATGCATCGGACTTGCCGCCGCTTAGGCCAGACTCACTTCGCTGGGTTCCACCACGGAATAGTCCCGCTCCCAGCCTTCGTTCTCCAGTTTGATGTGCTGAATCGCCACCGCATTGGCATTGGCGTCGAGATCGGGCAACGCCTGGAACTCGGAAACCCAGCAGCGGTAGAGTCGGTAGGCGAGGGCGACCTGGCCAGCCTCGTTATAGACTTCGATGATGATGTCCTTGCGGAAATCCTTGAGTGAAACCTCGGCACCGAGACCGGAACCAAAATTCCACACCTTGTTCGCCCATTGTTCGAACTCGAGATCATGCGTCACGCCGCGTTCAAGGGTGATGGCTTCGTACTTGGTCCGGCCCGGTGACTTGCGCTCACTGCTGGGGTCGCCTCCTTCGCGGTGTTCGACGACCTCCGTGGTCCTTCGCAACGCCCCGACCTTGCTGATTCCGGCAACATAACGCCCATCCCACTTCACGCGGAATTTGAAGTTCTTGTACGGATCAAACCTTTGCGCGTTGACGCTGAACTGTGCCATGACGACCTCCTTATGCCTGAATCTGTCCAGCCATCTGCTGTAACTGGATTACGACGAACTCGGCGGGTTTGAGCGGCGCAAAGCCGACGACGATGTTGACGGTTCCCCCGTTGATATCGGACTGGGTCGTCGTTTCGCTGTCGCACTTGACGAAATAGGCCTCACACGCCGATTTGCCCTGGAACGCGCCCTGTCGAAACAGGTTGTGCATGAACGCGCCGAGATTCAGGCGGATCTGCGACCAAAGGGGTTCGTCATTGGGTTCGAAAACCACCCATTGGGTGCCGCGAAACAGGCTTTCCTCGATGTATAGCGCGAGGCGACGGACCGGAATGTACTTCCATTCCGAGGCCAGTCGGTCATTGCCCTGAAGCGTGCGCGCCCCCCAAATCACTCGCCCCGCGGCCGGCATCGAGCGCAGGCAATTGATGCCTAGCGGGTTCAGTTCGCCCGTTTCGGCGTCGGTCAAGGCGACGCTCAATTGCGGCACGCCGGTCAGGGTCGCGTCCAGCCCCGCTGGAGCCTTCCACACGCCACGCTGGGTGTCGGTTCGGGCGATGACACCGGCCACAGCACCGCAGGGCGCGAAATCTTCCACCTGACCGCTGCGCAGTGGATTTGGCTGGCGCAACCGGGGAAAGAACAACGCGGCATTTTTGCTCGTTGTGCCAATGTCGATGGCGATTCCCGTCTTCGCCGTCCCCTTGTCCGACCAGTTCGTGGGTGGATCGATCAGGAGCATGGCGCGACGCTTTTCGCAGTAGGTGGCGGCGGCGCTAATCACACCGCTGTCGACGTCGCCGGTAGCGGAATAATGTGGAATGCAAAGCAAGTTGAACAGATCGACTTGCTCCAGGGCATAAAGGCCTTCCTTATTGACTTCGCCCTGAGCGGGTAGAAAGTTTGTCATCACCAGCGGCTTGCCATCTGATCCAGTATCCAGTGCCGCCTCACCTTTGGTTCCGTCCCCTGGTATATCAGGTGGTGCAGTTGGATCGAAGGCACCGGACCAGCGTGCCAGCTTTGATTCAGCTTTCAAAACATTGTCGATGCGGCGGGCGCTCTCCTTCACCGTCAGATTCATCAGTCGCTCCCTGATACCTCCCTGGGCAGAATCCCAGATGGTCAGATTAAACAGATCGTCCTTGGTCACACCCAGTCGCTCGGCCACATCCTTTGACACGTCGTGGTCAATCGTGGCTTTGATATTTACGCCCCAACTTCCCTCGCTAGATGCTTCCAGAGTGAAATCTCCAAGGGTTATCTGTGCTTTGGCGGATCCTTGATCTGGCGTGTTGTAGAGCCGGACGATAACGGCCTGACTTCCGCCATTGAGGTAAAAATCACGAACGGCAAAGCTAACCGTACTATCTATTGATAGTCCTCCGAAAACACGCTCGAAATCAGCGAAACTGTTAATCGTGACGGCCTGGTTGACAGGGCCGCGAATAGTTCGGCCTAAGAATGCGGCAATGGAAGTGGCTACACCGGTAATGCTGCGGACGCCGCTAGCAATTTCCTCAATGTAAACCCCTGGATAAGACAGTGCAGCCGGCATACTCTTTCTCCTATTCCAAATGGAAAAATTCAACTGCCAAGTAAGCTGGGAACTAAATTACCAAAAACCAACTTACTTTTTAAACCCCATAGATCAACATCTATTAGGCAATCAACTAAATAATTAGATGCGCCAAACGACTGCGAATTTGGAAAATATTTAGTATTTATATTTTCTTAATAGTAAGTTCAAAAGCCGTGTTACAAGTAGTTTTTTTGCCGAAAAACTGATGGGTCAGGGTTTAAAATAAACTTCCTGCTTCATTTTCCGAAAACGCGGCGACAGAATCGGCAGAGCAGGCAGTGCTCGGTGCCCTTCCTGCCAATCTGGCGCTCGATGAATCCGACCAACTGGTGAAAGCAGACGACACCCCGCGCTTCCCCGCTGCCCACATGGGTGATGCGGCCACGCCACAGTGGATTCTCACCATGGTTATGTGCCGCCTTCTCCGGCCACAGTCGAATGACGAACGAATGCGGTGTAGGTTCCTGCGGTTTTGGTTCCAACTTCCTGGTGACGCCCATGTCTCCGCTCCTTTGGCGCGCTGAATGGCCGAATTTGCCCCGGGGGCAACGCTTCAATCCCCGACCGTGGAAGCGACCATATCAGGCAGGCGTCTTTCCAGCGTCCTTTTGAGCGTCCTTCGAAGCGTCTTTTTTGAAAAAAATTGCGCCGGTAGGCCGAAATTCAGCCAAAGATCCCATTGGGGATGACTGCTAACGCATTGGCATAGGCGGAGTCGGCGCGTCTCTGACCAGTTTCTGCGCTCTTAATCGTTTATGATCGAAGGGCGGAGGGCCAGGCAACCATGCGTCCATGGAAGATGTCTTGCGCTGCAACGTGTCGTTACCCTCATTCACCCCGTCCGAGGAATACGGCCCTCGATTTGGAGCCCCCGGTCCACTTTGCCGGAACGGCTGAAGTAATCGACGTCGTTACGAGTGATGTGGAAGCGGTCGAATGTGGGAAACTCGAGCCGTTCCGGTCTTCACTGGCGTCGCCACGCGAGCGACGGCGGCTAGAGCGCGCGGCGCTGAAGGGATTTGCTCCGGCTTTTGGTCGCGGTTTCGCTTACCGCCCTGTCATTTGAGTGCGATGACCGTACTCTGACAACAAGATCCTGCCCCCGCTACCAAATAATCAGAGGCTTACAGGCTACAGCTTGTAGGCTTTTTTGCGTTCTGGGCGGCGTGTAGTGATTTTGGACTGACGTCGGTCAGTGTGGCCAATGCCTTTATCGAGCGCCAATGCCCCACCATCGTGGACGACGCCTCGTTCCTGATACCGAGTCATTCGGAGTTTCTCTGAGGGATTACGCCCTTCCCATAGCCGGTCAGTTCCACGTACCCCCGGCCGACCTGAGCACCCGATTCGGCGTCCCGAATATCCGCCGCCCCCTCCCAGTAACGGGCATCGTGGCGCAGCTCCTGGTCGGCGATCACCGGTCGGATATCCAGAAGGCGGCCCGATGGCTTGATCTTCAGCCGCCAGTGGGCGGGATAGCGACCGCCCTTGGGGCTTTCCCAGGTATCCAGAATCTCGATTGCCACGTCCTCACGGGCCAAGGGTGTCGTGGAGCCATCGGCCCCGATCAAGGTTCCGTAACTCATCGGGTCGGCCTTGCCGTCCTTGTGACGGATCTGCATGAACATCACGTCCGTTCCGTCATTCAGTTGTAGAGAAAACCAGTCCCAGCCGGCTTGATAGTCCGCCAGCATGCTGGTGCTCCATTCTCTGTCCAGCCAGGCCAGGCCGCCGACCGGCAGTTCCTGCCCGTTCAGACGGAGCATGCCTGCCGCCTTCAAGCGGGACATCGAGTAGTAATAGGAGGCGTTGCCCGCCTCCACGCTTTTGCGGCTCAAGCCGTGCTCGCCATGCAGGACGACGGGCTTAAGGGGTGAAAGATCCAGGGACAAGCCGATGCCGTCCTGTTGCGCCTGGATATGCCAGGGAAATCCGCCGTCGGGTGTGGCGTCGATACGCCAGTCTTCGAGCCAAACCTTGAGCGGTTGCGCCTGCGCTCCGGCAAGGCCTGCCGCTCCCCGAGAAACCCGCTGGAAGGAGGTGAAGCTTTGGCCGGTCACATCGGTGAGGGCAAAATGGGCCATGTAGGCGTCCTGCCCCGCCCATGCCGATTCCCGCTTCGGCGTTCCGCGCTTGAGACCATGGCGGAAGATCGTGATCTGAAAGCCGAAGCGCCGTCCTTCCGGTCCATCGAGATTGCCGGTCACGTACCACCATTCCTCGCGGAAATCGGGATGCGGGCCATGGTCCACCGGAAAGTCGAAGGGCCTGGGCGTGTAGGCCCGCTCGAAGCCCCCATGATCGGCCTGTTTGAGCGTGGCCGTTGCATCTTCCCCACTCGATGTTTCCTGATTGCCGCAGCCAGGCGCAAGCAGGGCCAATAGCAGGCAAGCCAGCAGAACCATCCGTCCCATGCCGGTCACTCCTCCCGCAAGGCGCGGGCAGGCTGCGCCATCATGACCCGATGGGCCGGATAAAGCCCCGCCAGCAGGGCGGCGGCGAGACTCATGGCGACCGCCGAGATGAGTGCCGAAGGCGAGAAACTCAGTTCCATGGTCCAGCCGAAGGAGCGTAGGTGGATCACCCGGACCAGCGCCAAGGCGATGGCCAGGCCCAGCGGGATGGACAGCAGGCCGGCCACCAGCCCCATGAACCCCGTCTGCAGCAACATCAGCCCGCCCGTTTCGCGCGGCGTCAATCCGGTGGCCCGTAGCACCGCCAGTTCCCGCCGGCGCTCGAACTGGAACGCCATCAGGGCACTGAGTATGCCGACGAAGGCCACTCCCATGGCCAGCAGCCGCAAGACTTGGGTGATGGCAAAGGTACGGTCGAACACTTTCAGGGTTGCATCGCGAATCTCCCGGTTCGACTTGACCGTCAAGACCTGGCTGTCTTCCGCCACGCGCCGTTCCGTTTCCCGTCGAACCGAAGCCAAGTCGGCCCCCGGCTCCAGATAGAGCCCCAGGGAGGTCTCTCGGGGCTCGCTCCAGTAACGCTGATAGAGCGCCCGGTGCATGATGATCAACCCCTGGTCCGAGCGATAATCGAAGAACACCCCGGCCACCGGCAAGTCGACCGGTCCTGAGTCGCTTTGCAGGACCAGGTGGTCTCCGACGGAGAGATCATGCCGCTGGGCGTAGGGCTCGGAAATCATGACGGCTTCCAGTTTGGGAAAGGATCGCCACAGCGCCTTGCCATCGCCCGACTTGAACCGGAATCCAGGCTGGTCCAGGTCGGGAGGCCGAAGGACCAGCAGTTCGCTGTTGCCCATCGAGGTTTTGACCTCCATGCGCCGGGCGCCGCCGGTACGCGCCAGCCCGGGAATGTCGGCCAGCCTCGATTCCAGATTATCCGGCAGGTTCGGCATCAGGCCGTCGTCGGTGCTTGCCCCGGTCACGTAAATATCGGCCTGGAGAATCTCTTCCAGCCAATCAGTGATGGCGCCGCGAAAGCTCTCGATCATGATGCCGACGCCTACACTCACTGCCACGGCGACGGTCAGCGCAGCCACGGCGAGACCGGCGCGGCTCAGGGACGCGGCGACACCGGACAGCGCCAATCGCAGCAGCCAGATATCCCCAAGCCTGGCCAGTTGCACTGTCCCGGCGGTCAGCATCAGCATCAGCCAGGGGGTGATCAGACCGAATCCCGACAGCAGCATGAACACACCGCCAATGGATGCGGTGAGGCCAACATGCCGGGCTTGCAGAACCCACGCGGCCATCGACAACAGCAGCAGTCCGAGCACTGCGAGGCCCGGCAATAGCTTGCGCACGCTTGTTTCGGCTCCGGAACGGGCGGGACGCTGCGAGGTCCGGGCCGCCTCCCAGGCAGGTGCGGCGGCGGCCAGCATCGCCACGGCGATTCCCATGGCCAAACCCCGCGCCAGGACAAGCGGGTCCGGGAGGAACTCGGTGACGGTGAGCACGAAATACAGATCGTTGATGCTGCGCGTCACGAGGTGCAGGAGGGCTTTGGCTGCGAGCACTCCGAATGCCAGGCCCAGCAAACCACCGGCCAGGCCGAGCAGAGCCGCTTCTTGGAGGACTTCCCGGAACAACTGCCCCCGCGTGGCGCCCAGGACGCGAAGCGAGGCAAGAAGCTCCCGGCGCTGCAAGACCGAAAACGCCATGGTGTTGTAGATCAGGAAGGCGCCCACCAGCAGGGCCAGCCAACTCATGGCGCGAAGGTTTAACTCCAAGGCGGCACTGAGCTTTTGGGTCGACGCGTTGCGGCCGGCGATGGTCTCCAGCTCAGTGCCAACAGGCAGCCAGCGGCGAAGCTGCTCCGCCGCCTCGGGATATTCAGGCAAAATCAGCTCGATGCGATCCAGCCGCCCCACCCGGCCCAACAGTTCCTGAGCCGACGCGATATCCGTCAACAGCAAACCTTCCAGGGCCGGCTCCGGTGGACCGTTGCCCTCGATATAGCCGATGATGTCCAAGGCAATTGCCCGGCCGTCGATTGAGATATCCAGCCGGTTGCCGGGCGCGACGCCCAGTTGCCGGGCCGTGACCGACGCGATCAGGGCAGATCCTGGCTCGGTGAGGAGGCGCGTGGCATCGCCGCCCCGGGAGGCGCTGACGAAGCGGCTTTGCGTTCCCCGCTCGGCATAAGGATCGAAGCCGACCAGTCGCAAGGTCTGGTTCCCTGCCCGCACATAGGCTTCCACGGACGGTGCGCTCTGACGCAAGCCCTGCTCGATGCGCAAACGCCGATACAGGGATTCGTCCAGCCCCGTCGATCCGGCTGTGATCTGGTGGGTGTAGCGGCCGGTGATTGCCTGCATGGACAGGGCAAAGGCCCTGTGGGTGCTTTCCGCAGCGAGATCGATGGCGGCGACGATAGCCACGCCCAGGGCCACGCCGATCACGGCGAGCAGCAGTTGCACCGGATGGCGCACGAAGTACCTGCGATTGGCGCGTGCGAGGATTGACACGGCGCGGGGCTCAGTCGGAGGGAAACAGCTTTCCGTCCGCCAGACGGAAAATGCGTCCTGCGCGCTTCGCAACCTCGATACTATGGGTCACCAGCAAAAGGGTGTGGCCCTGGGCGCGCACCAGACGGTCGAGGATATCCAGCACCTTCTCGCCGGTTTCCAGGTCCAGATTGCCGGTAGGCTCGTCGGCCAGGACCAGATCCGGCTTGTGGACCAGGGCCCGCACCATGGCCACGCGCTGTTGCTCTCCGCCCGACAAACGATCCGGATAGGCGTCAGCACGTTCCGCCAGGCCGACCTCGCTCAGCAGATCCAGTGCCCAGGCACTGGCCTCCCGATTTCGCAGACCGTTCAGCTCCAGGGGCAGAAGCACATTCTCCAGGACCGTCAAGGTGGGAATCAGATTGAAGAATTGGTAGATGAATCCCACGTGGCGCCTGCGCCAAAGGCTGCGCCCCGGTTCGGCGAGCCCGGTAAGGTCCGTGGCACCGAAGGCGATGTGGCCGGCGCTGGGCTGATCCAGGGCGCCAATCAGATGCAACAACGATGATTTACCGCAGCCGCTCTGACCCAGGATAGCGATCTGTTCGCCGCCTTGAACATCGAGATCGACACCCTTGAGAACCTCCCGCCACACACCGGCTTCTTCATAGCCCCAGTGAACATCTTTCAGCAGCAGGCGTCTGGCGGAATCGACGGAAAAGGAAACGGCGTCCGGGGATGGGCAGGATAAGGGCAGTTCTTGATACATTCAGCGGCGTGTCGGCGAGTGGGCAGTCCCCCATAAGACCACACCTTGCCGGGAATGTTCACGGTAATTCAAGGCGGTGTAATCGTGGCCGTTTCCAATCGGAGCCAGTACCATAAAGCGTGAGCCTTCAACCTGCCGATGATCCGCCACCACCTCCCTCAGTTCGATACCGGGATTTCCCTGCTCATTGATTCCTTGCCCGGGATCGAGGACTGCAGAGCCATGAGCGGAAAGGGCGGCTCGTCTCGCCCGGAGGAATACGGGAGCCGCGTCCCGTGAGCAGCTCGGAAAGTCTCGGCGGGGCCGCACGGTCCCAACGGATTTCGACCCTAAGGGCCCTGGTTCCGTTTCTAAAACCTTACCGGAGCAGGGCGGTGCTGGCCTTCCTGCTCCTTTGTTTGGCTTCGGGGGCCCTGCTGACGGTACCTTCGGGGTTTCGTCAACTCATCGACGAAGGTTTTCTGCGGGGCGCTGTGAATCAGGAAAATGCCAGGCTTTTGGATTGGCATTTTCTGATGATCTTCGGTCTCGGAGCCCTCTGGGCTGTGGCGGTCGCCGGACGCTACTATCTGGTCAACTGGCTGGGCGAGCGGGTGACCGCGGATCTGCGAGTGGCCGTCTATGCCCAGATTCTTCGCCAGCCGCCTGAGTTCTTCGAGACCCTGCAAACCGGGGAAGTCCTCTCCCGGTTGACCGGCGATGCGACCCTGGTGCAGACGGTGGTGGGCTCTTCCATCTCCATGGGCCTGCGCAGCGTTTTCCAGGCGGCCGGCGGACTGGCCATGCTGGCCGTGACGGAGCTTCGCTTGTTCGCCATCACCCTGGGTCTACTGACCCTCCTCATTTTGCCCTTGATGATCCTGGGCCGCCGGGTCCGCCGCTTGTCCCGGGTTTCCCAGGACCGCATCGCCGATTTCTCCGCCCTGGCCGGAGAGAGGCTCAACGCCGCGACCACAGTGCAGGCCTACACCCAAGAGGCTCTGGAATCCCGCCGCTATGCGGCCTTGGTGGAAACCAGCTTCCGTTCGGCCATGACCCGAAGCCGGTGGCGGGCGATACTGACCCTGCTTCTGATCAGCGCGGTCTTTGGGGCCGTGCTGTTCGTGCTCTGGCTCGGCGCCCAGGCGGTGGCGGCGGGCAGCATGACCACCGGGCAACTCACCTCCTTTGTGCTGTATGCGGTGATCGTGGCCGGCGCATCGGCCACCCTGGCCGAGGTCTGGGGCGATGTGATGCGCGCCGCGGGCGCCACCGAGCGCTTGATGGAATTGCTGCACGCCCGTTCCGCCATCGAGTCCCCGGCCAATCCGCTTACCCTGCCGAACCCAGGGCAAGCCGAGCTCAGCTTCGATCAGGTGGAATTCCGTTATCCGTCTCGCCCTTCGGTATCCACCTTGACCGACTTCTCCCTGGAAGTCCGCTCCGGCGAGACCCTGGCGCTGGTGGGTCCGTCGGGAGCCGGCAAAACCACGCTGTTTCAGTTACTGCAGCGCTTCTACGACCCGTGTGGCGGGTGCATCCGTTTCAACGGTGTGGACATTCGCAACCTTGCCCGGGAGGAACTGCGCGGCGCCATCGCCATCGTCCCCCAGGACCCTGTCATTTTCTCCGCCAACGCTATGGAAAACATCCGCTACGGGAGGCCGGAGGCCAGTGACCAGGAAGTCCTAGCCGCTTCGCGATCCGCCCACGCCCACGAATTCATCAGCGAGCTTGCGGAAGGCTACCGGACCTTTCTCGGCGAACGGGGCGTACGTCTCTCGGGTGGGCAAAGGCAGCGTATGGCCATCGCCCGCGCCATCCTGAAAAACGCCCCCCTGCTCCTGCTGGACGAGGCGACATCGGCCCTGGACGCGGAGTCGGAACGGCTGGTGCAACAAGGGCTGGAGGCCGCCATGCAAAATCGCACCACTCTGGTCATTGCCCACCGGCTGGCCACGGTGCGGCGGGTGGACCGTATCGTGGTCATGGATCACGGGCGTATCGTCGAGCAGGGCAACGCGGAGGAACTCAAACAGGCGGGCGGGCTTTTTGCCCGGCTGTCAGCACTTCAATTGATCGATTGACATGCTCCAGAGCACGCACGTATTGATGCCTTGAGGCTCTAAGGGACGCAGGAAACGAGGCGGGACACTCCATCGGTGCTCATAGTGCGCCAATTGGTTGTTTTTTTCGCAGGTTGAAGCCTGTAGGCTTTTTTAGGCCACTGTGTCGGGTCAGTGTGGGGAAGCTTACGTCGAGTCGCTCGGCAAGCCCTGAATGATCTGTTCAAGGAAGCGAGGCCCTGCGATGCCATGTTACCCGGGACACGGGGGATTGTTTTCCGTCTGTCAGCGCTGAGCTTGCGGGCGTAATTCCGGTTTGATGGCGGATTGCTTGGACTTGACGCAGCGAAATCCCGTGTGCATCAAGCCGGTGTCGGGGCTGGCCTTCATGCGCGCGCTAGGCCTGAAGCTGGCGCAGGCCGATTCGTCGCAAAGGAAGGAACCGCCGCGGTGAACCCGCTTCTTGATATGCGGTTCCTCGGGGTCCAGGCTCTCCGCCGGTCCCTTGGGATTCACGACAACTTTTGTGCCTTTGCCGAGAGCATAGGCATCGGCCCGGTACCAATCCTGCACCCATTCCCAGGCGTTGCCGGTCATGTCGTAAAGTCCGAACCCATTCGGTGGAAAGGATTTGACCGGGCTGGTTCCGGTGTGACCGTCGGCGCCGGAATTCTTGAAGGGGAAGCGGCCCTGCCAGATGTTGGCCCGCGGCGCGCCCTGATTGGGGTGTTGGTTGCCCCAGGCAAAGGTTTTGCCCTTCAGGCCCCCGCGCGCAGCATATTCCCATTCGGCCTCGGTGGGCAGGCGCTTGCCCGCCCACTGGGCATAGGCTGTGGCGTCGTACCAGGAGACTTGCACCACCGGATGCTCGTCCTTGCCTGCGATATTGCTTTCAGGGCCCTGGGGGTGGCGCCAGTTGGCGCCCTCGACCCAACGCCACCAATACTCGCCTGGGACGCTCGGGGAAGCGAACACCAGCGCGCCGGGCTTCAGGCTGTCCGCCGGAGGTGGCGGCGAGCCCGGCGGCAGCTGCGCCATGATGTCTTCCAGCTTGGGCGCCTGTTCGGCGGTGGTGACGTAGTGGGTGGCTTCCACAAAGCGACGGAACTCGGCATTGGTGACTTCCGTGGTGTCCATCCAGAATCCGTCCAGCCTGACGCGGTGAACCGGCCTTTCATCGGCGCGGGTCAGCGGGCCCTCGCTACCCATCATGAATTCCCCCCCGGGTATCCAGACCATTCCGGGTGGCGCCGCTTCCGGCTGGGCGCCCCACGCGGAAGCGGCGATGAGCAGCGGGCTCAGCCAGCTTGCCAACCTATGCGGCAGGCCTAGCCTGATCACTGCGATGATCCGGTTTTGGTGGGCTTGCACTGGGTACCCAGGTTGTCGAGGATGATCTGGTAGTCGGCCTGATCGGTCAGGCCATCCAGGTTGAAGTCATACCAACTGGACAATCCGCCATTCATCCGGCTGAACTTGTTCCATTCGTCGATATCCTTCTGGTCCACGCGCAGGTCGAGGTTGCCATCACCGGGGCAGTCCACGTCGCTTTGCTGCAGTCGCGCCAGCCTGTCTTTCAGGGCCTGGTAGTTGCGCTTGGCCTGGGGCTTCAATGCGGAGACGCCATTCACCAGCAAATCGCTGCCCTCGCGATCCAGCTTGGGCAATGTCTTGTCTTCGTTGACCTGGTAGAGTTCCTCGGTCTGGGTATCGACGCAGGCGTTACTCGACGCGTCGTAATTCTTGGTGAAGTTCTGCACGAACTTGTAATGCTGGTTGCGGACGGCGATGGCGCCCTGCGGGATGATGGACACCACCTCGTTGGCACGGCCGTTGTTTGTCAGATAGACCTGGACATCGCAGCAATGGGCCAGGCCCTGGGTTCCTGCCGTCCCGGGGGCATCGGCGCCCACGCCCCACCAAACGCCGCCGTTGTCCTCGCACACACTCTTGCTCACCGGAATGTGGGAGCAGCTATTGGCGAACTGGCAAGGCCCGTTGAGGCCTCCATTGGCTTGCAGGTTGAGGTCGATCTGGCTGTAGTTGAACTTGCGGATGCCCCCCTGATTCGGGTTGGCAAGATAGGGCAGCATTGGCTTCGAATCGATCTGCCAGGGCACGCTCTTGTGCACATCGATGCCAGCGATTTCGCCGAACAGCTGATACAGATCGGCGATATTGGTCATGTGCTTGACGTCCCGGTTCAGCTTATTGACCTTGGGCCCAGCCACCAGCAAGGGCGTCCATATCCCTGTCTGGTAGGGCGTCCCTTTGGAGCGGCTGGGATCGAAGGGCTGCTTCACGGTGTAGCCCAGAGAGCCGTTGTCATCCACCAAAACCACCATGGTATCGGTGCTCTTGGGATCGTAGGACAGGCTGCCATCGGAATTCCGCCGTGCCAGACCGATGGAGGTCAGGAGTCGGCCGATTTCGCTGTCCATGGCCTCGATCATCTGATTGTTCAGAGGAAACGAATCTTCCGGCGAGGTGCTCGCGCAGTTGATGCCGTTGGTGTTGAGGGCATCGGACGGCAACAGGGCCACGGGCGGCTGTTGCAAGGGCGTGTGGACCGTGGCGAAGCTGACGCTTGCCATCCATGGCGTGCCTTGCGGGCGCGACTGGATCCACTCGATGGCGGCGTCGATGTGGGCGCTGCCGCGATAGCCCCGTGCCCGGATATCCTGGGGCGGGACGCTCTCGACCCGGCCGTCGTCATGGTTGATGACGACGGGCGAGACGTAATGCGCGCTCATCTGCGAAAAATCGATGTAGGCGGGCCGGCTGGCCTGACAGGATTTGCCCGGATCAAAGATGCCACCGCTGTCACGGCAGGCACGGCCGGGCGGATTGATCGCACCCGCGGCGGCCGACACATCGCTGCAACTGTTGTCGGGCTTGTAGCAGGCGCCCTGATCGGCCCCGCCGTGATCGGAGCCCGGCACGAATCCGCAGGAATAGGTTCCGGCGGCAGCCACGCCACCGGCTGTGGTATCGATGGAGGAGGGGTCGCCGGTTTCGTCCAGCCAGCCCCAGAAGTAATCCCAGCCCAGGGAATGGGGCATGCCCAGGCCATAAGGGTTGTTGCCCTGCAGCCCCAGGTGGAACTTGCCGAACAAGCCGCTCTGGTAATTGCGCTGTTTCAGCAGCTTGGGAACGGTGATGTCGAAGGGTGAGACCATGGAGTTGGCAAGGTCATCGGGGCCCAACGCGCCCAAGACGTTGCTGCGCATGGGGAAGCGGCCTTCGAAAAATACCGCGCGACTGGGCGAGCAAGCGGGCATCGACCAGTTATTGCGAAAGCGCACGCTCTTATTGGCGATCGTATTGACGTTCGGCATGGCCGGAGGCGTGGTTCCTCCGTAACCGAACGCCGACAACTGATCGATGCCGACGTCATCCATGATGATGAACAGGATGTTGGGCGGGACTGGCTTCTGCTTGGCCAGGGCCACGGAACTGGCGGGGAGCAGGCACGCGCTCAAGAGCACAGTGAGGTAACGCGGTAGCATGAAGATTCGCATGGGCTTCATCGTCGGCAATCTCAAACATATCCGTAGGGGCCCGCGCGCCCCTTGGACGAAGGGCCTTGTCACGGGGGCGGGAGGCGATCGGTTAAAGATAGACGATCTATACGTATGGATACTGATGTTCGCAAGCATGATTTCTTGACGAGGGCTCCATTCTTCCATAGAGTATTTTTACCGAACCAATAAACATTACTCCATATGGGTATTTCTTTCCTCGTCGAATAATGAAGCAGGGGGGATTTATCCCTTGATCTATAACGTCCAGTGTTCTGGGCATGAGAAGACGAAGGAGAACTCATGCAAGACGCAAATTCCATATTCAAATCCTCGGTCCGTTTTCTTTTGGCAAAGCCCAGTAATTTTGTCGCAAGCGTTTGGCCCAGCCCCAGCAGCCTGTCGACAATGCGGAGGCTTAATCAAATTCAGCTTACCGCATCGCAGTTGGGGGCAATCGTTGAAGTATTGAGAAATAAGGGCCCGTGCAAGCTATTGGTGTTTGGGCTGGGAAATGACAGCAAATTCTGGCATGCCGTCAACAAGGGTGGTGAGACAGTATTCCTGGAGAATCACCCCGGCTGGTTGGAGAAGGTTGTCGGCGCAGCGCCTTACATTCAGGCCTATCTGGTGAATTACGACACCCGCCTCAGGGACTGGCGGGAACTCATGGCAGTCCCGGATCGACTGGCCTTGGAACTCCCGGAAGCGGTGCTGAAGCAGCAGTGGGATGTCGTTTTGGTCGACGGGCCTAGGGGTTGGAACGACCAGATGCCAGGCAGAATGAAGAGTATCTTCGAGGCGTCCAGGCTAGTGGCTCCGGATGGGGATATATTCGTACACGACTGCGAAAGAGAGGTGGAAGATGCTTACTGTAACCATTTTCTCGGCCCTGAAAACCTGGAACTGGAGTTACCCGCTGAAATAGGAACACTACGGCACTATCGTCCGTCCTAAGGTACTGAAATTATCGGGTAACTGCGCGCCCGGCGGCAAAATCAGCAATCCCTCATTATCAGGTTTTCTCATGTACGTTCAGGAAGGAAAAAGGCGCAGGACTGAAGTTTTCAGATTTTCTACGAGGAATTGCGGAGTTGGCTTCCGGGCGGCGTGCTAGAGCGGCCCAACGTCAATCGGATGTCGGAGCCGTCAACGACCGCGAATTTTGCTTCCGATCAGTGGATTCGAGGTCCGTGCTGCGGCGAGTGTGATGGCGTCTTCCGCCACGCGTCTTTCCAGCCAGGGTGCCGGTCTCAAACGGCCTTCATTCCATTCCTGCGGATGACTTGGATCCTTGCGTCGTCTGGTAGTTTGCGAGATAGGCTCGCATCCTCCAGATAAGGCAAGTCCCAGTTCGATCGACCGGCTCTGCCGCGGGACTGTCCTGCATCTAGCTCGGCGTGACCTGTCCTGCGCCTTGCGCCGACCGCCAGGCGGCGTAATCGGAAGTGCTTTGACTGCCGCCTTTGCTTAGGCAGCGCTGCCCACGCGCGCTCCTGAAGTCGAGGTAGCCGCAGGTATGGACCTAGCGCTTGGGAGGCAACCGAGCAGTTTTTTCAACGAGAACGCGCTTGAATTCCCTGAATCACGGCAACAGCGCCGCGCTCTTGAATGTGCTAGCCGTGTTGACGGGCGCATGAGACCTCGCGACACTTGTTGGTAAAGGCTTTCGCCCATAGGAGGGAAAAGAGTTCATATGGCGTATGTGATCGGCATCGATGGCGGGACAGAGTCTCTGCGGGCGGGTGTTTTCGACTTGGCGGGAAAGCCGCTGGCCTTCGCGGCGACGCCCTACCCGACGGATTTTCCGCGCCCGGGCTGGGCGGAGCAGAAACCAACCGACTGGTGGGATGCTCTGGGCAAAAGCGTGCGTCGAGCCGTGGCCGAGTCTGGCGTGGCGGCGCGGGACATTGCGGGGCTCGCATTGGACACCACCTGTTGTTCGGTGGTTGCGCTCGACCAGCGTGGCTTGCCGCTCCGGCCCGCTCTGATTTGGATGGACGTGCGTGCCGCCGAGGAGGCAGGGCGCGTTCTGGCCACCGGCGATCCCGCGTTGCAGGTCAACGGGGGCGGCAAAGGACCGGTCTCCGCGGAATGGATGATGCCGAAGGCACTCTGGCTTTCGCGACACGAGCCGGCTGTGTTTCAGGCAGCCGCCACGATTTGCGAGTATCAGGATTACCTGAACTTCCGTTTGACCGGACGGATGGTGGCTTCCATCACCAATGCCGCCGTACGCTGGCATTACCAAACCCGGAACGGCGGTTATGCCTGTCGTCTGGCCGCGGCTTTGGGCATCGGCGAACTCGCGGACAAATGGCCCGGCGAGGTGGTTCCATTGGGCGATCTCATCGGGACTTTGACACCGGAAGCAGCGCAGCATCTGGGATTGAGAGCCGGAACGCCGGTTGCCCAGGGCGGCGCTGATGCGTTCATCGCCATGCTCGGGCTGGGCGTGGTGAAGCCCGGTTCCCTCGCGTTCATCACCGGCTCATCCCATCTGCACCTGGGACTTTCCGCGCGTGCGTTCAGCGGCCGGGGCATCTGGGGCACGTACGCGGATGCCGTCATGCCGGGGCTCCACGTGGTGGAGGGTGGGCAGACCTCCACGGGTTCGGTGGTCCAGTGGTTCAAGAACCTTCTCGGGGAAGCCACGAGCTATGCCGCCCTGGATGCGGAAGCGGCGGCACTGCCTCCCGGTGCCGAGGGCTTGCTGGTCCAAGAACATTTCCAGGGCAACCGCACCCCCCACACCGACCCGCTTTCTCGAGGGGCAATTCTGGGCCTTAGTCTCAAGCATGGGCGTGGCCATATATTCCGGGCCCTGCTGGAAGGTATTGCTTTTGGCACCGAGGCCGTATTGCAGGCCATGCGCGGCAACGGCTATGTCCCGGCAGAACTCGTCCTGTGCGGCGGTGCGGCCCGCTCGGCGCTCTGGATGCAGATCCACGCGGACGTGTCCGGGCTACCGCTGATCCTGACGGAAGTGGCGGATGCGCCGGCGCTCGGTTGCGCCATCCTCGCTGCTGTCGGTGCCGGGCGATACTCCGGCATCGAGGAGGCTGCCGGTGCCATGGTAAAGGTGGCCCGCCGCATCGAGCCCAACCCGGCTGCTCATGCGACCTATGCCCCCCTTTTCGCCGCCTACCAGCGGGCTTATCCGGCACTCAAGTTGGTTATATCCTGAAACAGAGGGTCCGGGGGGGCAGGGCTGCAGGGGAACCGGGAAGATCAGGGCCTGCGCGTGCCTCTTCCGCAGGTTGTCGTGGCGGGCAACTCAGCATGTTGTCGATGAGTCGGCAGTCGGCGCTGCAACGAAGTCCTCGGCCGCCGACCGGGTTTGCCGGGGGGCAGCCCAATACCTCAATCCGCGAGCGCCCGTCCGGGGCGAAAAAACTTGATCTGAATCAGAGATGCGCCGAAGCCTTCTGGCGCGGCCTTGGCCGCGCTGGTGACTGTGATACCATTGCCACGCGCCAGGAAAATCCCTGGCATGCCGGACCTTTGGTCCGGGCAGCACAATAACACGGCGCATCAGGGAATCGGGTCGCGGCACCCTCGTCGGCAGTGTTGGTTCCCCGGCAGCGCCTTCAACGAGGAGGAATCTGTTGTATGTTCAAGTTCAACACCGAGACATTCATTGCCTATCCGGTACACACCAGTGCATTCGTCGCTGACTTCGCGGTGCTCATGTTCATGCCCCTGGTCAGACCGCCGGTGATCCTTTCCATCATTCTACTGAGCGGACTGGTTTATCTGGCCATGTTCTTCGGCGTCAAGCTGCATGTGGGCGACGACAAGGCGGCTGCCGACGCCGGCGCCGCGGCGCCTCTGACCAATCCCTGAGACTCAGCCCGCAGGTCCGGCGGGCTGACGCCCGCCCGGGCCATTCAAGACCCTTCAACCCGCTTCAGCCATGCCAGCGCCACCCAGCCTCATCCGGCGCCTGTCTGCCTTGTTTTATGACGCCTTGCTGCTGCTGGCCGTCCTGTTTACAGGCACCGCCCTGTTGCTCCCGTTTCGCGGCGGCCACGCCTTGGGCGCGGGGGATCCGGCCTATAGCACCTATCTGATTCTTTTGAGTTTTGCCCTGTTGGGCTGGCAATGGACCCATGGCGGGCAAACTCTGGGCATGCGAGCCTGGCGCCTTCGTCTGCAGTCGCGGGATGGCGGACCGATCGGATGGAAGCAGGCCGCCGTGCGCTTTTCCGCAGGCCTGCTGTCCTTGGCAGCGCTCGGCTTAGGTTTCCTCTGGGCGCTGGTGGACAGGGACAGGCAGTGCTGGCACGACCGCCTGGCGGGTACGCGCCTGGTCTGGGCCGGCGAGGCGCGCGCCTCAGGACATGCCCATGATCAGGTCGACGATTGAGCGGTAGCGCTGCTGCACCTGGCGGCCGAACAGTGGATCGTCACTGACCGGCATTTCCGCCTGAGCCCGCTCCCAGTCATCCGGCAGCAAGGCTTGGTCCAACAGGGCGAAAACCTCCCCTTCCTCAGCGTCCAAATGGGCGCGCTGCACCTGCAGGTAATCGGTGATGGCTTCTTCCACCGCTGCACGGGGCGAGACCATGCCTTGGGCCGTCTGTTCCAGCAGGTTGCGTAGGGCGTGGGATTGTGAAATCAGCGTCTTGTGCTCGTCCATCAGGCGTAGGATGGAGGATTCACCCTGCCTTCCACGCTCCAGATAGATGCGAAAAATGATGTCTTCACGCGGGTGGTGGATCAGGTCGGGGTAGCTTTCCACATATTCCACCAAGTCCAGCAGCAGCATGTAGTCGGGCATCTCGTCGGCCTGAAACCGCAGCAACTGGCCTTCAAGCACATTCAGCAGCCGGGCCAGGTTGATGTGATCCTGGTGCAGTTCGGCAATGAGTTGATGCATGGTGACACCCGGCTCCACGTGATGGGCCGATTATAAGCCCAATGCCGGGGTGTGATGGGTATTTTCGCAGTACTTTTCGATGCGGCGTCTAATCCTGTATGTTTCCCAGATCCAGGCGCACGGCGATCAGCGCCTGGTTGATGTCCCGGATGAAGAAGATCAAAGACGCGATCAGGCAGAGCATGCAGAGGATGAACAATATCCCCACCAGCCAGGCTACCTCGAAGTGCAGCAGCGAAAACAGGAAGAGCAGGATCACCAGCATCGCGGCGAACAGCACACTGAGGGAGGCCAGGAAGATGGCCCGGCGGATGATGGTGGCGCGTTTGGTGAGAATCCTGAGCTGACGCACCACCGCTTCCCGATCCTCCGGCTGCAGGCCACGCATCTCGCGCACCAGATGACGCGCGCGGTCAATGGTGCGGCCCAGGCGGTTGGTCATGCTGAGTAGCAGCAGGCCCACGCCGGAAATCAGCACCACCGGGCCGACGGCGACCTGCAGGGTGGGGATGAGTTCGGAGAGGCTGACCTGATGCATGGATCAGCTCCCCAGGCTCGCACCCTCGCGGGGCGGTATCTCGGCTTGGTCGAATTCAGGCAAAAAACCGCCAGCCTGCCGGTTCCACAACTTGCGGTAGTGTCCGTTTTGCGCCAGCAGTTCGCTGTGGGTGCCATCCTCGACAATTCGGCCGCTGTCGAACACCAGGATGCGGTCCAGATGGGCAATGGTGGAAAGCCGATGGGCGACCACGATGACGGTCTTGCCGGCCATGGCACGGTCCAGGCTGTCCTGGATGGATTTCTCCGTCACCGAGTCCAGGCTTGAGGTGGCTTCATCCAATATCAGCACCGGCGCGTCTTTCAGGATCACCCGGGCAATGGCGATGCGTTGGCGCTGGCCGCCGGAGAGCTTGACCCCACGCTCGCCCACCAGGGAATCGTAGCCTTCGCTGATCGCCTCGATGAACTCATGGGCATGGGCCTGGCGGGCCGCGTCGCGCACTTGCCCTTCATCGGCGTCGAGGCGGCCGTATTGGATGTTCTCCCGAAGGCTGCGGTGAAACAGGGAAGGGTCCTGTGGGATCAGGCTGATCTGCTCATGCAGGGAGTTCAGTGTCATTTCGCGGATGTCGGTCCCGTCGATCAGGATCGCGCCTTCCTGCGGGTCGTAGAGCCTGAGGATCAGGCTGACGAAGGTTGATTTGCCGGAGCCGGAGAATCCCACCAGGCCGACCCGTTGGCCGGGGGCGATGGTGACATTCAACTGGTCGAACACCCGTTGCGCGCCGCCATAGCTGAAGCCGACGCCGCGGAATTCGATTTGGCCACGGGTGATGGGCACTGCCCGGCTTGCGGGATTGTCGAGCAGTTCGTGGGGTTGGATGATGACGCGCACGCCGTTGGCGACATTGCCGATGTACTCGAAGAATTCGAGAAAGCGGCGGCTCAGGTTGCGCGCCTCGCTGATGATGAGCAGGGACAGGCTGGTGCTCATGGCGAAGTCGGCCACGCCGATGGCGCCCGTCTGCCAAAGCGTAAGGGCATATCCCAAGGTGCCCAGTTTCAGGATGAGCGCGGATATGAACTGGAACCAGCGCACCCGTTCCATGTACCAAAAGGTCTGGCGTCCGGTGCGCATTTCCAGGTCCAGGTAGCCATCCAGATAGCGCCGTTCATGGGCCAGGCGCGCGAAGAGGCGGATGCTGGACAGGTTGGTGACGGCATCGACGATCTTGCCGTTCACCTCGCTGCGGGTATTGGCGTAATTCTGGGCGTAGGGCTGGCAGCGGGTCGCCAGCCAGTAGGAGGCTGTCACGAAGCAGGCCGCCCAGGCGGCCACGAAGTAGGCCAACTCGGCGTGCGCCCGGTACAGCAGGGCGATGGAGACCGCGAACACGATGGAGATCGGCCAGAAATCGAACAGGATGGTCCACAGGGTATGGTTGACGCTGGTGGCGGTCTCGGTAATGCGGTGCGCGAGGGCGCCCGCGAAATGACCGTTGAAATAGCGTTGGGAGTGAAATTGCAGGTAGGCGAACAACTCGCCGCTCACCGCCTTGCGCAGGCGCGGCCCTACCATGATCAGGCACGCGCCGCTGGCGCGGCTGAACAGAACTTCGCCGAGGCCCAAGGCGGCGAACAGCAGTGCCGGGTAGCGCAATTCCCCCTCCAGGGTGAGGCTGGCGATGTCCTTGGCTTGGGTGACAGTTTCGATCACCTGGCCGATGGCGTAGGGGAGCAGGATGTTGCTGGCGGCTTGGCCTGCTTCCAGCAGGACCATCAGCAGAAACCAGCCCCGGAAGCGTCCGACGAAATGCCGGACGAAGCGGAAAGGGGTGTCCGGAAGCGGGGGAGGGGCGTCGCTGGCGGTCGAGGCTTCAGGCGGCATAGTCGGCAATATCACGAAACGGGCGGGTTGGCGCGGCGTTGGATTTTGGAACTCCGGCTTCGGGCAGGCTGGGCTGGATTCCAATGAGGCCAAGCCTGCCGGACGCCGCCCTGATCAATCCCCGTCTCAGAGCTTGTGAAAAATCGTAGCGAGCGGCCCAAGGGCAAGGAGCGCGGAGCACCGGAACCGCAGTGTATGTGGGGTACATGTGGATTCCGAGCACCGCGCGATGCAGCAATCGGGACGCGCAGCAGATTCTTTCACAACCGCTCAGTCGACCTCGTCGGTGGCGACTTGTCCCGTCAGCCGGCGCTTCATGTGTGCCCAGGACATCCCCAAGGCCAGCACCACGGCGATGACCAGCAACACCAGGTGGGTGAAAGCCGGCACCGACTCGGGGGTGAACACGTCCATCTCCGAGAGGAACCAGATGAACCCGCCGCAGATGGCCAGGGTCAGCGTGACGCCGAGCAGGCCCAGGGAATTGCGGGTCGCGTTGAAGAAAACGATCCAGGCGGTAAGAAGCAACACGCCGGCCATGAACTTGAGCGCATCGGAATTCCAGATGCCTTGGGCAACCGGTGTTTTCAGCGAGCTGGCGACCCAGTGGTAATAAGAATACCCTTCCGGGTTGTAGGTTGCGTACACCACGAAGAGGGCGGCGAGAAAGCGTAGGAACAGCCCTAGCCAGTTGAAGCCATCGTTGTTCATGTCAAGGTACCTCGTCGTGCTTATTCTTGGAGGCCTGTGGCATAGGTGTGCCAGGTTCTGGACTTATCGCCATAGACCAGGAAAAAGGGGTTCAGAATCGATTCTTTGGTGTTGTACTGGAGGCGCCGGCCCGCCAGGTCGGTCACGGCCCCGCCAGCGGCTTCAACGACGCACTGTGCGGCAGCGGTATCCCATTCGGAGGTCAGGCCGATGCGGGGATACAGGTCGGCTTCCCCTTCGGCCACCCAGCACAGTTTGAGCGAACTGCCGATGGATTTCAGGTCGTACTCGCCGAGGCGGCCGAGCAGCGTGGCGAGGCCCTCGGTCTGGTGTGAGCGGCTGCCCACTACCGCCAGGCGGGCGGGGGCCCGGTCGCGCACATAGATTTGCTGCGGATCGCCGCCGCCGACCCGCTTGAAGGCGCCACACCCCTCGGAAGCGAAATAGCACACGTCCATGGCCGGCGCATAGACCACGCCCAAAACCGGTAGGTGCTGATGGATCAGCGCCACGTTGACCGTGAATTCCCCGTTACGTTTGACGAATTCTTTGGTGCCGTCCAAGGGGTCGATCAGCCAATAGGTTTCCCAGGCGCTGCGGGCCGCGAAGGGTAGGTCGGCGGATTCTTCGGAGAGCACCGGATACACCGTGCTCAGTTTCTGTAAACCCTCGCTCAGGCAGTGGTGCGACGCCAGGTCCGCGGCGGTCAGCGGCGAATCGTCCTGCTTGAAGCCAACACGGAAATCGGAATTATAGATTTCGAGAATGCGACGCCCGGCTTCCAACGAGAGGGCGATGACTGGCTCCAAAAAACGGGAAGGCTCCTTCATAATGGGCATGGACAGGGTTCCTTTGCTGCTGCTCACGGGTGTTAATGCGCGCCACCGATACCGGAATGGAGGAGGAATATTAACCCATGATTGTATGGGATGACATTGATACCGTGTTTCTCGACATGGACGGCACGCTGCTGGATCTCAACTTCGACAACCATTTCTGGCAGGAATACATACCCGCCAAGTATGCCGAGCGCATGGGCATGGAACTCAGCGCCGCGCGGCAGGAACTGGGGCCGAAGTTTCGAGCCATGGAAGGGCGGCTCGAGTGGTATTGTCTCGATTACTGGAGCGAGCAGCTTCAATTGGACGTGGCAGGGCTCAAGCAGGAGATCGCCGGCTTGATTGCGGTGCTGCCCCATGTGCCTGAGTTTCTCGAGGCGGCGCGCAACAGCGGCAGGCGGCTGATTTTGGCGACCAACGCGCACCCCAAAAGCCTGGGGCTGAAGATGGAAAGAACCTGTCTTAACCGCTTCTTTGACGCCATCGTGAGTTCCCACGCCTTGGGTTTTCCCAAGGAACAGCCGGAATTCTGGCCGCGCCTCGCGGGCCAGGAACCGTTCGATCCCGCCCGGACCTTGCTGGTGGACGACAGTCTGCCGGTGCTGCGAGCAGCCAGGGTTCATGGCGTCGCCCACCTGGTGGCGGTGCGCAAGCACGATAGCCAGCGGCCCAGCCGAGACATCCGGGAGTTCTGTAGCATCGAGGACTTCAGCGAACTCATGCCCGGGCTCACGGCGGCGCGGGTCTTGAATTTTTGCGGGGATTAAGCTCAAATTGCCCCATTGCCGTCAGCGTCCTCCCATTGTGGGCCGCACACGTCCCTTTGCCCGCCGCAACCCATCAACAACCCGGAGATTTCCAGTGAGCGAGAAGATTCTGCATCTGAATGATGACGACTTTGAAGATAAGGTACTCAAAGCCGATGGTCCCGTATTGGTGGATTACTGGGCAGAGTGGTGCGGTCCCTGCAAGATGATTGCTCCGGTGCTGGAGGAGATTGCCAACGACTATGACGGCAAACTGACCATCGCCAAGATCAATATCGATGACAACCCGTCTACGCCGCAGCGTTATGGGGTGCGGGGCATACCGACGCTGATGCTGTTCAAGAATGGCGAAGTGGAGGCCACCAAGGTGGGCGCACTCTCCAAATCGCAGCTGGCGGCTTTCCTCGACAGCAATCTCGCTTGAGGCGGATGCGGCCCGTCTCGTCGCGGTTTCTGGACGGGCCCAATTACCTGTGCTATTTTTTCGCCAGAACTAAAGAAACTTCCTCTTAAGTCCGTGCCGGTTCCGGCGCTCCCCCTCTGATAGTTCTTGGACTCGACGCCTGCTCGCTCGAGTAACTCAATTCCAGCAACTGTTTCCTGAAAACCCGCATCCTCATTCTTAACCTATGAACCTTACCGACCTGAAGCGCAAGCCTGTTTCCGAACTGATCGAAATCGCCGAGTCCTTGGATATCGAAGGCGTGGCCCGAACCCGCAAACAGGACCTGATCTTTTCCATACTCAAGAAGCAGTCGAAGGGCGGCGAGGACATCTACGGCGACGGGGTGCTGGAAATATTGCAGGACGGATTCGGCTTCCTTAGGTCGACGGACAGTTCCTATCTGGCGGGCCCCGATGACATCTATGTGTCTCCCAGCCAGATACGCCGCTTCAGTCTGCGCACAGGCGACACGATTTCCGGCAAGATCAGGCCCCCTAAGGAGAGCGAACGCTATTTCGCCATGCTCAAGGTGGAGCAGATCAACTACGAACCGCCTGAAAACGCCAAGCACAAAGTCCTCTTCTCCAATCTCACGCCACTCTTTCCCAAGTCCCGCTTCGTCCTGGAGCTCGGCAACGGCACTACCGAAGACCTGACCGCACGCGTCATCGACCTCATCGCCCCTATCGGCAAGGGTCAGCGTGGTCTTATCGTGTCGCCGCCCAAGGCGGGAAAGACCATGATCCTGCAGAACCTGGCGCATTCCATCGCGGAGCAGAACCCGGAGTGCTATCTGATCGTGCTGCTCATCGACGAGCGCCCGGAAGAAGTAACGGAAATGCAGCGCAGCGTGAAGGGCGAAGTGGTGTCCTCCACCTTCGACGAACCGCCCGCCCGCCATGTGCAGGTGGCGGAAATGGTCATCGAGAAGGCCAAGCGCCTGGTGGAGCACAAGCGCGACGTGGTGATCCTGCTGGATTCCATCACCCGCCTGGCCCGCGCCTACAACACGGTGGTGCCCTCGTCCGGCAAGGTGCTCACCGGCGGTGTCGACGCCAACGCCCTGGAGCGGCCCAAACGCTTCTTCGGCGCGGCCCGCAACATCGAGGAAGGCGGCAGCCTGACCATTATCGCCACGTCCCTGATCGATACCGGCTCGCGCATGGACGAAGTGATCTACGAGGAATTCAAGGGCACCGGCAACATGGAACTGCATCTGGAGCGCAAGATTGCCGAGAAGCGCATCTATCCAGCCATCAACATCAACCGTTCCGGCACGCGCCGGGAAGAGTATCTGGTACCGCAGGAAGAACTGCAGAAATGCTGGATCCTGCGCAAGATCCTGCAACCCATGGACGAGATGGCGGCCAGCGAGTTCCTGCTGGGCAAGCTCAAGGACACCAAGACCAACGGCGAGTTTTTCGACTCCATGAAGCGCTGAGGCCGCGCTCAGGAAATCGTGGCGGAGGTTTCGGCGACGGCGGGCTTGCCGTTGCTGACAAGCAGCAGCAGGGAGGCTTCGTTGGCTGGCAGGGGCTTGCTGAAGTAGTTGCCCTGAATGTGGCGGCAGCCATTGTTGCGCAGGTATTCCGCCTGCTCCCGGGTTTCCACGCCCTCCGCCAGCAATTCCAGGTTCAGGCTCTTGCCCACGGCGATGATGGCCGTGGTGATGGCCACGTCTTCCGGGTTGTCCGGGATGCCGTCGATGAAGCTGCGGTCGATCTTCAGGGTGGCGATGGGAAAGCGCTTGAGGTAGCTCATGGACGAATAGCCGGTTCCGAAATCGTCGATCGAGAAGCGGATGCCCATGGCGCGCAGGCGCATCAGCTTGCGCATATTGGCGCCGGAACCGTCCATAAGCGTGCTTTCGGTGAGTTCCAGTTCCAAAAGGCGCGGGTCCATGCCGGTTTCCAGCACAATCTGCAGCACTTTCTCCGCCACGGTGTCGTCCTTGAACTGACGCCCCGAGATATTCACGCCCAGCACAAAAGGCACCGCGCATTCTGCCTGCCAGATTGCGGCCTGGGCGCAGGCGGTGCGCAGCACCCACTCCCCCAACGGCACGATGAGACCGCTGTCTTCCGCGATGGGAATGAATTCGGAAGGGCTCACTGTACCCAGTTCCGGATGGCTCCAGCGCAGCAGGGCCTCCATCCCGGTGATGCGGCCGGACTCCAGATCGAACTGCGGCTGGTAATAGAGGACAAACTCGCTGCGCTCTAGCGCGCGCCGCAAATTGTTCTCCAGGGTCAGCCGATTGAGCGCGCGCCCTTTCATTTCCGGTTGGAAGAACTGGAAGGTGTTCTTGCCGCGTTCCTTGGCCGAGTACATGGCCGTATCCGCGTTCTTCAGCAGGGTACCGGCCTCGGTGGCGTCATCGGGACAGAAGCTGATGCCGATGCTGGCACCGACGAAGATCTGGTGCTGATCCAGGGTGAAGCAGGTGGAAAATGCCTGGATGATCTTTTCGGCGACGGCCATGCAATCTTCCGGGTGTTCCACCTTTTCCAGAATCACCGCGAACTCGTCGCCGCCGATACGGAAGATGTAGTCGCCGCTGCGCAGCAGCGCCTTCAGTCGTCCGCCCACATCCTGCAGGAGCAGGTCGCCGACCGCGTGGCCTAGGGTGTCATTGATGATTTTGAAGTTGTCCAGATCGATGAACATCAGCGCCGTGCGTTCGGCGAAGGAATTCGCGCCGCCGATGATGTGCGCCAGGCGCTCGTTGAAATAATGCCGGTTGGGCAGTCCGGTCACCGTGTCGTAGTAGGCCAGGCGGTCCAGATGCTCCTCGGCGCGGCGGCGCTCCGACAGTTCCTCGCGCAGGCTGCGATCGCGGTGCTGGATCTGCTCCAGCATGTCATTGAAGCAGTGGGCCAGGGAACCCACTTCGTCGCTGCTATGCACTTCCGAGCGCAGCGAGTAATCCTTGTGCCGCGAAACCTTGCGCATCAGGTCTGTCAGATTGAGCAAGGGGGCGGTGATAGCCGTCTTTAGTCGCTGCAGCACCAGAAAGGCCAGCAGCAGAGCGATGCTGGCCGAAAACGCGATAATGCTGAGATAACGCGGGAGTGTGCGGTAGAGGTCGTGAGGGTCGGCCTCGATCAGCAGGTCGCCGATTTTCTCGTCGCGCACCTGAATGTCCTGCCAGAACTCGAGGGCAGATGGAAACAAGGAGGGTGGGTGCGTCGTTACCACGGCGCCTTCCGCCGGAGCCGCAAGATTGGCATCCCGCGCATAGGACGCGAAGGGTTTGTGGTCCGGCAGGTATATCACGGCGCGGGTTACGGCGGGCGAGGCCTGCAGGGCCGAAAGGATCTCGGTGGCTTCATCGCGGTCCTGGAACAGGACGGCAGCCGACGCATTGCTGGCGATCATGCGACCGTCGGCCATGAGATTTTCCAGCAAGGTTTCGCGCTGGTACCACAATTCATGCAGGGTCAGGAACACCAGCACCAGACCGAGGGCAAACCCGGTGGTAGCCATGTTGATGAACTGGAGTTTGGTCTCGATGGACAGATTCTTGAAGCGTGACCGGATCATCGTGAACCCTAGTAGACGCGCTTGGCCAGACGCAAGAGCCTGGAGCTGATGTCGAGCCGGGCGGCGCGGGCTGCCGTCATGTTGACGTCAAAGGAAACCCGTTCATCCTCCATTTGCATCTCGATCATGACGCCACGGTCCAGGAAGCCCGGGGCGTCGCTGACAGTAAGCGCCCCCTTTTCGCGGGAGAGTTGGACCCAGCGCGGAAGGCTATCGGCCTCCGAATCCGCGATGAAAACGATCTGGCACTGCGCGCCCATTTCAGGAGCTTTCGGATGATCCACCTGCAAGCGTAGCCCCCCCGTGACTTTCTGACTCAGCTTATCGAATTCGCCTTCGAAGGTCTCCTCGGCGGCTACGCACAGGTGCAGCAACCCATCTGAGGGCTTTGGCCAGTCGATGAATTTGGCGAAGTTATAGATGAACGCGGCCTTCAAGGCGTATTCCGACACGTCAGTTTGAGCCTGCGCCGCCCCTGCCAGCAGCATGCCCATGAAGCCGCACAGGCGTATGGCTCGCGCCAGTTTCAGCGGGGTGGGGCCTGCCGCCCAAGTCAAAATGACCACCGGACCGTGGCAAGGAAGTCCCGTTCCAGGTAGGTGGGCGTGACCGCGAACGAACGTGTCCATTCGCGATGGTATTCGCTGCTGAGGTTGCGCCCCATCAGGGACAGTTCGAGCTGGCTCAATGGCTTCCAGGTGAGTTGCGCATCCAGCGTGAAGTAAGCCCCCAGGTTCTGGGTCGGCGTTTCCCCCACGTAGCGCAGGGCCATATCGAAGCGGGTATTGCCCGGCAGAGACAGGGACGAGCTCAGGAAGAACTGGTTATTTGGATTGTTGCCTTCGTCGGCGGCGGCCTCGGTATAGCCGCTGCCCGGCTTGACCTTGAGGGACATGTATTGATAGGTGTATCCGCCCTGCAGACGCCATGTATCCATGGGGCTCCAGCTCACGCTGAGTTCGGCGCCATAGGTGTGGCCGTACAGGAGGTTGCCGAAGGTCAGGGGGCAGTTCACGTAGCCGGCAGCCGGAAGGGCGGAGCAGGGCAGGGGCTCTATGGACTCCAGGCTCTTGTAGTCGTTGTAGTAGATTGCCAAATCGGTTGCCAGGTCGCGCCGCCATTGGGCGCGGTAGCCCAGTTCGTAGGCGATCACTGATTCGGAATGGAACTGGCGGTTGCCCGTCAGTCTCAGCAGGGTCGGCAGGGGCGCGTCGGGCGGGCTCGGGGGCAGTGTCAGGGCGTTATATCGAAGATCCTGCTCGACCCAGGAAGGCATGCGCACCGCCCGAGAAACGGCTAGCCAGGCGCTGTTTTTGTTGTCGGGTGTCCATAACAGGCGGCCGGTGGGCTGGATTTGGTAGCCCACCAGGTTCCGGTGCTCTAACTTGCTTCCGAGGGTGAGCCTCAGCTGTTCGGGAATAAGCTTGATCTCATCCTGAAGAAATAGGCTGAAGAGATGATCGTTGCGCTCATCGGGCACCATCGCCGTGGTACTGCTCGGGGCGCTGTCCCCGTGCATGTAGCGGTAGCCTCCGCCCCAGGTGATGTGGTTCCAGTCACCCACAGAGAAATCGTGTTGCAGATCCACGTCCACGATATCAATCAGGAATCGTGAGCCTTGAACCGGATTGTGCCGGTTGTTCTGGTCGTAATAGAACTGCAAGGCGAGGCCGGAGTCCTCGGCGAGGCGGCGGTTCCAGCGCGACAGGAGATTGAAGCCGTCGCTGTGAATGTCGCCGGATTGCTGGCGGACATAAGGCGGTGCCGGGTAGTAGTCATTGATCGGAGCGCCGCCGTCACTGTTGTGGAACACATCACCCTGGACCGTCAAGCTGTCATCCGCCGACAAGCGGCTGTCGATGCGGAAGCCGCCGCGTCCGGAACGCCAGTCGTCGCCCGCGTCCTTGCCATTGGCATCCTTATAGGCGTCCCGGTCGAAATATTTGCCGTACACGCGATAGTCGCTGCTCTCGCCCAGGCGCCCGCCGTAGCGCAGTCCCACCGCTCCGTTCTCCAGCGTACCCGCGGAGGCGGATAGTAGGCCTCCGGCGGTATTCTTGGCCGACTTGGTGATGATGTTGATGACACCGTTCACCGCGTTGGCGCCCCACAAGGACGCGCCGGGGCCGCGGATCACCTCGATCCGCTCGATATCCTCCATCAGGGTGTCCACCGTATCCCACCAGACGCCGGAGAACACCGGGGTGTAGACACTGCGCCCGTCCATGAGCACCAGCAGTTTGTTCGCCAGGGTATCGTTGAAACCGCGCGCGCTGATCGCCCACTTGTTGCGGTCCACGCGGGCGACTTGAAGGCCTGGGACCATGCGCAGGGCTTCGGGGATGGTTGCCGCTCCCGAGCGGCGGATATCGTCCTGGCTGATCACGAAAATGGCGGCGGGCGAGTCGGAGAGGCGTGCAGGGCGTTTGGCTACGGAAGTGACCTTCACTTCGAGCAATTTGTCCAGGGGCAGGTCGGTCAGTTCCTGTTCTTGAGCAGGCTGATGGGCGGCGGCGTAGAGCGGCAGGCAACCCACAAACAGGAGCGATGCCCAGAGCGTCATCGGCTTTCGTCCATGTAAACCGGGCGCAGTGGGATTCATGTGTCAGCCTGACCTTGGCTTTTTATGATTTGCTTATAGTATCCGATCTGGCGCATACCTTGAAGGCGCAGGGTTCGTGGGGTAGCGCAACTGGTGTAAGATACGGCCATTGTTTCTGATTTGGAGCGAGCCATGACCATCCCGGCCGAGAGCGACGTGCGCCGCGCGCTCAGTACCGTCATCGACCCCTATGCCAATAGTGATCTCGTCACCTCCAAGGCGGTGCGCAAGATCGAAGTGGATGGGTCGCGTATAGGCATTGAAATCAGGCTCGGCTATCCCGCAGCCGGCTGGAAGGACGCCCTGGTCGGTATGGTCATGGACGCGGTCCGCGCTGTGCCCGGCGTCGAGACTGTCGGCGTGGACGTCGGCTGGGAGGTGATATCCCACGCGGTGCAGAAGAACCTCAAGCCGCTGCCGGGTGTCAAGAACATCGTCGCGGTCGCTTCGGGCAAGGGCGGCGTGGGTAAGTCCACCACCTCGGTGAACCTGGCCTTGGCCTTGGCGGCGGAGGGCGGGCGGGTCGGCATTCTCGACGCCGACATCTACGGCCCCAGCCAACCCACCATGCTCGGCTTGTCGGGCAAGCCCGAGATACTGGAAGGCAAGGGCATCAGGCCCAAGACCGCCTACGGCGTGCAATCCATGTCCATCGGCTATCTGATCGACGACGACACCCCCATGATCTGGCGCGGGCCCATGGTCACCGGGGCGCTGCAGCAGTTGCTCAACGATACGCGCTGGGAGGATCTGGACTACCTCATCATCGACCTTCCGCCCGGCACCGGGGATATTCAGCTGACCCTGGCGCAGCAGATTCCCGTCAGCGGCGCGGTAATCGTCACCACGCCCCAGGACATAGCCTTGATGGATGCCCAGAAGGGCCTGAAGATGTTCGAGAAGGTCAGCGTGCCCGTGCTGGGCATCATCGAGAACATGAGCGTGCATATCTGCTCCAACTGCGGGCATGAGGAACACATTTTCGGCGAGGGCGGCGGACGCAAGATGGCGCAGAAATACGGCGTCGACCTGCTAGGCTCGCTGCCGCTGGACATCAAGATTCGTGAGCAGGCCGATGGCGGCCACCCAACCGTGGTGGCCGAGCCGGAGGGTCCGGCGGCGATGCGCTACCGCGAGATCGCACGGGCCATGGCGGCGCGCCTGGCCTTGCGCGCCAAGGACTACAGCGCCCGTTTCCCCAAGATCAGCATCGTGAACGGATAAGCATGGGCATCAAATCCGACAGTTGGATCCGCCGCATGGCGCTGGAGCAGGGCATGATCGAGCCCTTCGAAGCCCAACAGGTGCGCAACCTGGACGGCAGACGGGTGATTTCCTATGGCACTTCCAGCTATGGCTACGATATCCGCTGCTCCAGCGAGTTCAAGATCTTCACCAACATCAACTCGGCCATCGTCGACCCGAAGAACTTTGACGAGGACAGCTTCGTCGACCTGCAGTCGGATGTGTGCATCATCCCGCCCAATTCCTTCGCGCTGGCGCGGACGGTGGAGTACTTCCGCATTCCCCGCGATGTGCTGACCATTTGCCTGGGGAAGTCCACCTATGCGCGCTGCGGCATCATCGTCAACGTGACGCCACTGGAACCCGAGTGGGAGGGCCATGTGACCCTGGAGTTCTCCAATACGACCACCCTCCCGGCCAAGATCTACGCCAACGAGGGCGTGGCGCAGGTGCTGTTCATCGGCGCCGACGAGGTGTGCGAGACGTCTTACCGTGATCGCGGCGGCAAATACCAGGGCCAGACCGGCGTGACCCTGCCCAAGACCTGACTTCCGTTTTCGCCGCCGGACCGCGCTTCACGTCGGGCCGTTGCGGCTTTCTTCACTGTGGATTTTGCGATGACCAACTCCGATCTGTTCGAAGCCGCCAAGGCGCACATTCCCGGCGGCGTCAATTCTCCTGTCCGCGCCTTCAAGGGCGTGGGCGGCTCGCCGGTGTTCGTGGCCAGGGCCGAAGGGCCTTATCTGTTCGACCCTGACGGCCGGCGCTATATCGACTATGTGGGCTCCTGGGGACCGATGGTGTTGGGGCACGCTCACCCCGAAGTGCTGCGCGCGGTGCATGCGGCGGTGGATCGAGGGCTGAGCTACGGTGCGCCGACGCCCATCGAGACCGCCATGGCGGACAATATCTGCGAACTGGTGCCCTCCATGGAGATGGTGCGCATGGTCAGTTCCGGCACCGAAGCTACCATGAGCGCCATTCGCCTGGCCCGTGGCTTTACCGGGCGCGACACCATCATCAAGTTCGAGGGCTGCTATCACGGGCATTCCGACTCGCTGCTGGTGAAGGCCGGATCCGGCGCCTTGACCCTGGGTGTGCCCAGTTCCCCCGGCGTGCCCGCGGCGCTGGCGGAACACACCTTGACACTGGCCTACAATGACGTAGCGGCGGTGCGTGAGTGCTTCGCCCAACTGGGCCGGAAGATTGCCTGCGTGATCGTCGAGCCGGTGGCCGGCAACATGAACTGCGTGCCGCCGGCGCCGGGTTTTCTGGAGGCCTTGCGCGAGGTTTGCGATCAGACCGGCGCGCTGCTGATCTTCGACGAGGTGATGACCGGCTTCCGCGTCGCCCTGGGGGGCGCCCAGGCGCTCTATGGCATCCGGCCGGACCTGACCACCCTGGGCAAGGTCATCGGCGGCGGCATGCCGGTGGGCGCGTTCGGCGGACGCCGCGATGTGATGGAGCAACTGGCGCCGTTGGGCCCGGTCTATCAGGCCGGCACCCTGTCCGGCAATCCGGTGGCCATGGCGGCGGGATTGAAGACCCTGGAGCTGATTGCGGCGCCGGGGTTCTTCGAGGCGCTGACGGCCAGGACCCAGGGGTTTACGCAAGGGTTGCGCGCCGCCGCTGAGCGGGCCGGGGTTTCCTTCACCACCAATGCGGTGGGCGGCATGTTCGGCCTGTTTTTTAGCGATCGTGGGCAGGTCGGGAGCTTTGGCGATGTCATGGCCTGCGATGTTGAGCGTTTCAAGGCTTTCTTCCACGGCATGCTGGAGGAAGGGGTGTACCTGGCGCCTTCGGCCTTCGAGGCGGGCTTCGTGTCCGCGGCCCATGACGAGGATGTCATTGCGGCGACCCTGGAGGCCGCGGAGCGCGTCTTCAATCGCCTGTGAGCGATGGGGAGGTGAAGTATGCGATTGATCGTGTTGATAACGATGCTGGCATTGGCCGGCTGCAATACCTGGGCGGGGCTGGGCAAGGACATGCAGACCGTGGGCAAGAAAATGGAGGACTCCGGCGAGCGCCGCCGTTGACGTAGACGCTGCGCCTAAGGGAGCCGCCGCTTGCTATAATCCCCGCTTTTTCGCGATTGCAGTCCATGTCCGAGTACCTGTCCGAAATCCAGCGGCGGCGCACCTTCGCCATCATCTCCCATCCCGACGCGGGTAAGACCACCCTGACGGAAAAGCTGCTGCTGTTCGGCGGCGCCATTCAGCTGGCGGGCTCGGTCAAGGGTCGCAAGGCCGCGCGCCATGCCACCTCGGACTGGATGGAGATGGAAAAGCAGCGCGGGATTTCCGTGACCACCTCGGTGATGCAGTTCGATCATCAGGACTGTATCCTCAATCTCCTGGATACCCCCGGTCACGAGGACTTCTCCGAAGACACCTACCGCACCCTGACGGCGGTGGACTCGGCGCTGATGGTGATCGACAGCGCCAAGGGCGTGGAGGACCGCACCATCAAGCTCATGGAAGTGTGCCGTTTGCGCGACACGCCCATCCTGACCTTCATCAACAAGCTGGACCGCGAGGGCCGCGAACCCATCGACCTGCTGGACGAGATCGAGAGCGTGCTGAAGATCCAGTGCGCGCCCATGACCTGGCCCATCGGTATGGGAAAGCGCTTCAAGGGCGTCTACAACCTGATGGAGGACTCGGTGCATCTGTTCAGCCCGTCCCATGGCGACAAGATCGTGCGCGGCGAGGTCATCCAGGGTCTGGACAATCCCAAGATGGACGAAGTGCTGGGGGATCAGGCGGACGAATTGCGCCTGGACATCGAACTGGTCAAGGGCGCGAGCCATGAGTTCCGCGTGGACGCTTACCTGGAGGGCAAGCAGACGCCGGTGTTTTTCGGCTCGGCCATCAATAATTTTGGCGTGCTGGACCTGCTGGACGCTTTTGCCGGTTTTGCCCCGCCGCCCGGCCCTCGAAAGGCGCGGGAGCGCCAGGTCGACGCCAAGGAGGAGAAATTCACCGGCTTCGTCTTCAAGATCCAGGCGAACATGGACCCGGCCCACCGCGATCGCGTGGCCTTCATGCGCATCTGTTCGGGCAAATACGACAAAGGCATGAAGATGCACCATGTGCGTACCGGCAAGCAGGTGCAGATCGCCAATGCCATCACCTTCCAGGCCGACACCCGCAAGAATGTGGAGGAGGCCTATGCCGGCGACATCATCGGCCTGCACAATCACGGCACCATCCAGGTGGGCGACACCTTCAGCCAGGGGGAAACGCTCAAGTACGAGGGCGTGCCCTACTTCGCCCCAGAGTTATTCCGGCGTGTGGTGCTCAAGGACCCGCTGCGCGCCAAGGCGCTGCAGAAAGGCCTGCAGCAGCTGACCGAGGAAGGGGCGACCCAGTTGTTCAAGCCCCTCAAGAACAACGACCTGATCCTGGGAGCAGTGGGTATCCTGCAGTTCGATGTGACGGCCTTCCGCCTGAAGGCGGAATACAACGTGGAGTGCGTCTACGACAATGTCTCGGTGACCACCGCGCGCTGGGTCAGCTGCGAGGACCCGAAGAAGCTGGAGGAGTTCAAGCGCAAGGCCTTCGACAACCTGGCGGAGGATGGCAGCGGCTATCTGGTGTATCTGGCTTCCAGCCGGGTGAACCTGGCCCTGACGGAAGAGCGCTGGCCCGACATCCATTTCAGCGCTACGCGGGAACTTTAAGTCCCCGCGTACCGCTCATTCGATTACCGCATCCTGGCTGTCCTTCTGCCCCTGGTTGTCTTCCCAACTCACCCGGATCGGATCGCCGGGCTCGCCACCCTTCAAGCGCACGGACACATAGGGATCGCGCGAGACCGCCGTGCTGAAGTCGCAGCTTGCGACGGTGCGCGCCTTATGTTCTATTCGCACGGTGCGGATATAGTGTGCGGCGACCGTCTCGCCGGTCATTTCATCCTTGCGCCGGCCGGTCTCCATGGGGTGGGTGATGAGGACCCGGATCAGGGTCGCGCCGTCCACGCGCTTGGTGCGTATCTTGATCGTTGACACAGGTTTCTCGCGGCAGCTTGAGGGCATCAGCTTATGGAAAACTCCGGGGGCCGGCAAGGACCGGCACGCCATGTCTGATCGCAGGACCTTCCTGAAGCGCGGAAGCTTGTGCCTGGCGGCCTGGCTGGCGACGATGCGTTGGCGCCCGTCCTGGGCCAAAACTGTACCGGCCGGCAGCCTCGATCAGGCGCTGGCGGCGGCTATCGGTCGGCGCCGCTTGCTGCAGGCGCCCGCTGGAGAGCTCAAGTTGGAGGTTCCGGATATCGCGGAAAATGGCGCCATCGTGCCGGTGACGGTCGAGAGCAGTCTGCCTGCCGTGGACGAGATTCTGCTGCTCGTGGAGAAAAACCCCACACCCTTGGCCGCGCGATTCCGTTTCGAGCGGTCGATGGACCCCTACGCGTCTTTGCGCATCAAGATGAATGAGAGCTGTGACGTGCTGGCCGTGGTGAGGTCAGGTCAGGATTATTACGTCACGCGCAAGGCCGTGAAGGTGATGGTTGGCGGCTGCGGCTAGACAGCCTTCAGGAATTGCGCCAGCAACCGGTGCAAGTCCGTCATGCCCTGGGCCAGGAAAACCTCGATCTCGGCCATGCTGATCTCCCGCTCCGTCTTGCCGGCGGCCCAGTTGGCGATGACGGCGCAGCACGCATAGGGGGTTTCCAGTTCCCGCGCCAAGGTGGCTTCTGGCATGCCCGTCATTCCAACCAGGTCACAGCCATCGCGCTCCATGCGGACGATCTCTGCGGCGGTCTCCAGGCGCGGGCCTTGGGTGCAGCCGTAGACCCCGCCGTCCACCATCCGCAGGTTAGCCGCATGACCTGCCGCCAGCAGGCGCTCGCGCAGTCCGGGGTCGTAGGGCCGGGTGAAATCGATATGGGTGACATGCTGCAGATCGTCCTCGAAGAAGGTATGACTGCGGCCGTAGGTGTAGTCGACGATCTGCTCGGGTATCGCCAAGCGCCCCGGTGCCATGTCCGAGCGGATGCCGCCCACCGCCGCCACCGCCACGATGCTGGATGCGCCTGCCTGATGCAAGGCCCACAGGTTGGCGCGGTAGTTGATGCGGTGCGGCGGCAGCGTATGAGCGTCGCCGTGACGGGCCAGGAACACCAGCTCTTGGCCGAATAGGGTGCCGAAGGTCAGGTCGGCCGACGGTGTGCCATAGGGCGTGTCGAAGCGTCTGCGTTCGCTGATCTGAAATTCGGCGAGTCGGGTCAATCCCGACCCGCCTATGATGGCAAGGCGTGTCATAGGTTCAGGCTTCCTTAGGTTGAACTGAAACGGCAGGCGAAAATGCCGGCCGCGTTGCGCAGATAGCGTTTGTAATCCATGCCATAGCCGAACAGATAGCGATTCGGCGCCTTGAGGCCCACGAAATCCGCCTGGCAGGGCTTGTCGATGCCGAGGTCTTTGTCCACCAGCACGGCGGTGTGGACTTCACGGGCTCCTTCGGCGCGGCAGTAGGCCGCCACCGCGGCCAGGGTGATCCCTTCGTCCAGAACGTCATCGACGATGAGGACCGAACGCTCCCGCAAGGGCAGGGCCGGCTTCAGCAGCCATTCGATATGGCTGCCCTGGGTCTGCCCCTGGTAGCGGGTGGCCTGCACGGAGTCGAGCTCCAGCGGAAAGTCCAGATGGGTGAGGAGCTTGCCAGCGAAGATGATGCCGCCATTGAGTACGGTCAGGACGATGGGGTTGGCGTCCTCGAGGCACTGCGTGATTTCCTGCCCCAGTTGGCTGATGGCTGCCTCGACCTCCGTTGCGGAAAATAGCAATTCCGCCTCGGCGGCGACGCGCCGAATATCATCGATTTGATTCATAAGAGGATTCAGGCTGCCAGCATGCGGTTTACCCACGCGTGCGCGTCCTGCCAGCGGGGCGTCTGCCGCAGCGTGGCGGCGTCCAGTGCCGCTCGAGCACGCATACGGATCAGCCGGTCCTGGCGAACCGCCGGGGCCGGTGGTAGATGATCCAGAACCTGAGCAGCAGCATCCGGGTCGTTGCAGACCAGGACCATGTCGCAGCCCGCCTCCAGGGCCATGGAGGCACGTTGGCCGAAATCGCCGGCGAATGCGGCTCCGGCCATGGAAAGGTCATCGCTGAAGACGGCGCCGTCGAAGCCGAGTTCGCCGCGCAGTACGTGTCCGATCCAGTAGCTGGAAAAGCCAGCCGGGCGCGAATCCAGTTGGGAATAGACCACGTGGGCGGGCATCACGCCTTCCAAGCCGTCGGCGATCAGTCGCCGGAAAGGCACCAGGTCCTTCGCCGCGATCTCGGCGTAGCTGCGCTTGTCTTCCGGTAGCGCGTGATGGGAGTCTAGTGAGACGGCGCCATGTCCCGGAAAATGTTTGCCTACCGCGGCCATTCCGGCGCCGCGCATGCCGTGGGCAAAGGCCTGCGCGCAGCGGCCCGCCGATTCCGCATCCCGCGCGAAGGATCGGTCACCTATGACCTGGCTGATGCCGCAGTCGACGTCGAGCACCGGCGCGAAGCTGAAGTCCACGCCGACGGCAAGCAGTTCGGACGCCATCAGCCACCCGGCATCCTCCAGGCCATTGTGCAACGCAGCCTCGTCGCTTCCGAAATAGTCGGCGTAGCGCGCCGCCGGGGGCAGGCGGGTGAAACCCTCCCTGAAGCGTTGCACGCGCCCGCCCTCGTGATCCACGGCGACGAGGATGCCGGGACGTGCCGCTCGGACGCTGGCATTCAACTCTGCCAACTGGTCGGGCGATTCGAAGTTGCGGCTGAACAGGATCAAGGCACCGACAGTGGGGTGTTGCAGCCGCTCCCGCTCCTCGGGCAAAAGCTCCGTGCCCTTTAGGTCGAGCATGACTGGACCGAGGGGTGTAAGTGGTTCCATAGCTTGGGTTACAGTGTCTGGGGGCGAATATTTTAATCTATAATCAGGCCGACTCGATGTATATCCCAAGCTTCCGACCGGAGATTTCTACGTGAGGCAGTTTTTCGCCGCTACCCTGAGTGTTTTGCTTCTCCTGTTCAGTCTGGCGTTAGGTGCCAACGAAGGTGGCGGCGAGAAGGAAGGGGGAGGCATCGTAGGGCCGCAGTATGTTCCACTGGAGCCGGTTCTGGTCAACCTGGACGGGCGCCGACACTATATGCGCGTCGTGATCCAGGTTTTGATGGAAGATGCCGGCAGTGCCGAAAAGCTTGGTTCGCACATGCCGGCTATTCGCCACAGCCTGATCATGTTGCTGAGCGGCCGTAACCTGGATCAAGTCTCTACTGTTCAAGAGCGCGAGAGTTTGCGCGTGCAGGCTCGAGAGGAGGTCCGCAAGGTGCTGGAAACCTTCCACGCCGGGAAAGGTGTCAAGGACCTGTTTTTCACCGATTTCATGGTTCAGTGAGGTTCACACATGCCCTACGTCAAAATCCAGGTCAACCGTAAGCTCGAGGCGGAACAAAGCCGTGAACTGCTGAAGCATGTTTCGCAGCGCGTCGCCAAGGAGCTCAGCAAGCCAGAGAGCTATGTGATGGTTGAAGTGACGGACAACACGGCCATGCTGTTTGGCGGGAACGATGCCCCGGCCGCCATGGTCGAACTTAAAAGCATCGGACTCCCCAGCGTGCTTAATCGGCCTCTCTCGAAGATGCTGTCGGGTGTCTTGAATGAACGCCTGGGGATTGAACCATCTCGCGTCTATGTGGAATTTACGGATGTAACGGGAAGTTCCTGGGGGTGGAATGGAGCCACGTTCTGATCGGCGGGCTCTTAGTGCCCCTCTCGCTGACGCTGGCGCTCTTCCATCTTGGCGAGTTGTTCCGGAGTGGCCGGGGTCTGGAATTTTTGCTTCCATTCGGCGTAGGGCATGCCGTAGATGATTTCCTGGGCCTTGGCATAGTCAATGTCGAGCCCTTTCTCCTGGGCGGCGGCGCTGTACCATTTGGCCAAGCAGTTACGGCAGAAATCGGCCAGCAGCATGAGGTCGATGTTCTGAACTTCGGTATGCTCGCGCAAGTGCTGCAGCAGGCGGCGGAACGTGGCGGCTTCCAGTTCGGTTTCGGTCTGTTCGTTCATGGTGTTGGCTCCTGGGTGAACCTTCGGGGCTGGGTCGGAGGGGCGCCATGTTAATGGCAAGTCAGCCTGTGGGACAAGTGGGCGCGCGCAGGACCCTGGCTGCCGGGGGTGGTTAATGGCGCAGTGTTTGTGTAAGATTCGTATCTAGGGGAAATTTACCAATTTAAGGTGGTCTTGTTGGCCGCCGCTTTGCACCGCAATGGAGATAAACAAGGCACCGGTTTCGTCGCAGTTCATGGCGTCGCTGCTTCGGCAGCGCGATGTGAGCGTCGTGTCCAAGAAAGTCGATGCCGTCACCGAGATCCAAGGGCCGGCGGCGGAAAAACAGGACACACCGAGGCGGGCTCTGTCCGCGGAAGACCTGCGTTATGCCCTGGAGGCCTTGGATGAGAGTCAGGCGTCACGGGGAGAGCGTGCGCAGCCGGAAGGATACACCCTCCACAATCGCGCGAGGATGGCGCTGAGTGCCTATACGGCCCAGCAAAACCAGACGCGCGACGATAACAGCCGTTCCCTGCGGGAGATGCTGGGCGTTGACTTTTACGCCTGACCGCTGCCCCGCGGCGACAGCTCCAAGCCGAAATACTCCATGAAGCTATTATTCGATTTCTTCCCGATACTTCTGTTTTTCGTCGCTTTCAAACTGTTCGACATCTACGTGGCAACTGCAGTAGCCATCGCCGCGAGTTTCGTGCAGGTGGGGGTTTCCTGGTGGCGTCACCGCAAGGTCGAACCGATGCACTTGGTAACGTTCGCCATCATCGTGGTCTTTGGCGGTCTCACGCTTTACCTTCAGGATGAGCTTTTCATCAAATGGAAGCCCACCGTGATCAATTGGTTGTTTGGCATTGTTTTCCTGGCCAGTCATGCGATTGGCGAGAAGACCATGATCGAGCGCATGATGGGCGCTAGCCTGGAATTGCCCCGTGAGGTGTGGACTCGCTTGAGCCTGAGTTGGACGGCTTTCTTCCTCCTGCTGGGCGGCGTCAACCTGTTCGTGGTCTACAGCTTCGATACGGCTACCTGGGTCAATTTCAAGCTATTCGGCATGATGGGCCTTACCTTGGTGTTCGTGATCCTGCAGTCTGTCTATCTTGCCCGGCACATGCCGCAAGCCCAATCTGAGGAATAGCCCTTTGCTCTACGCCATACTCAGCGAGGACGCGCCGGGCACGCTGGAACTGCGCCTCGGTGCCCGCCCAGCGCATCTGGCCCGCCTGGAAGCTCTGCAGGCGGAAGGTCGGCTGATACTGGCGGGCCCCCACCCGGCGGTTGATTGTCCGGATCCGGGGCCCGCGGGTTTCACGGGCAGCCTGGTCGTCGCAGAATTTGCGACCCTGGAGGCCGCCCAGGCTTGGGCCGACGATGACCCTTATTTGCGTGCCGGGGTGTATGCCCGGGTAACCGTTAAGCCATTCAAAAAGGTATTGCCTTCATGACGACGCGTGTCGAAAAGATTCGAGAGCTGATCGAACAGGCCTTGGCCCCGGAAGTGTTCGATTTGTATGACGACAGCCATAGCCATGCCGGGCACGCCGGTGCTCAGGCCGGCGGCGGCCATTTCTATGCGACCATCGTTTCCAACTCATTCGAGGGGTTGACGCCTGTGCGGCGCCATCAACTCGTTTATCAGGCGCTGGGCGACATGATGAAGGCGGACATTCATGCGCTGAGCATCCAGGCGTTCACCCCGGTTGAATTCAAACAAAAGGAAAAACAGGAATGAAACAACGCTCACTTTTGACTGTAGCCATCGCGGGCGCTCTCGCGCTTGGCGGCTGTGACAACGCTGGCAAGGGCAAGCAGGCCGACACGGGCAAATCGGCCGAAGTGCCGGTGCTGGTCGAGGTCAAGGATGCGGTCGCCGTGGTCAACGGCAAGCCGATCAGCAAGGAATCGGTGACGATCATGACGTCTGAGATCGAGCAGCGCCGCGGGCCCAACAGTGCGCCGGAAGACAAGATCGTCGATGAACTGATCTCGCGGGAATTGCTGCGTCAGGAAGCCGAGAAGCAAAAACTTACCAGTGATCCGTCCAACGCCGCCCGTGTGGAAAATACCCTGCGTATCGTGCTGTCGCAGATGGCTGCCGAGGACTTCATCAAGAAGGCCCAGGTTACCGAGGAAGAGCTCAAGAAGGAGTACGAGCAACGGGTGGCGGCCATGAAGCGCACTGAGTACAAGGCACGCCACATCCTGGTGGAGAAGGAGGCGGACGCCAAGGACATCATCGCCAAGCTGCAGAAGGGCGCGAAATTTGCCGATCTGGCGAAAAAGTTCTCCAAGGATCCGGGCAGCAAGGAGAATGGCGGCGATCTGGGCTGGTTCAGCGCCCAACAGATGGTTGCACCCTTCTCAGAGGCGGTCGCCAAGCTGAAGAACAACGAAACCACCGCGGCTCCGGTTCAGACGCAGTTCGGCTGGCACGTGATCCTGCGCGAGGACGAACGCGAGCAGGCGCCGCCGCCGTTCGATCAGGTCAAGGAACAGCTCAAGAACATGATGCAGACGCAGAAGCTGCAGGAGCACATTGCGGAATTGAAGAAGACCGCGAAAATCGAGCATACCGCTCCGCCCAAGACCGAGGCTCCCAAAGCGGCCGAGCCTGCGGCCGGTGCCGCGGCGCCTGAGGAAGGTGCGGAAGCCGAGCCCGATAACAGCGTGGAAGCCGGCAAGCCGGCGCCCGCCGAGGCTGAAAAGGCGGCTGCTCCCGCTGAACCCGTCGAGGCGGCACCCGCCGCCAAGCCAGCGAAATAGCCGGTCGCTTCCTGGTCTGCCGGGCCCTAAGCCCGGCGGCACCGGACGGATCCGAATTCGCCGCGAAGCCTCAGCAAGCCGTCATTCGAGACTTCGTTTCTCCCGAAAATAGCACGCCTGCGTTGACCACCCGGTTGCGGCCGCTTTTCTTGGCCTGATATAGGGCCGAATCGGCCATTTCCACCAAGCGCGTCCCAATCAGGCCCTCGCTCATATCCACCAGGGAGGGATTCAAAGTCGCGACCCCGACTGAAAGGCGCACGGGAATGGCTTCGCCTTCCTTGCCGCTCAATTCCAGGTGCGCGATACGCGAGCGGATGCGTTCGGCCACTTCCAGTGCCCGCTGTTCTGATGTGACGCCGAGGAGGACAACGAATTCCTCGCCGCCGTAACGCGCCAGGACGTCGTTGTTGCGAAGGAGTGAGCGCACATGCCCAGCCACTTCGGCCAGCACCCGGTCGCCAGTCTGATGCCCAAAGGTATCGTTGATGCTCTTGAAATGGTCAATGTCCAGAAACAGGCAGGACAGGCACTCGCCGCTGCGAATGACCCGATCCACCTCTTCACCCAGGCGTTGATCGAAAAAACGCCGATTGTTCACGCCGGTGAGCGTGTCGATTAGGCTGGTACGCCTCAGCAGCTCAAAGTTCAGGGTGTTCTCCAAGCACACGCTCAGCACGCTGCTGAGCCGGTCCAGAAAGTCGGTGGCCATATGTTCGCAGAAGCGCACGGGATCGTTACTTGCAAAATTGAGGCTACCCAATAGTCTGCCACGCCGGTATAGGGGCAGTAGTGCCATGCTGCCGCCGTCCGCTAAAATCTGCCCGAAGAAGATCGCGGACTTTTCGCTCTGGTGCGGTCCGAGATAGGCGTGACCACCTTTGCCGAATACCTTTTCCAGGGCGCCGACATCCGTGTGGAGAATGAGTCCATGCTGCTTTTCCACCTGCATGCCATCTTCGCTCAGGCATTTACGCAACTCCTGCTTTTCGTCAACCAAAAGGAGCGTGACTTGATTCAGTTCGAAGACGCTGCGGGTATCGTGCAGGGTATGTTCCACCAGTTCCCGCAGGGAATTCAGCGCAAGCAGATTGGTTTCCAGCCGTTGAAATCGGTGCAGTTTGATGTCGTTCTGGCGAACGCAGTCGATGAGCTCAAACAGGTGGCTTTCCAGTATACATAAGCTGGTATTTAAGTCGTCCAACTGAGGGGTTTCCTTGGGGAATGCTGGCAAGGCCGAAACTCGCGTAAGACTAGCACAATTCCGTTTATCTAAGCATTTCGCTTGCCGTTCAATCGGAGTTATCGAGGGGCGCCTATCCGAGCGGAAGCCCGTTTTAGCGTGATGCAAAGATGCAGTCTGGCAGGTTGTCTGTTGCTGGCATCTTGTTTGCCTATAATGGCAAGAGCTTCTACCATGGTTCCAGGCTTCGCCACTTCGAATCACCGTTGAGGGATTTGGCGCAACCAGCGTGTTAAATGACGGGTTGGCGCGTCGAGCCGGACGGAGAAGCACCATTGCGATGGAAATGATCAGCACACAACAGAGGAGTCAATGAATAAAACTGCACTGATTACCGGCATCACCGGACAGGATGGCGCCTACCTGGCGGAGTTTCTGCTGCAGAAAGGGTATCAGGTTCATGGCATTAAGCGCCGGGCATCCCTTTTCAATACCGACCGTGTGGATCACTTATATCAGGACCCGCATGTCAAGAATCGTGATTTTGTTCTCCATTACGGGGACTTGACCGATTCCACCAATTTGATCCGCATTGTCCAGCAGACGCAACCGGATGAAATATACAACCTGGCGGCACAAAGCCATGTGCAGGTATCGTTCGAAACGCCGGAATACACCGCCGATGCTGATGCCATGGGAACCCTGAGGCTGCTTGAGGCGATCCGTATTCTAGGCTTGGAGCGCAAGACACGGTTTTACCAGGCTTCCACTTCGGAGTTGTACGGGAAGGTCCAGGAAATTCCACAGAAGGAAACCACGCCCTTCTATCCCCGTTCTCCTTACGCCGTGGCCAAGCTCTATGCCTACTGGATCACGGTCAATTACCGCGAGGCTTACGGGATCTATGGCTGCAACGGCATTCTGTTCAACCATGAATCGCCCCTGCGGGGCGAAACCTTCGTGACCCGCAAGATCACCCGTGCCATCGCCCGCATCAAGCTGGGACTGCAGGAGTGTCTCTATCTGGGTAATCTGGATGCCAAGCGCGACTGGGGCCACGCCCGTGATTACGTGGAAATGCAGTGGCTGATGCTACAGCAGGACGAGCCAGACGATTATGTGATCGCCACCGGCGTGCAGTACACCGTGCGCGAATTCGTGACCGCCGCCGCCCAGGAGTTGGGTATCTCCATCCGCTGGGAGGGGCAGGGCGTGGACGAAAAAGGCTATGACGTGACAACAGGGAAGTGCATCGTGGCGGTGGATGAGCGTTATTTCCGACCCACGGAAGTGGAGACCCTGCTGGGGGATCCCACCAAGGCGAAGACGAAGCTGGGTTGGGTGCCAAAGATTACCTTCGAGGAACTGGTGCGGGAGATGGTGCGCGAGGATCTGACCGCCGCAGAGCGAGATGCCTTGTGCAAGCGCGAAGGTTACAAGGCGTTCGATTACCATGAGTAAGTTCGAAGTCAGCAAGGACTCCAAGATCTTTGTCGCCGGGCACCGTGGCCTGGTCGGCTCGGCCCTGGTTCGGCGCTTGCGGGCGGGGGGCTACGTCAATCTGCTGTTGCGGACCCGACAGGAGTTGGACTTGTGCGATGCAGACGCGGTCCATGCCTATTTTAGGAAGGAACGACCCGATGTGGTCATCGATGCCGCCGCGAAAGTGGGCGGGATTCACGCCAACAATACCTATCCGGCGGATTTCATTCGGGACAACCTGCTGATTCAGCAGAACCTCATTGATGGCGCCTACCGCGCCGGCTGCGGCAAGTTCGTATTCCTGGGATCGTCCTGCATTTATCCCAAACTGGCGCCGCAACCCATGCGCGAGGAGTATCTGCTTTCAGGCCCCCTGGAACCCACCAACGAGTGGTACGCCGTGGCCAAGATCGCCGGAATCAAGATGTGCCAGGCCTACCGGCGGCAGTATGGATTCGATGCGGTTAGCCTGATGCCGACCAATCTGTACGGGCCGGGGGATAATTTCAATCTGGAAAACTCCCATGTGCTGCCGGCGCTGATCCGCAAGTTCCACGAGGCCAGTCTGGCTGGCGCTGATGAGGTGGTGATCTGGGGTACGGGCGCGCCGCGGCGCGAATTCCTGCACGTGGACGATATGGCCGACGCCACCGCTTTCCTGATGGAAACCTACTCCGATGAGGCGATAGTCAACGTCGGCACTGGGGAGGACGTTAGCATTCGTGAATTGGCCGAGCTTGTCGGTACGGCGGTCGGTTTCAAAGGCGCTTTACGCTTCGATTCCAGCAAGCCGGACGGCACGCCGCGTAAATTGCTGGATGTAAGCCGCTTGTCAGACCTGGGTTGGAAGGCACGCATTCCCCTGAAGGAAGGTATCGGCTCGACCTACGCCTGGTATTTGCAGCACCAGGACGACTACCGCGGCTGAATAGTGGTGCGCGGCGACCGCCGCCGCGCGCCTTGCCTGGCACATGTTTACCAATTTGGGCTGGGTATATCTTAAAAGGGAATGTCGTCGTCGAAGCCTTCGTCGAACGCAGAGGGCGAGCGCGCCGGCTCGCTGGTGCCAAAACGCTCCGACTCGCCTCGCGATGACGGCGCCCCCGAACCATAGCCGCCGCCTGATCGCGGCGCGCCTTCGCCGGCGCGGTCAAGCATCTGCATTTCGTTGGCGATGATGTCGGTGCTGTAGCGCTTCTCGCCGTTCTTTTCGTACTGGCTGGTACGCAGACTCCCCTCGATGTAGACCTTGCCGCCTTTCTTCAGGTATTCCGCAGCAATCTCCGCCAGTCGCCGATAGAACACGACGCGGTGCCACTCGGTGCGTTCCTGCTGCTGACCGGTCTGCTGGTCCTTCCAGGTTTCGCTGGTGGCGATGCGGATGGTGGTTACGGCGCCGCCGTTGGGCATATAGCGGGTTTCCGGATCCGCCCCCAGATTACCGATCAAAATCACTTTGTTGACGCCACGACTGGCCATGCTGCGTTCTCCTTAGTTTTGGCCTGCGCGCGCGTACTGGCCACGCGGCAGGATGAGGTTGTTCAGGGCGTTTCTGTCCAGAGCGGACCGGTCGACTTTAAGATAGGCTACCCCGTCTTCCGCGATGACCACGGCTTCCGCCACGCCGGACACTCGCAGGAACTCTTCGCTCAACAGCGAGGCCTCGTCGGCCGCCAACTCGCCGATGCGGATCAGCAGGCTGCTCAGGTGCCGTGGGGGTTGCATGCCGCAGGCGATTCCGAACCAGACCAGGCCGATCGCCGCGCAGAACAGGAATACCGAGTGGACGCCGTAATGGCCGTATATCCAGCCGCCAGCGGCGCCACCCACGAATGCGCCAAGGAACTGAGCCGTGGAATAGATGCCCATGGCCGTGCCTTTCAGATCCGGTGGCGCGACCTTGGACACCATGGAAGGCAGTGTCGCTTCCAGCAGGTTGAAGCCGGTGAAAAAGACATAGAGCAGGAAGGCTATGGACCATAAGTTGTCGTCCATCGCCTGCAGGCTGCCTTCGGCTGCCGCTACCAGGGCGATGAAGCCCAGAAAGACCGCTTTCATCTTGCGCCGTTTTTCCGCCAGGATTACGAACGGAACCATGCTCACCATGGAGAACACGAATACCGGCAGGTAAATCATGCCGTGTTTGCTGATGTCCAAGTGCAGGTTGTCGCGCAAGACCAAAGGCAGGGCCACAAAGGTGGCGGTCAAGATCAGGTGCAGGGCGAAGATGCCGAAATCCAGGCGCAGTAATTCCCGGTGGCGCAGAACCTTCGCGAATTGGGCCGGCATGGCCTGCGTGTCGCGGTGAAAGCTGCTTACGACGGGCGTTGGGACGGCTAGGTAAAGCACGCCGATAGCGGCGATGGAGAGGACGCCGATAATCCAGAACAGACCTTTCACCCCTACCCAGCCGGAAATCACGGGTCCAGCTACCATGGACAGGGCAAAGGATATGCCTATGCTTATGCCGATCAGTGCCATCGCCTTGGTGCGATGTTCCTCGCGTGTGAGGTCGGCGGCGAGGGCCATGACCACGGCGGCCACCGCCCCTGAGCCTTGGATCGCGCGGCCCGCGATGATGCCGTAAATTGATTCGGAGAGCGCCGCGACGACGCTGCCGGCAGCAAAGATGACCAGGCCGATGGCGATGACCTTCTTGCGGCCGAAACGGTCCGACCACATGCCGAAAGGGATACCCACGATGGCTTGAGTCAGGCCGTAGGCGCTGATGGCAATTCCGATCAGGAAGGGGGTCGCGTCGGGCAGGTCGCGCGCATAAACCGAGAACACCGGCAGAATCATGAACAGGCCCAGCATTCGCAGCATGTAGATGCCCGCAAGGGAGACACTGGCCCGCAGTTCAGTGCCGGTCATGGGGCTGTCGATTTCGAGGGGCTCCTTCAAGTGGGATACTCCGGTCACGCTTGCCAAAACCTGGCTATGTTACCAGTTTCAATCGCCGTTTGTAGGGCAGGGGAGTTGGCTTCAAGGGACTTTCGGTTCTATCGCTCGTCGGTCCGGTCGAGAGGCCAGAACATGGCTTTGCTCCCTACCCGTCTCCGGCTTATAGTTATTCGTTTGCAGCTTGGCCGTCGCACCATGGACCGCATTCAGATACGAGGCGCGCGTACCCACAACCTTAAAAACATCGACTTGGACCTGCCCAGGGACAAGTTGATCGTCATCACGGGACTTTCCGGTTCCGGGAAGTCCTCCCTTGCCTTCGACACCATCTATGCGGAGGGCCAAAGGCGCTACGTGGAATCCTTATCCGCCTATGCCCGCCAGTTCCTCTCCATCATGGAAAAGCCTGATGTGGACCACATCGAAGGGCTTTCGCCGGCTATCTCCATCGAGCAGAAATCCACGTCGCACAATCCCAGGTCCACGGTTGGCACCATCACCGAGATCTACGATTACCTCCGGTTGCTGTTCGCCCGGGCGGGCACACCGCGCTGTCCGGTCCATGGCGTGTCGCTGGAGGCCCAGACAGTCAGTCAGATGGTGGACAATGTCCTCGGCCAGCCGGAGGAGTCCCGCTGGATGCTGCTGGCCCCGGTGGTGAGCGAGCGTAAAGGCGAACATGTGCAACTGCTGGAAACCTTGCGTGGTCAAGGCTTTATCCGCGCCCGCATCGACGGTCAGGTTGTGGAACTGGACGAAGCGCCAGCGCTGGATCTGCGCAAGAAGCACAGCATCGAGGTGGTGGTCGATCGCTTCAAGGTGCGAGCCGATCTTTCCCTGCGCTTGGCGGAATCGTTCGAGACGGCTCTCAAGCTGGCCGATGGCATCGCGCTGGTGGTGTCCATGGACGATCCGGCCAAGGAACTGGTCTTTTCCGACAAGTACGCCTGCGCGCACTGCGGTTACTCCCTGAGCGAGCTGGAGCCGCGTATCTTCTCCTTCAATAACCCCAAGGGCGCCTGCCCGCGCTGCGATGGCCTGGGTATACAGCAGTATTTCGATCCACGCCTGATCGTGCACAATCCGCAGTTGAGCCTGGCGGGTGGCGCGGTGCGCGGCTGGGATCGGCGCAACGCCTACTATTTCCAGATCATACGCTCGCTGGGCGAGCATTATGGCTTCGATCCGGAGGATCCATTCGAGAATCTGCCGGAGCGTGTTCGTGAAATAGTGTTTTATGGCAGTGGAAGGGAATCCATCGATTTCAAGCATCTGAACGCGAGGGGGCAGATCCAGGTTCACCGTCATCCCTTCGAAGGCATCATCCACAACATGGAGCGCCGCTATCGCGAGACCGACTCCAGCCTGGTCCGCGACGAGTTGTCCAAGTACTTGTCCAGCAAGCCCTGTCCCGAGTGCGAAGGTACCCGCCTCAATCGCGGTGCTCGCCATGTCTTCGTCGCGGAGAGCTCATTGCCGGAGTTGACCTGCCTACCGATCAAGCGCGCCCTGGGGTTTTTCTCCGAACTGGAACTGCCAGGCCGCCGGGGTGAGGTGGCCGTCAAGATCGTCAAGGAAATTCGCGAGCGCATGCAGTTCCTGGTCAATGTGGGCCTGGATTACCTGACGCTTGATCGTAGCGCGGATACCCTGTCGGGTGGCGAGGCGCAGCGGATTCGACTGGCCAGCCAGGTGGGCGCCGGTCTGGTCGGGGTCATGTACGTGCTGGATGAGCCCTCCATCGGCCTACACCAGCGCGATAATGAGCGCCTGTTGAGCACCCTGGTACGCCTGCGCGACATCGGCAACACTGTCATTGTGGTGGAGCACGACGAGGACGCCATCCTGGCTGCCGATCACGTGGTGGATATTGGTCCTGGTGCCGGCGTGCATGGCGGATCCGTGGTGGCACAAGGCACCCCGCAGGCCATCATGGAAAATCCGAACTCCCTGACAGGACAATTCCTGTCCGGACAGCGCGAGATCGAGGTGCCACAGATTCGCCTGCCGCCGGATTCAAAGCGCCGAGTACGTCTGCGCAACGCCCGCGGCAATAATCTGAAGGGCATCGATGCCGAGTTTCCGGTGGGTCTGTTCACCTGCGTGACCGGCGTTTCCGGCTCGGGCAAGTCGACCCTGGTCAACGATACCCTGTTTCGCCTCGCTGCGCGTGAGCTGAATGGCGCCGGGACCGCGGCGGCGGAATGCGATGGCATCGACGGCCTGGACCTTTTCGACAAGGTTGTGGATATCGACCAAAGTCCAATTGGCCGCACGCCCCGGTCCAATCCCGCGACCTATACCGGATTGTTCACACCGATTCGGGAACTGTTCGCGGCGACGCCGGAGGCCCGTTCCCGTGGCTACAGTCCGGGGCGCTTCAGCTTCAACGTCAAGGGCGGGCGCTGCGAAGCCTGTGCCGGGGACGGCGTCATCAAGGTCGAGATGCACTTCCTGCCCGACATTTTCGTGCACTGCGACGCGTGCAAAGGCCAGCGCTACAACCGGGAGACCCTGGAGATACGCTACAAGGGCCACACTATTCACGAGGTGCTGGAAATGACGGTGGAAATTGCCTGCAACTTCTTTGCGGCGATCCCCTCCGTGCATCGCAAGCTGCAGACCTTGATGGACGTGGGGTTGAGCTATATCACCCTGGGCCAGAACGCCGTCACCCTGTCAGGCGGCGAGGCTCAGCGGGTGAAGCTGGCGCGTGAATTGTCCAAGCGCGACACGGGAAAGACGCTTTATATCCTTGATGAGCCGACAACGGGATTGCATTTTCATGACATCCAACAACTGCTGGGCGTCCTACATCAACTGCGCGATCACGGGAACACGGTGATCGTGATCGAACACAACTTGGAAGTGATCAAGACCGCGGATTGGCTGATCGACCTGGGGCCGGAGGGTGGCGACGGCGGCGGCCGTATCATCGCCCAAGGTACCCCCGAGCAGGTCGCTGCCGATCCCGCCTCCCATACCGGGCGCTTCCTGCGCGCAGTGCTGGAGAAAAGTGCGGGCGCGCGCCGTTCCGGAGTTAAAATGTCTCAAGGAAATAAGGTTCACACGGTGTCAGAAACATGAGCAGACTCCCTTCCAATCAAGACCCCCTATTGAGCCAGATCGGGAAAAGTTTGTTGTCTCCCCTGGTTCGCTACCTGACTGCTCAATGTCAGAAAGTCTACTTTCGGGCCGTGGAGTCAGTCGGGCGGCATAAGCGGGATCTGCTGATTACGCGGGTTGAAAGCGCGCGTGATGGCCTGGAGGAAGCCAAGCAGCAGTTTCAGTGTGCCCTGGAGCGCTTCAGTGCGCTGACCGAATTCGACGGCGGTGAACTGGAGGATGTCTATCGCCAGCTCAAGTTCGAATTCGACTACAGCAAGTCGAAGGCCCTGGCGGTGAAAGATCGCATCGACGCGGTTCAGGATGTGGCCGAGGCCTTGTTCTCAGAATGGGAACAGGAACTTGAGCAGTACTCAAACCGCAGCCTGCGCAGCAGCAGTCGCCAGAAGCTCAAGCAGACTCAACAACTCTACGGGCAACTGATTTCCGCCATGCGTCGGGCCGAGGGGAAGATAGACCCGGTCCTGAGCGCCTTTCAGGACCAGGTCCTGTTTCTCAAGCACAATCTCAATGCCCAGGCGGTGGCGGCCCTGCAGGGTGAACTGACGACCATGAGCATCGGCGTCGCCGGGCTGATTACCGCCATGGAGCGTTCCATTGATCGCGCCAACCTTTTCATGCAGACCATGGCACCACAGAAGGCGCTGACTGCGGAACCCTGAGCCAGTCTCTGCTGGATTGAGCCGCCGATGATTCAACGCAATCAGGCGGCGCCAAGCCGGATGTCCGAATCAGGGAAGCTGAGCCGGCGCCGTAAACACATAGTCCTGAGCCTTCATCATTCCATGACAGGACAGGCATTCCTGCGAGACATCGCCCTTGTCGTAGGGCTTCTGGTCCATACCAAGCCAGCGTGCATAGCCCCAACCGCCGGTGGCGGCATATTTGCCGTCATCTTTCACCATGAAATCAACGTGCACGAACTCTCCCGGAACCACGGCGGTTGGAAAGGTGCCGCTGGCCTTTTGCTTCCAGTTCAATTTGGCGAGGATCGCGCCGTTGGGCCACGGGTTGGTCTTGCCGGCGCGGGCGGCTTCAACGGCTACGCTGTTACCCAGAATGGCGCGCAGCGTCTGGTTTTCGGTGCGCTGCGAAACGGCTATCAAGGTCCAGTTTTTGTAGCCCTCGGGTAGTGCGATGCCGTTTGGCGCTGGTAGCACGCCGACGGCCTCCGCGGCATTTGCTGCAACTGCGAAGGCGCTCAAGGCGAAGATGATTACTTTGGTCATGGGTTTTCCTCCAACGAAAGCCCCAATGCTAACAGTTGGCGGCACGCTTGCCATCCAGGGCGCCAAGCGTCAAACAGGCTTCAACTGAACCCTGGGAGCGCCAATTCCGCTTAGTGTGAGACGCCTCACAGCAGGCCCCAGGACCGGCACCTAGCCTTCAGCCTGATATTCAGGTTGGCGGGGTGGCGTCGTGAAAACAAGAAAAATCTTATCCATGGTGGTCCTGGCGACAGCGGGAGCACTGGTCCAGGCGAGCGAATCTGCGGACTCGACCTTGATTCAGGCGCTGGGTGAGGTCAAGGCGCGGACCGGAGCAGAATTTCAATTGGCGCCGGAACTGGCGCGTGCGCTTGTTTCCGATCAGTCCGTGAAGCTGGCTTCCGCCGGGGACTTGGAAACGGTACTTGCCGGGTATAACTACGCATTGGTCCATGGTGTTGATGGCCGGGTCAGGCAAATTCTGGTCAGCGGCTACGCCGGGCGCGGCAGTTCACCCCCCAGCCTAGGTCAGGAATCGGCAGGCGCGCCGGTGTTTGCCTATGATCCATCGCCAGCCAGCCTGCCGGCCAAGTTTCTGCGACATAACAGCGGCTCCGTTGCGGCAATCAAGATCGATGCCGCGCGCCTGTCGGCCATGCAAAAGGGCGAGCGGTTGACCATGAGCTTGCCTTCCGGCGATTACGCCGTGGTTTACGACAACCTCTTCCATCACGAGAACGGCGACTTTACCTGGGTTGGTTATGTGGACGGCGCCGGTAGAGGCTATCGCGTCATCATTACATCCGGCAGTGAAGGCAGTCTTGGACAGATTGTGACGCCCGATGGCACCTATTCGGTGGATCTTGAGGATGGTCGTAACTGGCTGGTGGACATCAGCGGTTCTGGAATGCAGGCCGGTTCCCTCGAAGGCGATGAGTTGGATGGCTCCCGGGTGAACCGCGGGCACGAGGCGGCATCCGATTCAAGTGCGACCTTGGAGACGGCGCGCTTCCTGGAGGCCAAAAAAGCGAAAAAGGTGAAGAAGGTCAAGAAAGTCAGGAAGGGAAAACAGAAGTCCCTCCCGAATGCAGAAACTACGGAAGCCCCAACGGTCATCGATGTCCTTGTCGTTTACACCCGGGGCATGAATGCGAAGAAAGTACAGACGCGCCTGAACTTCTTGGTTGCCTCGGCCAATCAGGCCTATCTGGATAGCGAAATTTCCGTTCAGCTGCGTCTGGTTGCCACCATCGCTTCGGATTATCCGGACAATGGCCCGAACAACAACGCATTGAACGATCTGACCAACGGGAAAGGCGAATTCGCCGATACAGCCGAATTGCGCCGGGAATATGGAGCGGATCTGATTGCCTTGATTCGGCCTTTTGATTATGCCAGCCAGAAGAACTGCGGTTCCGGCTGGGTCAACGGCGCGCGCGGCTCGGAGTTGTATGCCGCGCTGGGGTACTCGGTCGTCAGCGATGGCAGCGACCCCAGTGGCTGGTATTGCTCGGATTACACCTTCGCCCATGAGCTTGGACACAATATGGGCAGCGTGCACGATGCGGCCAATAGCTCGTTCGAAGGCAAATATCCATTTTCCTATGGCTACGGCGTCGAAGGTAAATTCGGTTCCATCATGAGCTACGTCAATCCGGTGGTCGGTTTGTTTTCCAATCCGCGCTTGACCTGCAAAGGGCAAGCTTGCGGCGACGCGGAATGGGCTGACAACAGCCATTCTCTTGAACTCACGGCGCCTACGGTCGCCAATTTCATGCCCGCTACCCGTTAGCGTCTGCCCGGGCGGTACTTTCGCGTCTTCAACCGAAGAGCCCTGCAAAGGGCTCTTTCTTTTTGCGGCTCCTGATCAATTACGCGCATGGCGGCCGCCGCCGCCTTTTGTTATGGTTGCATCATCGAGAACGAACTTGTCTTACGGCCGCTACGATAGGGGCGCGTAAGTCTGGAGAGATTCAATGCAGACCAATGAATCTGAAGACAAGCCCATCCGCCTCTCCGTGCTGGGCATGCGCTGTGCCGGTTGTGTCTCCGCCGTGGAAGGGGCGTTGCGTGCGGTACCCGGGGTAGTTTCCGCTGATGTCAATTTCGCCGATCATACTGCCCTGATCCATGGGGCAGTCGATCCGAACGAACTGCGCAAGTCTGTCCAGTCGGCCGGCTATGACGCCGCCGTCATGGAAGAACTGGAGGATCTGAGTAGCCAGGATGTCCTGGAGGAAGAACGCTATCGTGCGTTGATGCGTAAAGCCGCAGTGGCGGGAGCCTTGGGCGTGCCGCTCATGCTGGGCGCGCATCTCGGCTGGTTTCCTGATCTGGGTACCGCAGCAGGCAGCAGGTTCTGGTCTTGGGTGGCTTTGCTCACCCTGGCTGTTCTGTACTACTCAGGTGGACACTTTTACTCCGGGGCTATCAGCACCCTGCGCTTGAAGCAGGCGAACATGGACACCCTGATTGCCCTCGGCACCGGTGCGGCCTGGCTTTATTCGACGGTCGCCATCGATTTTTCCTCGATCTTGCCGGCCGGGTCCCAGCACGCTTACTTTGAGGCGGCCGCGGTCATTCTGGGTTTCATCAATCTTGGTTCGGCGCTGGAGATGCGCGCGCGCGGCAAGACCTCATCGGCCATACGCCAGTTGATCGGGTTGCAGCCTCGCACCGCGCGCGTGGTGCGCGACGGTCAGGAGGTGGATGTGCCCATCGCCGACATCGGCCTGGGCGAGACCCTGCGCGTCCGTCCCGGCGAGAAGGTGGCCGTGGACGGCAAAATCATTGAGGGCCACTCCAGCCTGGATGAGTCCATGCTCACCGGAGAACCCTTGCCGGTGGAAAAGACCGTCGGCGATGACGTCATCGCCGGCACATTGAATCAGCACGGTACCTTTGTCTTCGAGGCGACCCGTATCGGCCGCGATACCATGCTGGCGCAGATCATCGCCAGCGTCCGCCAGGCCCAGGCGACCAAGCCGGCCATCGCAAGACTGGTGGACCAGGTTTCCGCGGTTTTCGTGCCGGTCGTGGTCGCGATATCTGTGCTCACTTTTCTCATCTGGCTGATCTTCGGGCCATCGCCCTCCCTGGGCTACGCCTTCGTCACGGCCATGACCGTACTGGTCATCGCCTGCCCCTGCGCGTTGGGACTGGCGACGCCCATTTCCATCATGGTGGCGGTGGGCCGTTCGGCGCAAAAAGGAATCCTTATTCGCAACGGTGATGCCTTGCAGGCGAGCGGGAAACTGACCGCCGTAATCCTGGACAAGACCGGCACGGTTACACAGGGACGTCCGAGCGTATCCCGGGTGGTGGCTGCGGCGGGGCATGAAGAGGAGCGTGTTCTGACGCTGGCCGCGTGCCTGGAAAAGGGCTCGGAGCATCCGCTTGCCGCGGCGATTCTGGCCGAGGCCAGCCATCGTGGCATCAAGCCGAAAGCCGTCAAAAAGTTTCAGGCCCTGGTGGGGCGCGGCGTCATGGCCGAATTGGACGGGCATGTCCTGCGCTTCGGGAACGAGCTTCTGATGACGGAGGCCGGCGTCGATTTCCAGGCCTTGAAGAATGTCATGGCGGAATTGGCGGCGCAGGGGCATACGCCCATGCTGCTGGCGGAGGACGATCAAGCGCTGGGCTTGGTGGCCGTTGCCGACCCCATCAAGCCGGATAGCCGCGAGGCGGTTTCCCAGTTGAAGGCGATGGGCGTGCGCGTGCTCATGGTGACGGGCGACAACCCGGTCACCGCTCAGGCCATCGCGCGCGAGGCCGGAATCGACGAGGTGAGGGCGCAAGTGCTGCCTCAGGACAAGGCCCAAGTGGTTAGGGATCTGCAGGCTCAAGGCCTGGTGGTGGGCATGGTGGGGGACGGCATCAATGACGCGCCGGCTCTGGCCCAGGCCGACGTGGGCTTTGCCATCGGGACCGGCACCGACATCGCCATCGAGAGCGGTGATGTGATCATCATGCGCGGTTCGCTGCTGAAGCTGGTCGACGCGATGGATCTGTCCAAGGCCACCGTGCGCAACATCAAGCAAAACCTATTTGGCGCCTTTATTTACAACACCATCAGTATTCCTGTCGCGGCGGGCCTGTTGTACCCCGCTTTTGGCCTGCTGCTCAATCCGATGATCGCGGGGGCTGCCATGGCCATGTCCTCGGTGACGGTGGTCAGCAATGCCAACCGCCTGCGTTTCAAATAAACCGGGCAATAGCCCGTGCGCGCAGGCGTGCGGGCGTCGCCGGCTCGTCTCCTTGATGCTAGAATGGCGCGTTAATTGTTTGTCGTTTTCTAGCGAGGTTTTCTCTCCATCATGGCTGGTCATAGCAAGTGGGCCAATATTCAGCATCGCAAGGGGGCCCAGGATGCTCGCAGGGGTAAGCTGTTCACCAAACTGATACGGGAAATCACCGTGTCGGCCCGCGCCGGGGGCGGCGATCCCGGGAATAATCCGCGTCTACGCGCCGTCATCGACAAGGCGCTGACCGCGAACATGTCCAAGGACACCATCGAGCGGGCGGTCAAGAAAGGCACCGGCGCCGGCGAGGGCGACAACTTCGAGGAGGTCCGCTACGAGGGCTATGGCCCGGGCGGCACGGCCGTCATGGTGGATTGCCTCACCGACAACCGAAATCGCACCGTGTCGGAAGTGCGCCACGCCTTCAGCAAATCGGGTGGAAACCTGGGCACGGACGGCTCCGTGGCTTATTTGTTCAGCAAGGTGGGTGTATTGAGCTTTCCGGCTGGGAGCGACGAAGACAAAGCCATGGAACTCGCATTGGAGGCGGGCGCCGACGACGTGGTCGCCAACGATGACGGTTCCTTTGACGTCCTGACCACGCCGGAGCAGTTCGAGGCGGTACGCGATGCCTTGAGCGCAGGCGGCCTGGCGGCGGAGAACGCCGAGGTCACCATGCGCGCCAGCACCAGCAGCCAGCTCAGCCAGGAGGACGCGGAGAAGATGATCCGCCTGCTGGAGCGGCTGGAAGATCTCGACGACGTGCAGAACGTGTATTCCAACGCTGATATCAGCGAAGAAATCCTCGAAAAGATTGCCTGACAGGCGAGGTGCCTTGACACGCATTTTAGGGATCGATCCAGGCTCCCGGGCCACCGGTTATGGCGTGATCGACGAGCGCGCCAATGGGGCGGTGCTGGTGGCCTGCGGCTGCATCCGGACGGACACGGAAACGTTCCCGGACCGTCTCAAGCAGATTTACGACGGCGTGTTTCGCGTCGTTCAGGACTATGCGCCGCATGAACTGGCGATCGAGCAGGTGTTCATGCACAAGAACGCCGATTCCGCACTCAAATTGGGACAGGCCCGCGGTTCGGCCATCTGCGGCGCCCTGGCGGGCGGCCTGCCGGTCTTCGAATATGCCGCGCGTCAGGTGAAGCAGGCGCTGGTGGGCAAGGGCAGTGCCGACAAGGTGCAGGTCCAGCACATGGTCAGGATCCTGCTCAACATGTCGGGGGCTCTCCAGGCTGACGCCGCGGATGCTTTGGGCGTGGCCCTGTGCCACCTGCATACGCAGCAAACCTTGCGACGCATTCAGGGCGCAGGCCGCAGCGCCGCGGGAGGCAGGCTGTGATCGGCTTTCTGCGCGGGACGCTGGCCTCCAAGCATGCGCCGTCTCTGGTGATCGACGTCGGGGGCGTGGGCTACGAGCTGGACGCGCCCATGTCCACGTTTTTCAAACTGCCGGCGGTCGGCGAGACCGTCATGCTGCACACCCATCTGCAGGTGCGCGAAGACGCGCACACCTTGTTCGGTTTCTTCTCCGAGTCTGAAAGGGCCCTGTTCCGCAGCCTGATCCGGGTGAGCGGGGTCGGCGCGAAGCTGGCTCTGGCGATCCTTTCGGGCATCAGCGTGGACGAGTTCCAGCGTTGCGTCCAGGCGGCTGATACTTCGGTACTGGTGCGCCTGCCGGGGATCGGCAAGAAGACCGCCGAGCGCCTCATCATCGAGATGCGTGACCGCTTGCCCGACCTGGGAGTCGCACCGGCCGTTCCTGGTGGCATCGGCGTGCCCGGCGAGGCGTCGGCGGTGCAGGAAGCGGTCGGCGCACTGGTTGCGCTGGGCTTCAAGCCCCAGGAGGCGGGCGCCATGGTGCGCAAGCTTCCGAGCGAGGGCCGCACGGCCGAAGACCTGATCCGCCAGGCCCTGCAAGGCGCGGCGAAGTAGGCCATGATGGATTCCATGTCACAGGAAGAGCGTCTGGTGAGTCCTCGCGGCGGCGTTGAGGACGTCATCGACCGCGCCGTGCGGCCGCGCTTGCTGCAGGACTACGTGGGCCAGAAGGCCATGCGCGAGCAGATGGGGATCTTCATCCAGGCGGCCCGCACGCGTCAGGAGGCCTTGGATCATGTACTGATCTTCGGTCCGCCGGGTCTGGGCAAGACCACCCTGGCCAACATCATCGCCAACGAGATGGGTGTGAAGATTCGCCAGACCTCCGGGCCCGTCATGGAAAAGGCCGGCGATCTGGCTGCCATACTCACCAACCTGGAGCCGCGCGACGTTCTGTTCATCGATGAGATCCACCGGCTGAGCCCCGCCGTGGAGGAAGTCCTGTATCCGGCCATGGAGGACTACCAGATCGATATCATGATCGGCGAGGGGCCGGCGGCGCGCTCCATCAAACTGGACCTCCCCCCGTTCACCCTGGTGGGCGCGACCACTCGCGCCGGCCTGCTCACTTCGCCCCTGCGCGACCGCTTCGGCATCGTCCATCGCCTGGAGTTCTACACCGTCGAGGAATTGACCCAGATCGTCAGCCGCTCGGCCAGCCTCCTCGGCGTTGCCATGAGTCCGGAAGGCGCGGGTGAGATTGCCCGCCGCGCGCGGGGCACGCCACGCATTGCCAATCGCCTGCTGCGGCGCGTGCGCGATTTCGCCGAGGTCAAGGCGGACGGCGCGGTGACGCGTGATCTGGCGGCCCAGGCCCTGGAGATGCTGAAGGTGGATCGGGTTGGATTCGATCCCTTGGACCGCAAGTTTTTACGCACCTTGATCGACATGTTCGACGGCGGCCCGGTCGGCCTGGACAATTTGGCGGCGGCCATCAGCGAGGAGCGCGGCACCATCGAGGATGTGCTCGAGCCTTATCTGATCCAGCAGGGTTTCATCATGCGCACGCCACGGGGCCGGGTCGCGACACGCACCGCCTATTTGCACTTCGGCCTGGAGCCGCCCCGGCCTGAACCCCGCAACGAAGACTTGTTCTGAACATGGAACCCGCGGAAACAGGCTTTTTCTGGCCGGTGCGCGTCTATTACGAGGACACCGACGCCGGTGGCGTGGTGTACTACGCCAATTACCTGAAATTCTTCGAGCGCGCGCGCACCGAGCGGCTGCGGGCCATGGGGTTCGAACAGGACACGCTGCGAGCGGAACACGGCGTGCTGTTCGCGGTGAGGTCGGTCCAGGCCGAGTACCTGAAACCGGCCCGCTTCAACGACAAACTCCAAGTTACCGCCGAAATTTCCGAGTTGAAACGCGCCAGCCTGAGCTTTACCCAGGAGATTCGGCGGGAAGGACCCGCCGGAGACCTTTTGTGCCAGGCGAGCATCCGCATCGTCTGTCTGACCGCGGACATGCTGCGGCCCACCGCCATCCCCGATTTTCTTTTGCAACGGATCAAAGATGAATTCTGACCTGTCGATATTCACCCTGATCAAGGAAGCCAGCGCGGTCGTGCAGATCGTGATGTTCATGCTGATGCTGGCGTCGGTGGTCTCCTGGACCTATATCTTCTCAAAGTTCAAGGAATTGCGGCGCGCCGAGCAGACCTCGGACGAGTTCGAGGAACGCTTCTGGTCGGGTATCGACCTGGCCGATCTGTATCGTCAACTGGCCAGCGAGGACTATGACAGCGAGGGCATGGAGAACATTTTCCTGGTGGGCTTCAAGGAGTTCGCGCGATTGCGGCAGCAGCCGGGCATCACTCCCGATGCGGTGGTGGAAGGCGCTCAGCGCGGCATGCGGGTGGCGCTATCGCGCGAGTTGGACCGGCTCGACGAGCGCCTGCCTTTCCTGGCCACGGTGGGTTCGACCAGCCCTTATGTGGGCCTGTTCGGCACCGTTTGGGGCATCATGAATTCCTTCCGCTCTCTGGGCAGCGTCAAGCAGGCGACCTTGGCGATGGTGGCGCCGGGAATCTCCGAGGCTCTGGTGGCCACGGCCATGGGCTTGTTCGCCGCCATTCCGGCGGTCATGGCGTACAACCGCTTTTCCACCCACATCGGGCGTCTGGCCAATCGCTATGAGGCCTTCACCGAGGAATTCCTGAGCCTGCTGCATCGTCAGGCGCACGCCAAATGAACGTGCAATCCGGCGGCGGCCGCGGGAGCCGCAGAAAGCCCATGGCGGAGATCAACGTCGTTCCTTACATCGACGTTTCCCTCGTGCTGCTTATCATCTTCATGATCACGGCGCCTTTGTTGCAAACCGGCGTGGACGTGGACCTTCCGCAAGCGGAAGCCAAGACCGTGGACCCCGCTCAGGATCCGCCGGTGGTGGTGAGCATCAATGCGGAAGGCCAGTTGTTCGTGGATGCCGGCGCCCAGGATGACGTGGCGGTCGACACCGACGAACTGCCCGGACGGGTGATGGCGGCGCTGCAGGACAAGCCCAACCGGCCCGTGCTGATCCGCGGCGACAAGTCGGTGGATTACGGCCGCGTCGTGACCGTCATGGCAAGGCTCAAACAGGCCGGCGTTCCCACCGTAGGCTTGATGACCAGTCCCGTCACAGAATGATCGCAACCCGGATGCGCGGTAATCGGGGGCCTTTGGCGCTCTCGCTGATCCTGCACGCCATTCTGTTCCTGCTGTTTGCCATCAACTTCGATTCGGTCAAGCCCCCGGAACTCCCCCCGCAGCCAGAGATCATCGAGGCGGTGATCATGGACGAGGCGCAGATCCAGGCGGCGATGCAAGCGCTTGGCAGGCCCGAGAGCAAGGAGCCCGAGGCCGAAGCGCCAAGGGAGAAGGCTGAGGAATCGACTGCAAAATCGGTGCAGGAGCAGCTTGCTCAGGCTGAAGAAGCCGAGCGGCAGCGGCGCCAGCGGCAAGAAAAGGCCGCCGAGGAGCGCCGAAAGCAAGAGGATGCCCGGCGCAAGGCGGAAGAGAGGGAGAAGAAAGAGGAAGTGGAGCGCAAGGCGGAAGCCGAAGAGCGCAAGCAGGCGGAAGATAAACGTTTGGCGGCGGAAGCCGCGCGCAAGCACGCGGAGGAGGAAGCGCGCAAGCGCGCCGAGCAGCAGGAAGCGGATAAGCGCCGCGTGGCCGAAGAAAAGCGCCGGGAAGAAGCAGAAGGTCAGCGTCGTGCGCAACAAAAGGCGGAAGCCGAGTCCAAACGCCGCGCGGAGCAGGAGGCCCAGAAGAAGGCAGAGGCCGAGTCCAAACGCAGCCTGGAACAGGAGGCTCAGAAGAAGGCCGAGGCTGAGGCCAAAAGACAGGCCGATCAGGCAGAGAGGCGCAAAGCCGAAGCCGAGGCGAAGCGGCAAGCCGAACTGGCAGAGCAAAAAAGAGCCGCGGAAACCAAACGCCTTGCGGAGCTGGAAGCGAAGCGTCAGGCGGAGCTCGAGGCGGAGAAGAAAGCGCAGCTGGAGGCCAAGCATCAGGCCGAGGTCGAGGCGAAGCGGAAGTCCGAGTTGGAGGCGCGCAAGCGGGAAGAGTCCGAGGCCCAGCGCCAAGTGGAGGCGCGCAAGAAGGCCGAGGCGGAACAGAAGCGGCAGGCGGAACTGACGGAGCAAAAGAAGGCGGCTGATGCCGAGGCTAGGCGGCGTGCCGAAGCGGAGGCGAAGAAACAGGCGGAAGCCAAGCGCGCTGCTGAGGCAGATGCCAAGAAGCAGGCTGAGGCCGACGCCAAGCGCAAGGCGGAAGCCGAGGCCAGGCGACAATCGGAGCTGGCGGAGCAGAAAAAGGCCGCAGAGGCCAAGCGAGCCGCTGAACAGGAAGCGAAGCGCCAGGCAGAGAGCGAGGCCCGCAAGAAGGCCGAAGCAGACGCCAAGGCGCAAGCCGAGCGCGAGGCCCGGCAGCGTGCCGCTCAGGAGGCGGCCGCCCGTCAGAAAGCTGAAGCCGAAGCCAAGCGGCAGGCGGAGTTGGCCGCACAGAAAAAGGCCGAGGCTGAAGCCAAGAAGAAGGCCGATGCGGAAGCCAAGCGCGCGGCGGAGTTGGAAGCACGACGCCAGGCAGAAGCCGAGCTCAAGAAACAGGCCGAGGCCGAGGCGGCAGCCCGCAAGCGCGCAGAGGCTGAGAAACAGCGCAAGGCGCAGCAAGAGCGAGAGGCTGCGCTCAAGGCGCAGTTGGAGGAGGAACGGCAGGCGGTCGCCGCGCAGAAAGCGAAGAAGGAAGCAGAGGACGCCGCTAGAGCCTGGGCCAACAACTATATCAAGCCCCGGGTGGAAGCCCGCTGGGTTGGTGTCAAGAGCGGACTGTCCTGTACAATTCAGGTCACGACCCTGCCGGGCGGCGCGGTCCGCGACGCCCGTGTCACCCGCTCCAGCGGCGATTCGGCGTTTGACCGATCAGCCGAAGCCGCCGTGCTCAAGTCGTCGCCGCTGCCCATGCCGCCAGATGCCAAGGTGGCGCAGGCATTACGCTCATTCCAGTTCTTGTTCAGGCCCGACTAGATCATCAGGTATCACAGCGTGTTGAGTCGATATAGCATTCTCAGCCTTTGGCTGGCCCTTTGTCTTGCATTCATGGCGCCCGCCCTGCGCGCCGAACTGACCGTACAGATCACCCAAGGCGCCGAGGGCGGCATACCCATCGCTATCGTGCCTTTCGCGGGCGGAGCCGGGGGAGCCGAGAACATTGGCGCCATCGTGGCTGCGGACCTGGCCCGCACCGGTCGGTTCAAGACCTTGCCAACACATGCCATGCCGGAGCAGCCGTCGTCGCCCGATCAAGTCCACTTCGACGCTTGGCGCGGTCAGGGTCAGGACAATCTGGTGATCGGCCAGGTGCGCCCAGGTGGGGCGCAGTTCTATCTGTTCGACGCGGTGCGCGGCAATCTGCTCACCAGTCTGACGGTGCCCTTCGGACCCCAGGAACAGCGCAAGGCGGCGCATCGCATCGCCGACATCATCTACCAGCAGCTCACCGGGGAGCCCGGGGCTTTCGATACCCGCGTCGCCTATGTCACCGTGACCGGCAACAGCCCGGCCAACCGCCAGTACCGACTGCAGATCGCGGACACGGACGGATTCAACCCGCAAAGCGTGATCACCTCGAAAGAGCCGGTCATGTCGCCCGCCTGGTCACCGGATGGGCGAAAAATCGCCTACGTGTCATTCGAAAACAAGACGGCCGCGATCTTTGTGCAGACCCTCGCCACGGGCGAACGCGAGAAGGTGTCGGAACTGCCCGGCATCAACGGCGCCCCCGCTTGGTCACCGGATGGTTCGCGTCTGGCGGTGACCCTCTCCAAGGACGGCAATCCCGAGATCTATGTCTTGAGTTTGGCCTCCCGTTCCCTGCGCCGCGTCACCGACAACCTGTCCATCGACACCGAGCCATCTTGGTCCCCGGACGGCAGTTCCATCCTGTTTACCTCGGATCGTGGCGGAAAACCGCAGCTGTACCTGGTGTCGGCCGGCGGCGGCGAACCGCGGCGGGTAACCTTCGAGGGCGATTATAATGCCCGCGGCGTGTTCTCTCCCGACGGGAAAAGCATCGCCATGGTGCATGGCAATCGTGGCGACTACCGTATCGGTGTCATGGAACTGGACAGCCGCCAGATTCGAGTGGTGAGCAGCGGACCGCAGGACGAGTCGCCCGGATTCGCGCCCAACGGCAGCATGATTCTCTACGCGACCCGGGCCGGTGGCAGCGGCCAGCTGTCCGCGGTCTCCATCGACGGCAAGGTGCGGCAGAGCCTGCGCATTGAAGGCGGCGAGGTCCGCCAGCCGGCCTGGTCGCCTTAGGGCAGACAGGCACGTGTAGTTTGAGCCTATCGTTTCAATTGTTCGTGAGGGAAATTCGATGAAAGTTTTGAAGTATGGCGCCTTGCTCGTGGCGGCTGTCCTGGTGCTTAACGGATGCAGTTCCACCGGCGATACCAAGGAGGAGGATGCCGATTCCGCCGTGCTCAACGGCGAAGGCGGCGCGGGTGCTGGCGGCCCGCAGATCGGCAAATACAATGGCGGCCGGGGCGGCGCCTACGGTGCGGGTGGTGCCGGCGGGCGCTACGGTTCCGGCGGGAATTACGCGGGTGCCGGCGAGGCGGCCCTGAATGATCCCAATAGCCCCTTGGCCAAGCGCGTGATCTATTTCATGTACGACAGCAGCGAAGTGATGCCGGAGTACGTCAGCGTCGTCAACGAGCACGCGGCATTTCTCTCCGGCAATCCCGGGTTCAATGCGGTGCTGGAAGGCCACGCGGACGAGCGCGGTTCTTCCGAGTACAACATCGCTTTGGGCGAGCAGCGGGCCAAGTCCGTCGCGCGGATGATGCAGTTGCAGGGCGCCACCGATGCCCAGATCCAGATCGTCAGTTTTGGCGAGGAGAAACCGGCGACTTCAGGGCACGACGAGTCGGCGTATCAACAGAACCGCCGTGTCGAAATCGTCTATCCGGGTCATTAAGCCATGCAACTTAGCTCTCTACCCGTTACGCTGGCGCTCCTTGGCGTCGCGCCGTTGGTTCTGGCGGCCTCGCCAGACGACGTCTACACGCAGGGGTATCAGGCAGGTGCCTATGGCCAGACCCTGGACGAGCGCGTAGCCACCCTGGAAAAGCGCGTTTCCAGCAACACGCTCATGGACATGGTGAAGCGCATCGAGCAGTTGCAGACCGAGATGGCCAAGATGCGCGGCAAGATGGAGGAGCTTTCCCACGAGGTGGATACCCTGCGCAAGCAGCAGAAGGACATGTACCTGGATCTGGATCAGCGTATCTCTCCGACGCCCACGCCTACACCACAACCCGCGGCCGATGCGTCTCCACCGGCGGACCCGGCTGCGGGCGCATCTTACTCCGCCACGCCCCGGCCTGCGGCCACTCCCGTTCCGACGCCGGCTCCAGTGGGACGACAGGATTCTTACGACAAGGCTTTTAACTTGTTGAAAGAGGGCAAATATCCGGAATCGGTGCGGGCCTTCAAGAGCTTTCTGGCGGCCTATCCCACGGGAGAGTATTCCGACAATGCCATCTACTGGCTGGGGGAAGCCTACTATGTGCTGCGCGACTTTCCCAATTCCCGCGAGTCGTTCCGGCGCTTGGTGCGCGAGGTACCTCAGAGCGCCAAGGTACCGGATGCCCAGCTGAAACTGGGATACATCGAGTATGACGCCGGCCAATGGGCAAAGGCGCGCGATTTGCTGAACGAGGTGGTCAAGCAGTATCCGGGCAGCAGTTCCGCAAAGCTCGCGGAGCGGCGCCTGGCGAAGATGAAGCAGGAGGGGCACTAGGCTGCTGCCGGCCTCGTGCAGGTTTGCTTGAACGAGCAGTTGCGCGTCACCGAAATCTTCCATTCCCTGCAGGGTGAGAGCCGCACTGTCGGTTGGCCGACAGCCTTTGTGCGCTTGACCGGTTGTCCCCAGCGCTGCGTCTATTGCGATACGGAATATGCGTTCAGCGGGGGCTCGCGCATGAGCGTGGGGGATATCCTGGCCGCCGTTCGAGGCTTCGGCGTGCGCTTCGTCACTGTCACGGGAGGCGAGCCCCTGGCGCAAAAGGGCTGCCTGGATTTGCTGTCGCGGCTGGCCGATGAGGGTTACGAAGTCTCCCTGGAAACCGGCGGCGCCATGGACGTCAGCGCGGTCGACCCTCGTGTCGTCAAAGTCATGGACCTGAAAACTCCGGCGTCCGGCGAAGAAGGCCGCAATCGCTACGAGAACCTCGCGTATTTGAGCGCCAAGGATCAGATCAAATTCGTGATCATGGACGAAGGCGATTACCGCTGGTCCACGGAGCAATTGCAGTCCCGCGCGCTGGACCAATGCGCGGAGGTCCTGTTCTCGCCCGCGGCCGGATTTCAGGAACCGGCCCAACTGGCCGAGTGGATTCTGCGCGACCGGCTGCCGGTACGTTTCCAGTTGCAGTTGCACAAGATCCTGTGGGGAGCGGAGCGCGGTCGATGACCCAAAGAGCCGTCATTCTCCTGTCGGGCGGCCTGGATTCCGCCACATGTCTGGCCATGGCGCGGCAACAAGGCTTTGCCTGTCATGCCCTGAGTTTCGATTACGGTCAGCGGCATGGGGCGGAACTCCAGGCGGCCCGCAAAGTGGCCGAACGCGGCGGGGCGGTGGAGCACAAGATCATCCATATTGGGCTCGATTCCATCGGCGGCTCGGCCCTGACCGATACCCGCATCGCGGTGCCCGATCATCCGCAGGCCGGCATACCGGTGACCTATGTGCCGGCCCGCAACACGGTGTTTCTGGCCTTCGCCCTGGGCTGGGCGGAAGTGCTGGATGCGCAGGCTATCTTCATCGGCGTCAATGCGGTTGATTATTCCGGCTATCCGGATTGCAGGCCGGCATTCATCGAAGCTTTCCAGAATCTCGCGGGGCTTGCCACCAAGGCAGGGGTGGAAGGTCACCCGATCCGCATCCACACGCCGCTCATTCACCTGAGCAAGGCGGAGATCATCCGCGCCGGGGTCGAGTTGGGGGTGGATTACGCGCTGACCGTGTCCTGCTACGCGGCGGACACTGAAGGCCGAGCCTGCGGGGTCTGCGACTCCTGCCGGTTGCGTACGGCGGGATTCCAGGCGGCGGGCGTTACCGACCCAACGCGCTACGTAGCCAGCGGGGTATGACCGTGTGCGACGAACCGCTTACCACATGAGATCGTCCGGCACCTCGAACCCGGCGTAAGGATCGTCGACCGCAGCCGGTTTTCCAGCCGGCTTGGGCTCGTTCAGCAGAATCAAATTTGAAGGCAAGCGGGTGCGAATCTTCTCGGCGGTTTCCCTGGGCACGAGTCGATAGCGCCCATCGATCTTGACGATGGCCAGCAGGCCGTCGCTGAGGCGCTTGCGAGCCGGCTCGTTGACATAGATGCGCTTGACGGTGGCGCCGTCGGTGAAATTGAAGGCGATGTCGCCGTCCGCGTCGGGAACCTGGTTGGTATCCACCAGTTGCCGCACCTGAGCGGCAAGGGCTTTTTCCTCCGCCGCCTGTTGCCGCTGCTGGTTGAGTTGGCGGTCACGCTCGGCCTTTTCCTGTTGCGCGCGCTGGGCCTCGCGGCGTGCTTCTTCCTCCGCCTGTCGGTTCTGCTGCTGGCCATGACGCTGGTTGGCCTCCTTGCGCTGTTCCTTGGCGGCCTTTTTCGCCTGCTTGTCATTGACCAGGCCGGCTTTCAGCAACTGATCGCGCAATGCGTTACTCATGTGTCTGAACCTCGTGGCTGAAAAGCTGCGGTGCTCGCATTAAACCTTACCGCCGGCATGTTACGGCAATGGGAAATATGGGACGACAGCGCTTTAGACTGTCGTTCGGGTATTCGTAATTTTGAGGGAGGGAATGACATGCGGCCACCGATACCGGCTTGCCGTGGCGCGCCCGGAGGGATTCGAACCCCCGACCAATGGCTTCGGAAGCCACTACTCTATCCAACTGAGCTACGGGCGCCTTGCACGCATTTTAGCAATTCCCTAGCCGCTTAACAAACTCTTGAGCTGGGCCAGGGAGGCCTTGCCGCGCTCCTTCTTGACCTCCGGGTCCAGGGGCGCCTTGTCCGGCCACTCCAGTTCTTCTGGCGGCAGTTCATCGAGAAACCGGCTCGGTTGGCAATCGGTCATCTCGCCGTAGCGCTTGCGGTGCGTGCAATAGCTGAAGGTCATCTGCTTTTGCGCCCGAGTGATGCCGACATACGCCAGGCGCCGTTCTTCCTCGATGCCGTTCTCCTCGATGCTGGTCTGATGGGGCAGCAGGTTTTCCTCCATGCCGACCAGGTAGACATAGGGGAACTCCAGGCCTTTGGCGGCGTGCAGAGTCATCAGATTGACGCGGTCGCCGCTGTTCTCTTCCTCCTGGCGGTCGAGGATGTCCAGCAGCATGATCTTGGCCACCACCTCGGCCAGGGACTTTTCGCGGCCTTCTTCCTCCTTGGCGATGCGCCCCAGCCAATCCAGCAATTCCCGCACATTGCCCATGCGCCGGTCAGCCTGGGCGTCGCTGCTGCTGTTCTCCCGCAGCCAGTCCTCATAACCGAGTCGGGCGATGAATTCGTCCAATACCGCGAAGGTGTCGCCCCGCTGGGCGCGGTCCGCCACATCGGCGAGCCAGTTGCCGAAATGGCGCAGGCGACTGACGGCTTGTGCGGGCAATGACTGCTCCAGTCCCAGTTCGAAGCAGGCATCGAACAGGCTGACATGGCGTTGGCTGGCGTACTGCCCCAACTTTTCCAAGGTGGTGGGGCCGATTTCCCGACGGGGTGTGTTGATCACGCGCAGGAATGCCGCATCGTCCGAGGGATTGACCAGCAGGCGCAGATAGGCCAGGACGTCCTTGACCTCCGCATAGCCGAAGAAGGAGGCGCCGCCGCTGATGAAATACGGTACGGAATGCTCGCGCAGGGTGCGCTCGAACAGCCGTGACTGGTGATTGCCCCGGTAGAGGATGGCGTAGTCGGAGAACGGCGTGTTGTGCCGGAAGCGGTGGTGCACGATGTCCGAGGCGATCTGCCGCGCTTCGCTGATCTCCTCCTTGGCCTTGATCACGCGCAGCGGCTCGCCCTGGCCCAGCGCACTCCACAAGCGCTTCTCGAACACGTGGGGGTTGTTGGCGATGAGTTGATTGGCGGCCTGGAGGATACGGCTGGTGGAGCGGTAGTTCTGCTCCAGCTTGATGACCTTCAAGCGCGGATAGTCCTTCTGCAACTGCCCCAGGTTCTCGGGCTGCGCACCGCGCCAGGAATAGATCGACTGATCGTCGTCGCCCACCACGGTGAAGCGGCCCAGGCTGCCGGTCAACAGTTTCACCATCTGATACTGGGTCAGGTTGGTGTCCTGGTATTCGTCCACCAACAGATACCGGATGTGGTTGCGCCACTTCTCCAGAACTTCGGGGTCTTTCTGGAACAGCAGCACCGGCTGCAGGATGAGATCGTCGAAGTCCACCGCATTGTAGGCCTGCAATTGGCGGGAGTACTCGGCGTAAAGCCGGGCGCTCACGCTGGCCTCGGGGTTGGCCCCGGCTTGCTCGGGGGCCTGCTCGGGAGTGATGAAAAGATTCTTCCAGCGGCTGATCTGCCAGGCGTAGCGATCGACCTTGTCCAGATCGTAAACCGCATTGCCGTGCTTGATCAGCTCCTTGAGCAGCACCTGCCGATCATGTTCGTCAAATATGGAGATGGCCGCCTTGTAGCCCAGCGCCTTGTGCTCGCGCCGCACGATGTCCAGGCCCAGGGCGTGGAACGTGGAGACGCGCAGGCCCCGCAGGGCCTTGTCGACAACGATCTGGCCTACGCGCGATTTCATCTCCCGCGCGGCCTTGTTGGTAAAGGTCACGGCGGCGATATGGCGTGCCGGTGTGCCCTGGCGGATCAGGTAGGCGATCTTCTCGGTGATGACGCGGGTCTTGCCGCTGCCGGCGCCGGCGAGTACCAGCAAGGGGTGGTCGATCAGCTTGACCGCGGCCAACTGTTGGGGATTCAGGGTGGAAACGTCGGACACGAGGAACTCAGATACGGTGCGTAAAACAGAAATCAAGCTTGCGACGCGCGGTCCAGACGGCGGTAGCCGATGGCTTCGCTCAGGTGCGGCAGCTCGATATGATCGGCGCCTGCCAGGTCGGCGATGCTGCGCGCCACCTTGAGTATGCGGTGGTAGGCGCGGTGCGAGAGTCCCAGACGGCTGACCGCCTGGTCCAGCAGCTCGTAGCCCGCATCCGTCAGCTTGCAATGGCGCTTGATCATGGGCGCGCTCAGATCGCGGTTGAGCCGGCCGGCCCGACCCAGGGCCATTGCGCGCGCCGTGGTCACCCGTGCGCGAATACGGTCGCTGGATTCGGCCGGCGCGTCTTGGGATTCCCGGAGCGCCGCGGGCGGCAGGCGCGGCACTTCGATGTGCATGTCGATGCGGTCGAGCAGGGGGCCCGAGATGCGACCACGGTAACGTTGCACCTGGTCGGCGGTGCAGCGGCAGCGGCCTGACGGATCGCCCAGATAGCCGCAGGGGCACGGGTTCATGGCGGCCACCAACTGGAAGCGGGCGGGGAAGTCGGCCCGGCTAAGGGCCCTGGATATGGTGATGCTGCCGGACTCCAGCGGCTCGCGCAGCACTTCCAGGACCCGCCGGTCGAATTCCGGCAGTTCGTCCAGAAACAGCACGCCGTTGTGGGCCAGGGAAATCTCGCCGGGTTTGGGGGTTCCACCTCCGCCCACCAGGGCTGGCGCGGAGGCGCTATGATGGGGCGCGCGAAACGGTGGGCGGCGCCATTGGCCGGGGTCGAAGGCCGTGCCGCTGACCGATGCGATGGCGGCCGTTTCCAGGGCCTGTTCTTCGTCGAGCAAAGGCAGGATCCCAGGTAGACGCATGGCCAGCATGGACTTGCCGGTACCGGGCGGGCCCAGCATCAAAAGGTTGTGGCCGCCAACCGCGGCGATTTCCAGGGCCCGCTTCGCGTGGTAGTTGCCCTGAACGTCGGCGAAATCCGGTTCGTCCCCTGGGATCTCGGCGGCGGGCAGTGTCGTGCGCGCCAGTGGCGGCAACGGCCGCTGCTGGTTCAGATGGGCGCACACTTCAAGCAGGTGCGCGGCGGGCAGAATCTCGATTTGGCTCACCAGGGCCGCCTCCGGGGCATTCTCCGCAGGCAGCAGCAGCTGCCGTCCTGCCAGGCGACATTGCAGAGAAGCAGGAATCACCCCGCCCACGGGGCGGATCTCGCCGCCCAGGGACAACTCACCCAGGCACTCCACCTGCGCCAATGGACCGGCCTTGATCTGGCTGGATGCGGCGAGAATGCCCAGGGCAATGGCGAGGTCGAAGCGGCCGCCTTCCTTGGGAAGGTCCGCGGGAGCCATATTCACGGTGATGCGCTGGGCTGGGAATTCAAAGCGGCAACTGAGCAGTGCCCCGCGCACGCGATCCTTGCTCTCCTTGACGGCGGTTTCTGGCAGTCCGACGATGCTGAGGCTGGGCAGGCCGTTGGAAATGTGGACCTCCACGGTCACGAGGGGGGCGCTGATCCCCTGCAGGCCGCGGGAGTAGACAACGGCTAACGGCATTCCATTCCGTGGCGCTTATTTTGGCGCGATGCGTGATTCCAGTTCGGCGAGCTGCGCTTCCAGGGCTTCGAGTTTGGCCCGCGTTTTGGCAAGAACCTGGGACTGCACCTCGAATTCCTCGCGGCTGACCAGGTTCAGCTTGTCCAGGGCACCCTGCAGAATGCCACGGAAGGTGCGCTCGAGATCGCCGCCGAAGGCGGAGATGCCTGGCGGTACGGCACTGGCTAGCCGGTGCGAGAGTTCGTCCAGATTCATTTTATCGAACATGGGGCAAGCTTATATCAGGCAACCGGGGGAGTCCAGCCCGCTCAACCGCACAACTATGGTGCAATGCGTCATTGCTGCTCACAGAAGGTGCAATTGCATGACGAGGACGCGTGGCGCAAATGCGACAAATCCCGAGTCATGGGAGCTGGCGCAAGGTGGCACAGGTTCTGCTTCAGGCTCAGCGTATCGATTCATCATGGCCGTGTAACCCGCATGGTAATCGTCGGGCCGTTCTTCTCGCTCCGATGTGCCGGGCAGGAGCAACGGAAACCGGGCCGGGTGGGGGCTGCCAGGCATCGGAAGGCCATTGGGGCGGCACGAGCAAATCAAATGATCGGGCGGCCGGACAGGGCGACAGCCGGCACCCGATACGAACGACATCAACGCATGAGGGTAACTAGATGAAATTTGTCAGCGCGATATTAAAGCCGTTCAAGTTGGACGACGTGCGGGAGGCCTTGTCCGAGGTTGGCGTGACCGGCATCACCGTGACCGAAGTCAAGGGGTTCGGAAGGCAGAAAGGACACACGGAGCTGTACCGCGGCGCCGAATATGTGGTGGATTTCCTGCCGAAGGTCAAGCTCGAGGTGGCGGTGACCGACGAACAACTGGAACCGGTGATCGAGGCGATCACCCGTACGGCCAATACCGGCAAGATCGGGGACGGCAAGATTTTCGTGTTTGACGTAGAGCAAGTCGTTCGAATCCGTACCGGCGAGACCGGCGCTGAAGCACTGTAGGAGCCTAGCATGAAATTTATTCTGACCCGTTTTACCGCTGTTCTCTTGATGACCTCAAGCGCCTGGGCCTTCGCCGAGGAGGCCGCGGCGCCGGTGGCCAATAAGGGCGACACCGCGTGGATGATCGTTGCCACCCTGCTGGTTATCTTGATGACGATCCCGGGCTTGGCGCTGTTCTATGGCGGCATGGTGCGCTCCAAGAACATGCTGTCGGTGCTGATGCAGGTGTTTGTTATCTTCTCCATGATGGTCGTTCTTTGGGCAGTGTATGGCTACAGCGTGGCATTCACCGAGGGCAATGCGTTCTTCGGCGGCCTGAGCAAGGCCTTCCTCAAGGGGGTCACGCCGGAATCCGTGGCAGCCACCTTCAGCAAGGGCGTGGTGATTCCGGAGTACGTCTACGTCGTATTTCAGGCCACTTTCGCAGGCATCACGCCGGCATTGATCGTCGGCGCCTTCGCGGAGCGCGTGAAGTTCAGCGCCGTCCTGTTGTTCATGCTGATCTGGTTCACCTTCGCCTACCTGCCCATCGCGCATATGGTCTGGTACTGGGCCGGTCCTGACGCCTACACCGACGCTGCGGCAGCCGAAGCGGCGGGCGCCACTGCCGGCTTCCTGTTCCAGAAGGGCGCCCTGGACTTCGCGGGCGGTACCGTCGTGCACATCAACGCCGGCGTGGCCGGCCTGATCGGCTGCATCCTGATTGGGAAGCGCATCGGTTTCGGCAAGGAGTCCATGAAGCCGCACAGCGTCACCATGACTATGATCGGCGCGTCCCTGCTGTGGGTGGGCTGGTTCGGTTTCAACGCCGGTTCCAACCTGGAAGCCAACGGCGTGGCGGCCATGGTGTTCGCCAACACCTTGTTCGCGACGGCCGCTGCGACCCTGGCCTGGGTGGCTGCCGAATGGCTCGCGCGCGACAAGCCGAGCATGCTGGGCGGTGCGTCCGGCGCGGTGGCCGGCCTGGTTGCCATCACTCCTGCTTGCGGCTTCGTAGGCCCTATGGGTGCCATCATCCTGGGCCTGGTGGCGGGTGCTGTCTGCTTCTGGTCGGTCACCAGCTTGAAGCACATGCTGGGTTATGACGACTCGCTGGACGTGTTCGGCGTGCACGGCGTCGGCGGAATTCTCGGCGCCATCGGCACTGGCGTCTTCGCGTCGCCTGACCTGGGTGGTACCGGCGTCTACGACTACGTCGCCAATGCGGTGGGCGAGTACAACATGATGGGGCAGGTCATCAGCCAGGCCTGGGGCGTGGGTACCACCATCGTGTGGACCGGCATCGTGTCACTGGTCGCCTACAAGATCGTCGACATGACCATCGGCCTGCGCGTCGCCGAAGAAATCGAGCGCGAGGGTCTGGACATCCGGGAGCACGGCGAAACCGCTTACAACCTCTAAAGTAATGCGGAGTCAATCCAGCCTGGAATTCTCCGCGCCCGCCACCGCAAAGCGCGTGATTGCGGTGACTCACAAAGTCAGTGGCGTGCCGTCACTGACTTTGGCGGGGCGCCCCTGTTCTTATTTAGCCGCGAGTAAAGCCGCGGTTCCTTAAGTTTCATAGTGCCACAGCCATCACGGGCGCCTTCGGGCGCCCTTTTTTTGTGTGGAATGGCGCGATCTACGGGGCGGCCAGCACGGAATTGCAGGCATAGGGCATGGGTTGCACCGGCACAGGCTGAGGTCGGCTGGGCGGGAGCGGCTGCTTGAGCCACCAATCCAGGCTGGAATCACAGCCATCGCCGTCCCCCAGAGGTTCCTGGGGCTCACACTCGGGGTTGCCGGGGGGGCAACTCAGCCGCAGGTGCAAGTGGTCGTCATGGCCGTACCAGGGACGCAGCACCCGCATCCAGTCGCGATCGCCGCGGCTGCGCTGGCACAGCTCCAACTTGATGTGCGGGTTAACGAAGATCCGGTCCACCTCCGGGTTGGATGCCGCCAGCTTCAGGAGTTGCACCTGCTGCTCGCTCCAAAGTCCATGATTCAGGCCGTTGCGGTGAGAGTTGAGCATGGAAGGGGCGCTCAGATTGGCGCGCAAAGGGTTGGCGCGCATCAAAAGCCGCGTATCCATGTCGAACCAGATATCCACGTCGAGGCCGCTCTGGTGGCTGCGGTGTCCCGAGGGCATGGGGCCGCCCCGCGGCTGTCCCAGATCGCCCACGTGGAGCAGCCCCAGGCTGCGCTCCTTGACTTGGTGGCCCAGGGACTGAATGGTGCGAACCAGGCTGGGATGCCCATAGTAGCGGTTGCGCTCGATGTGCATCACCGCATAACCGGCACCCTCCAAGGGCAAGGTATGTGCGCCGGCGATGCAGCCATTCGACGTCTTGCCGATGACCCGGGGGCCTCCACGGCTGGGCGCATCCACATCGGACCAGCGGTTTGCGCTGACGAGCGCCGGAGTTAGGGCGAGGAGTAGGCCGGTGAGCAGGGCGCCCGGCAATCCGGTCGAGGGTTGGGGGCGGAAAGGTGGGGGCATGTTGGCTCCTGCCCGGGAGGTTGCCTGTGATCCTTTCATGGGTGAATTATCTGTGTGTGCTTGGGTTCGTGAAAATATCAGGGATGCTCAAGTCTTTCCGGCCAGGCCGTTGCGGTACGAGAGGACCTTGGCCACCAGGGCGGCCAGGGAGCGCACCCCCATCTTCTGCATGATGTTCTCGCGGTGCTTCTCGACGGTTCGCTCGCTGATGCCCAGGCCCACGGCAATGACCTTGTTCGGTTCGCCAACGATGACCCGCTCCATCACTTCGCGCTCGCGCTGCGAGAGCTGTGCCATCAGCCTTTCGAATTGCAGGCGCTCGGTCTTGCGTGTGCGCATTTCCTGGGCCACGGCCAGCGCGTCCTGCACACGGCTCAGAATATATTGATGCGTGGCCGGCTTTTCAACGAAATCGAAAGCGCCCAGCTTCATGGCTTGCACCGCCATGGGTACGTCGCCGTGGCCTGTGAAGACGATGACGGGCATCGGCTCGCCGTGAGCGTGCAGCCATTCCAGCAAGCCCAAGCCGCCCATGCCAGGCATGCGTATGTCCAGCAGCAGGCACCCGCCTCGTGAAGTCCGGTCGGTACTGAGAAAGTCCTCGGCCGATTGGAAACCTTCAACCGGCAGACCGATGGACTCGATCAGCCATTTGAGTGATTCCCGCATGTCATGGTCGTCATCCACAACGAACACGGTAGCGTCAGGCGTTTGCATGGCTTTTCTCCCCATCGTCCACGGGAAGGTTGAAGGTGAAACAGGCTCCTTGGCCTTCACCTGCCGAGTACGCGGCAATCCGACCGCCATGGGCTTCGGCGATGGTCCTGCAGATGGAAAGCCCCAGACCGATGCCATGGGGTTTGCGGCTGATGAACGGTTCGAAAATTTTCTGCGCCAGATCGGGAGGGATGCCCATACCGGTATCGCGCACGGTCACGGTGACTTCCTTGGGGCCGCTTTTCCATGCCTTGATCCCCAGTAATCTTTGCCTGTCCGATGGCGCTTCCATGGCATCGATCGCATTCATGACCAGATTCAGCAGCAGCTGTTGTAGGTGTACCCGCTGCCCAAAGATTAGCGGAATTTCGCCGACATCGGCGCTGACCTCGATGCGCCGCTTCTCCAATTCGGACTGCACGAGGGACAGGACTTCTTGCACCAGTGCGCCCAGGTCGGTCCATTGCCGCCCGGTTTCATGCTTGCGCACCAGGCCCCGGATGCCGAGGATGATTTCGGCGGCGCGCTGCGAAAGCCTCTGCACTTCGGCCATGACCTGGCGAAGACCGGGGTTGGATTCCAGCAGATCGGCGTAGCGCAGGCTGGCCCCGCCTATGTAGTTGGTGATGGCCGCCAAGGGTTGATTCAGCTCGTGTGCCATCGTAGCCGCCAGTACGCCTGCCGTGGTCAGGCGTTGTGTGTGCAGCAGGTCTGCCTGTTGACGCAGCAGTTGCTCCTCCAATTCCTTGCGCTCGCTGATGTCCATATGGGTTCCTGCGGCACGCAAGGGATTGCCCTGGGCGTCGCGCTCAAATACCCGGCCTCGGGATTGCACCCAGCACCAGCCGCCTGATTTGGTTTGCAGCCGCAGTTCGGCCTGAAAATAATCGGTCTTGCCCTCCATGTGCGCCTTCAGGGCGGCCATGACGCGGGGCTGGTCTTCCGGATGAATGCGCGAGGCCCAGGACGCGTAGCTGGGGTTCAATTCTGCCAGGGAGTAGCCCAGCATGCTGGCCCAGCGCTCATTGAAAACGGCATCACCACTCTTGCAGTTCCAGTCCCAGGAACCGAGGTCGGCACCCATCAGGGCGAGTTCGAGCCGCTCCTCGCTGGCTCTGAGGGCTTCTTCGGCTGCGACGCGGCTGGAAATGTCACGCATGATGGCGGTGAAGTGCTTGCCGTCACTGTCCATGAATTCCCCGACGGCGATTTCCATGGGAAAGCTCGCGCCGTCGCGGCGTGTTGCGCTGACGACACGATCATGGCCGAGGTCGCGGCTGACGCTTCGGTCGCGATAGGCGGCGATGTAATGGTCATGCCGCAGGGCTTCCGGAAACGGCATGAGCTTATCGACTTTCTCGCCGATGATCTCCTCCACCTGGTACCCGAACATGCGTGCAGCGGCCGGATTGCAGGTCTCGATCAGGCTTTCCTCGTTGATGGTGACGATGCCGTCGGCGGCCGTGTCCAGGATGGCCTTGAGCTTGGCTTCGCTCTTGCGCAGCTTGTACTCGAGCATTCGTCTCTCGGCTGCTTCGACGCGGAGGTTAGCCACCGTCTGCTCGTGGCGCCTTACCTCTTCCAGCAAGCGTTCGTTCGCGTGGGAGAGTTGTGACGGGCTGGGCAGGCGCAGCACCTTGGGCAGCAGTGGCCAGAGCAGGGCCGCGGTGGCTGTGGAGATGGCGGCGGTCGCCAGTTTGACGAAGCCCTGAGCGAGGTAATCCGGATGCCAGAGGGTCCAGATGTCCATCAAATGGGTACTGCCGCAAGCGAGGATGAACACCGCGAACAGAATGAATACCCAGCGGTAGGCCAGGTCCGTTCGGCGATGCACGAAATAGCCCAGGGCAAACGGGATGGAGTAATAAGAGGCGGCGGTCAGGGCGTCAGACACCACATGCAGCCAGATCAGTGGTGCATTCCAGATCAGGCAGGTTCCATGCGGTATGTACGACTGGGACGTCGACCAGGCCAGAAGGTTTTCAAACATGTCCGGCCCTCCACATCGGGGCGAGAGGATGATCCCACCGGCGAGAGCACGGCAGATCGCCTGGCCCGAGTTGCCGTCGGAGAACAGGCAGTTCGAGTCCATGGTTGAGGCCAATCATGCCAAACACCGAGAGGCTGCGCCAGGGTTTGCCGGCGCGTTGCAGGGAATGAAGGGAGGACGGTCAAGCCGGCGCTTCTACACAGTCATCGGACTCACCGCGCTGGCGATCTCAGATGAGTAGCAGGCCTCAAGATAGATGGTGTGCCGGCGGCCGCGTCAGGCGGCGCGCCAGTCAACGCCCGGGGCGCCCCAAGGAGTGGGCGGCCCAGACGTTTAAGGTTTAGGGAGGCTCAGCGGTGGCAGTTATATGCGCGCGCCGTTGCGTCGCCGTTGAAGGCGCCTACCGACCGGAAATTGGACCACACGATGTGCGTGGCACCGAGTGTGCCGGCCTTCTGCTCTGCATGGGTTTTGGCGATGGGTTTCCAGCCGGCGTTCTTGCCATACCCGGAGGAACCGGTGACTTCGCTCAGGAATTGACAATTCTGAACCTGTGCGTCCGTGGCCTCATCAGGCTTGGCCTGCGCGGTCATGGAAAATGCGGTCATGGTCACGATAAATGTGCACAGTCTTGCGAACTTTGCGGTCATGATGCCCCCCGGCGTACTGAAAGTTTCATTATTGTGCGCAGCGACTATAAATGCACTGCGATGGATCATCGTAGCGTATCGAAATGTAAAATGGCAAGCAAAGAATCCTTGTAGACTTAAGTTGTCCTTATTGCCTGCGGGAAACTAGCTCAAGATATTGAAAAATAAATATTAAGATCGCTGGCTTGGCGGGTTCTTTCGGACTCACGGACTGGCCCAGAGACATTTTCTGGCGAGCAAATTTCGACAACGCCCTTTCGTGGTGCACGCTTCTAAAGCAAAATGGAAAGAAAAAAGTCGAGCGCACCAAAATGACAAGACTATCCCGTTCGTCCTTTTGCGGCATCGCCGTGTTGGCATCGCTGTTCGTCTCATCCGCGCGTGCCGATCAACTTAACTCGGCGGATACGGCCTGGATCCTGACTTCCACTGGCTTGGTCCTATTCATGACGGTGCCGGGGTTGGCCCTGTTCTATGGCGGTCTGGTCCGCAGCAAGAACGTGCTGTCGATCCTGATGCAGTGCTTCGTCATCACCTCATTGGTGTCGGTGCTCTGGCTGGCCGCCGCGTACAGCCTGGCCTTGAGCGACGGCGGCGACTGGCAGCAGTACATGGGAGGCGGGTCGCGCCTGTTCCTGCTTGGCCTGAATGCCGACTCGCTCAAGGACAACCTGCCCGAGACCGTGTTCTGCATGTACCACCTGACCTTCGCCATCTTCGCGCCGGCGCTGATCGTCGGCGGTGTGGCGGAACGCATGAAGTTCTCCGCCCTGATCGGGTTCGTGGCGCTCTGGCTCATGCTGGTCTATGTGCCGGTATGCCACTGGGTATGGGGCGGAGGCTGGCTGGCCCAGGCCGGCGTGATGGATTTTGCCGGCGGTCTCGTGGTGCATAGCGCCGGTGGTGTCGCAGCCCTGGTCGGCGCCATGCTGCTGGGGCCGCGCAAGGGGTTTCCGCGCACCCCCATGCCACCCCATAACCGCACCATGACCGCCATCGGCGGCGGCATTCTGTGGGTGGGATGGCATGGCTTCAGCGCGGGGAGTGCCTTGATGGCCAACGGCGCGGCGGGCGTGGCGATGCTGACCACCCATATGAGCGCCGCTGCGGGGGCACTTACCTGGATGTTCATCGAGTGGCACCGGTTCGGGAAGCCCAGCAGCCTGGGCGTCATCACCGGCATGGTGGCGGGTCTGGGCATGATCGCGCCCGCCGCGGGCTTCGTAGGGCCCTTGGGAGGCCTGGCGATTGGCGTGGCTGCCGGGGCGGTGTGCTTTTTCACCATGCACTGGATCAAGTACCGGCTGCAGATCGACGACAGCCTGGATGTGTTCTCCATCCACGGCGTCGGCGGAATCGTGGGTACCTTGCTGACCGGCGTGTTTGCCTTGAAATCGCTGGGCGGTGCCGGCCTGGCGGTCGAAGGGGGCCTTTGGAGTCAATTGGCCGTTCAGGCCCTGGGGGTGGGCGTGGTTCTGGCCTGGAGCGCCGGCATCAGTTACTTGACGCTGAAGCTCCTGGACCGCTGCCTGGGCTTGCGCGTCGGTGCCGCGGAAGAAACCTCCGGACTGGATATCGCCCTGCACAACGAGCAGGGCTACAACTTATGAGGCACGCGCAGTTCGGCCTTGCCGGAATGCTGGCGCTGAGCTTTGCCGCATCGGCGATGACGGAGGAGGAAGCCACACAGCGCATCAAGTCTCAGGCCTGCAAGGGTGGGCAGACTGTCGAGAAGGTCCTGGACGGTTCGATCAAGAGCCACTCCCAGCGCGACCTGGGTTGGCGAACGTTTCCCGGCAATGGGTTCATCGATGTAGAGCGCGCCGTATTGATCAATAAGGGCATGGAAATGCGCTACCGCTGGCGGGTCGAGGCGGGTGGCAGTATCGGCCCGGAGAACGAACGCGCCGAAAGACTTTGCGAAGAGGACTGAGCATCGCCTTTTTCGCGCCCCGCAACTTGACGCTGCCGGCTGGCTGGGCGCTGGCCTCAGCGCGACCGCAAAGGCCGCTCACACGGGATTGGTGCCGGGTTTTCTCATGCGCGTGGCTGGTGATCGCCTCCGCAAGCCATAACTGCAGCTTGTCCCAGGCTGCGGAAAGCCAGGGAACCGAGGCCGGTGGCGCCGTGGAAGCTGCCACCGGCCTATCCCTGTCGAGCCTGCTGTCAGCATCCGCCATCGGGGTCAATGTCGGCGGCTGGTTGTCAGCAGGCGTTACCTACAACAATCACAATCCGGCGAATCATTCCAACCAGCCGGTGACTTTCAACGACCGGGCCCTGGAGCCGCAACTCGACCAGTTCTATCTGTATGTCGAGCGGGTTGCTAACAAGGAGTCGCGGCACTGGGACCTGGGTTTCCGTGCCGACTTCATGTTCGGCACCGATGCCCGCTTTACTCAGGCGGCGGGTGATTGGGACATGAACCTGGTGACCGACGGGACGCTGCGATTTTACAAGCCCGCGTTTCCTCAAGCTTACCTTGAACTGGTCACGCCATTTGTCAGGGGCGCCACCCTGAAGCTGGGTCACTTCTACACCATCCTCGGGCAGGAAGTGGTTCCCGCGACAGGCAACTTCTTTTATTCCCATGCCTATGCCATGCAATACGGCGAACCCTTCACTCACACCGGTTTGCTGGCTTCCTACCCGGCTACCGGCAACTGGACCGTGAATTTCGGGGCTGTTCTGGGGCCACACGGCAAGGACGACAATTTCAGCGAACACCTGGGTAACTGGAATTTTCTGGGCGGCGTCACCTGGCTCAGCGATGACGGCGGTACTTCCCTGGCCGCTGCAGTGACCTCGGGTCCTACGGATGATCCCGGCTCGCCCGTGCGCACCATCGGCAGTCTGGTGTTAAACCGCGACATCAGCGAAAAGCTGCACTACACGGCGCAATACGATCATGGCATGCAGGAACAGGCTGGCAACGCTGCCGACGCCACTTGGTATGGCATCAACCAGTACCTGACCTATGCGCTGGATCCCGAATTGTCGTTGGGGTTGCGTTGCGAATGGTTCCGGGACCAGGCCGGGTTTCGGGTCATGGGCGTTCCCGCCAGTTATTACGAGACCAGTGCCGGCATGAACTGGAAACCCTTTGCCTGGTTGCTATTGCGGGCAGAAACCCGCTACGACTGGGTGGACGGTGATCAGCAGGTTTTCGACTTGCAAACGCGCGGAAGCCAGTTGACGGTGGGCGCGAACGCCGTGGTTACCTTCTAAGCTTGCCCGCCTTGGGCGGGGGCCTGCAGTGCGGTGCGTTCACCGCGCATTGGCTTCAATGATCTGCGCAATCCGAGGTTCCAGTTCATCCAGTTCATGATCGAATACGTCGCTGCGGTACGCGGGATATCCAGTCTCGGCGAGGGAGCGCAGGGGATGGGTATCGCCTCCCGACAGATTGATGCGGGTTACCGTCGAAAGACCGGGCTGCAGGGGGTACTCCGCCAGTTCCCTCGGATCCAGGCGGATACGGACTGGCAGCCGCTCGGCGATGTGAATAAAGTTGCCGGTGGCATTGTCGGTGGGTAAGAGGGCGAACTGGCTGCCGGTACCCGGACTCAGTCCTTCCACCTGGCCGTGGTAGAGCCGATCCGGATAGGCGTCGACGCGGATCTCCGCGCTCTGGCCAGGGCGTACGCCGGCAATCTCGGTTTCCAGCAAATTGGCCTCCACCCAGACCTGATCCAACGGCACGATTGCCAGCAGGGGCGTGCCCGGCGTCACATGGTCGCCCACCGCAATCTTGCGCCGGGCCACATACCCCGTCGCGGGCGCCAGAATATTGCGGCGCCGGTAATCGAGATAGGCACGCCGCAGGCGCTGGGCCGCGCCGAGCACGGCGGGATGGTCGGCCACGGCGTCGCTTCGCAGTTGGGCCTCCAGTTCCGACTGCTCGGCACGGGCTTCCGCCAGGGCGGCCGCCAGTTCGCGCTGCCTGTCCTCGGCGTTCTGCAGCTGTTGTTCCGACACGGCGCCGTCTGGGGCGGCCTTGCGGAGTCTGGCCAGGTCATGATGGAGCGTCTCAGCGGCGGCCGTGCGGGCGGCGACCCGTTGCCTGAGGGTGGCGCGCCGGGCTTGCAGCGCCGCAATCTGGCGTACCGCAGCAGCAAGCTCGTCCTCGGCCTGGCGCCAGGCTATTTCCGCCCTCCGGCCATCCAGTCGAACCAGCAATTGGCCTTGTTCGACCCGCTGGGTGTTCTCCGCCAGAATCTCCACCACAGCGCCTTCGCTGATGGCTTCCAGCTTGATGAGGTGGCCGGCGATGAAGGCATCGTCGGTGCTGGCCCAGCGCCGATCCTCCTGCCACTCGAAGACTAGCGCGGCCGCGGCGGCGAGCACCAGGGCCAGGATCCAGGCCCATTGCCGTCGCCGGTGCCGCTGTATGACTTGGCGGTGGCTCAGCTTGGTCGGCGTGTGGTCACTCATCCGCGGCTGCCCGTCTCCTGGCGAAGTTGATAGCCGCCCCCCAGGGCCCGGCAAAGAGCGACCGCCGCCTTCCCTTGCTCTCCCTTCAGGCTTGCCAGACGCCAGTTCTGCAGGGTCAGTTCGATGCGCGCGCGCAGCGGGCCGGACGCATCGGAGAGACCAGCCGTGGAAAGGCTCTCGGCCAGGCGCATGACCCGTTCAGCGTCGCCGGCCCGGTGCACTTGTTCCGTCAGGCGCAGGTCCAATTCACGCCAGCGCGTCAACGCGTCGGCCACGTCCTGGATGGCTCTCAGCAAGGTGGCGTTGTACCGCTCCACCGCCACATCGTAGGCGGCCTCACGGTCGGCCAGGCGCGCTCTCAGTCTCCCACCTTCGAAGATTGGGAAGGTGACCGAGGGGCCCACGGCATAGGCGAGGCTGGAACCTTGCAGCAAAACGTCGCTCAGACTGACGCTGTGCAGGCCGGCAAAGGCGATCAGGTTGACGTCGGGATAAAATGCGGTCTGCGCCACCTTGACCGATTCCGACACGGATTCCGCTTCCAGGCGCGCGGCGGCGAGATCCGGCCTGTGTTCCAGGAAGCGCAGGGGCAAATCCCTGGGAAAGGCGGGTGGATCGATGTGTGCCAGCTCACCGGCTGCTATCCAGCGCCCCCAATCGGCCCCTTTTCCCGTAAGGGTCGCCAGACGGTGGCGGGCCAGTTGCACGCTTGCCTGGGCGGTCGCGAGGGTTTGCCGGGCCTCTTGGACCGCGCTCTCGGCCACCAGGGTCGGGGCATCGGCGCTCAAGCCCGCCACGCGGCGTGTCAGTTCCAGTCGGAGCAGGCGATCCAGATCGGCCACCAGTTGCTCGGCGATACGCCGATGGCTGTCGGCCACCAGCAGATCGAAGTAGGTGCCGGCGACAGCGGCCGTCAGCAGCAGTCTGGCATCGGCCCATTCCGCGGCCACCGCGAAGGAATGATCGACGGCTGCCTGCAGCGAAGCACGGTCGCTTCCCCAGAAGTCCAGGTGATAGCGCAGCACGAAGGGATCGACCAGGGACAGGCGGAAGTCCTCCCCGGCGAACTTGGCCTGCACGCTGTTGGCAGAAAAGCGCTGCGCACTGAAGCTGATGTGAGCGTCTACGGTGGGATACAGGTCGGCGGCTTCCGCGTCCACCAGAGCCTGGGACTGGCGCAGACGCGCGGCGGCGGTCTTCAGGTCCGGATTGCCGGCCAGGGCCGTCTCCATGAGTCGGTTCAGTTCAGGCTGACCGAAGGACATCCACCAATTCTCCCTGGGCCAGGCGGAGCGGCCGGAATAGTGGGACAGCCCGTCCTGCAGGCTGCGCCTCGACTCGGGCATACCGGACATGACCGCAGGCGGCGAGCTGGTGCCAAATTGGGCGCAGGCCGCCAGCAAGGCGCCGCCCGACAAGGGCAGGATCAATGACTGCAGCCAGCGTCTCATGCGCTCTCCTCGGCGATGATGGCCTCGGTTTCGCGGCGGATATCCGATGCATCGCTGGACTTTGCCGGCAATCGGGTCGGCTTGGCCAGCCATACCAGCGCAGCCAGCGCCAGGAAGCCGCAGCCGGCCATCCAGAAGGCGTCGTTTATGGCGTGTATGACGGAATATCGGCTGGCCAGTCTGGCAAACTGCGCGGCAGCCTGCGTTTCGTCCAGACCCAGGGATTGGAAGAGGTTCAAGGCGACTTCGGTTGGCGCCTCGAAAACCGTGTGCTGTTCGGCGTAGCGGGTCAGGTGCATGGGCTGGCGCCGGTAGAGGACGATGCCCGCGACGGTGATGCCCACCGCGCCCGCCGCAATCCGCAGCAGGTTCGCCAGTTCCAGGGCGTGAGCGTGGCGCGTGATTGGCAGGCCGTGCAGCATGAGGGTGGTCAGGGGGACGAAGAACCCGCCCAGGCAGGCACCTTCCAGGAGTTTCGGCCAGAACAGGTGGGCAAAGGCGTCTGCCTGGCTGTAGCGGCTCAGATGGAAATAGCAGATGCCGAAGCCCAGCAGGCTCAGGCTTGCCAGAAAGCGCGGATCGGCTCGCTTGACGATCTCGTGCATGACGGAGGCCACGGGCTTGGCCAATATCGCCATGGGCAGGAACACGAGCCCGGCGAGCCATGAGGAATAACCCAGCTGGAATTGGATTTGCACGATCAACAGGGAGAGCAGGCCTTGAAACATCAAGAATCCCAAGGTCATCACGCTGGTTGCGATGGCGAAATTGCGGTCGGCAAACAGGCGCAGGTCGATGAGCGGGTGTCGCGCATGCCATGCCTGCAGGACCCACAGCAACAACGAGCCGGCAGTGACCAGGGACAGTGCCGTCACCGTGCCGGACTGCAGCCAGGCGCGGTCGTTTCCGAGATTGAGCACGGTCTGCAGTCCAAACAGGAACGTGGTGCACAGGGCGAAGCCGACCGTATCGAATCGAACCCGCCGGACCCGCAGCGTGTCGCGTCCGTACAGAAGGATGAGGAGTGTGGTGGCGATGAAAAGGGCGACCGGGATATTCAGCCAGAACAGCCAGCGCCAGCCCAGAGTATCGGCGATCCAGCCGCCGACAGGCGGACCGAGGCTGAAGGGGGTCAGGGTAACGATGCTCCAGACGCCGATGCCGACGGACTTGCGCTGCGACGGATACTCTCCGAGCAGCAAGGCCTGGCCGCCGGGTAGGGTCAGACCTCCAAAGAGCCCGAGGAGGATACGGCCGGCGAGGTATAACGGGAGGTCGCGGGCCAGGGCGCAGAGCAGCGCAGCCAATGCAAAGCCGGCATAGGCCGGGGCGACGGTGCGGAATGGACCGATGCGCCTCGCCAGCCATCCGCCCAGGGGAAAGCCCACGGCCAGGGCGGTCATGTAATCGGTCTGGGTCCAGGTGGAGTAGCTGGGCGGGATACCCAGCCCCCCCGCCACCCGGGGTAGCATGGCGATGTAGGCGCCGGCATTGAAGATCACCAGCGCATGGCCCAGTCCGAGGGCCAGGTTGAACAGGACGAAGCGCCATCCCTCAAGGCGCGCGCAGGCGTCCTGACTCACCGGGCCAGCACCTGGCCGCCTGGCCTCGCAGGGTTGTCGCTGGCCGCGACAATTATGGGTCTTGCGTTATATGGGATGCTCATCTGTCCAAGGGCGCGGCGCGGAACGCTCGAGAACGCGGCCTCGGCTGGGATGGGGCAAGCCCTGGGGGAGTGCGTCCGCCGCGTGAACAGGGACTATAGGAATCCCTCTTCAATTAGACAAACGAAATTTATTGGTAGTTAATATTGATTATTTCGATATAAAGCGATGGATCTGGATCAAATCAAGACGTTCCTGAGTGTGGCGGCCTACGGCAGCTTTCTGGAAGCGGCCGGCCGGCTGCATGTCACCCAGTCCACGGTCAGCACGCGGATACAGCGTCTGGAACTCGAGCTGAATGTCGCGCTGTTCGTGCGCAACCGGGCCGGCGCCAGCCTCACCCAGCAGGGCCGGCGTTTTCTGCCCCATGCCAAAACCCTGCTGTTGACCATGGAGCAGGCCCGACACGATATCGGCCTGCCCAGCCGGTTTTGCGCCAGCCTCAGCATCGGCGCGCGCTTCGGTTTATGGGAGGCGGTGTTGCCCGGCTGGGTCGGCCTGGTCCGCGCGGCGGTGAAGGATCTGTCGATCCGCAGCGAGATCGGATTCGAGGACGACCTGATGCGCAGCCTGATCCAGGGCGCCCTGGACATCGGAATGATGTACACGCCGCGGCACAGCCCCGGACTTGTGATCGAGCACCTGTTCGATGAGACCCTGATTCTGCTGACCACCGATCCGGCCCGGCCCTGGCCCGACCCGGACTATGTCTACGTCGACTGGGGCCCCGGCTTCTATGCGCAGCACAGCAACAGCTACCCGGAGTTGGAGCCCGCCGCGCAGCGCGCCAACATCGGTTGGCTCGCGGCGCAGCTGGTCCTGAAAAATGGCGGGGCCTGCTTCCTCCCCATGGCTATCGCGGCACCCCTGATCGCTGCGGGCAGGCTGTTTCCGGTGCCGGACAGCCCGCGCTTCACCTTGCCGGCCTACATGGTCTCGGCCCGGGGCAGAGATCACCCGGTGCTCGCCCAGGTGCTGGACTGCCTCCGGGAACTGGCGAGCCAGGAGCGCGGGCGGCGGCAGTCAGAATGACAGGCAGGCTTCGACGAAGGCATAGTCACCCTGCCGGTCTGAATACTGGGCGGCTATGACTTCCTGACCGAAGGCGTGCGCGTAATGCACATTGAAGCTCAGGTAATCCGTGGGTTTGAGATTGACGGACAGGTGGGCTAGATAGGCCAGTTCATCGAAGCCGCCGGTGGGCGTGCCGGCGTAGCCAAAGAACGTGTCGTTGGTGGCGCCCGAGCCGGCGTAGAGGAGGTCCCGGCTCTCGTTGAGCTTCAACCAGTGGAAGTCCATGCGCAAGTTGACCATGGGGTGCGGCTTGAGCAGGGCCTGCAGGAAGACATCCTGGTTGTTCATCATGTTGTAGAAGGGAAATTGCGCATACAGAAAGACCGTGGGCAACATCTGGAAAAAGGTGCCGTGGTCGCCGTCGCCGGGGTTGTTATCGCCGGAGCCGCTGTTGATGCCGGCACGCAGCCAGGGACTGCCCCACACCTCCGGCAGCTGATAACCCAGTTCCACGCCGTAGGCCCAGGCGCCGTGGTTGAGGCCTTGCCAGTCGCCCACCTGGCCGAAGCCATAGAACATGCCATCGACCACGCCAGGCCCCAGGGGAAGGGTGTGGGCTGCCGAGAGCGCAAGGGTGTGCACCTCGATGGGCTCGGCTTTGGTGCTGGTGCGAACGGCCTCGGGTCGATTGTCCGCGGCCACCAGATTGCGGTCGTCGGAGTAGTAGTAATAGGACAGGCGCGCCAGGGTGTTGCCGAACAGTGCCGAATCGCGCAGGTTGGCGGTGGCCCCCGCCACCGTGATCTGGCTGATCTCGCTCATGCCGTTGATGTCGAAGCCGCCGGCGGTCGGCATGAAGGCGAAGCCCGAGACTTCGAAGTCGTCTGACACATAGCCCAGGCTGCCGCCGTCGAAGCTGCGCCCGGTGTGCGTATAGTCCCAGGGGCCGATCAGGCGCTGCGCCCAGCGGTAATCCTGTATCCATTTCAAGGTCTTGTTTCGCGCCGCTCCCTGGGCTGCATCGGAATAAAGCTGGCGTCCACCGCTGAGGAAGAAGTCGTTCATTTTCAGCTTTGCCCAGCCCTGGCGAAGGGTGGCCCCATTGGCTGTGGTGTGGTGGGTATTGGCGTAATAGACCGCGCCCAGGCCCACGCCGTTGTCGGGCAGGCCGGCCAGCACCGTGTCCTGGAACTGGACGAAGGCCTCGACCGGCTCGCTGCTGAAACGCAGGCCGAGTTGGAACTTGTTGGCCATGAAGGCATAGCTGGATTCCTTTGGGAGCACACTACCCTGAACGACCGGATCGCCGAACCAGTCGGTCATCTCGCCGCGGACACGCTCGTAGACTTCCAGGCGCAGCTTGGAGTTGAAGGGGCCCGCGGTTTCCAGACGCACGGGACTGGCGCCCGGCGACTGCTTGGCTGGTTCGGATGCGAAGGCTCCGGAGGCGCAGGCCAGGGATGCGGCCCAAGCCAGGTGCCGGGGGGGTGTGCCCCGGCGTCCTCCAGGCAGCGCGCGCCAGGTTGAAGCACGGGCGGCGAGGCCTTGGCATGGATTGGAAGGTCCCGGGATGCGGCGCAGCCGCAGGGCTCGCCGCAGGCGATGCGAAAACTTCATGGTGTTTCCTCAGGTTAGGGTCAAAATACCGGACGTCCGCCGCTCCCGGGTTCGCGGCATCGGTCCGAAGTTCAATCAGGTCAATAGATCCTCCAGCGATACCAGCATGCGTGCCACCTCGCCCAAGCGGGCATTGCGGCTCATGGCCGTCTTTCGCAGGAACTGGTAGGCCTCGTTTTCGCTCATGCCCTTTTTCTGCATGAGCAGGCCTTTGGCCTTGTCGATGACTTTGCGGTCGGCCAACTGGTTTTTCGTGTCGTCCAGCTCCCGTTTCAGGGCCTGGAACTCGCGGAAGCGGGCCACCGCCACCTCCACGATGGGCATGATGCGCTCGCGGCTGAGGCCGTCCACCACGTAGGCGCTGACACCGGCCTGCACCGCCTGGCGGATGTAGTCGGGGTCGCGCTGGTCGGAAAACAGGATGATGGGCTTGGGCTGGTCGCGGCCGATCTCGCGCATCTGCTCCAGGGTGTCGCGCCCCGGCGCCTCCATGTCGATGACGATCACATCGGGTTGGTGCTTCGACACCTCGGCGGCCAGGTGGCTGTCGTCGCGGATCTGGGCGATCACCGTGTGTCCGGCCTGCGCCAGCGCCTCGGCGAGCAGGGCGCCGCGCGCCGGGTCCTTGTCCACCAACATCACGCGCAGGCTCATGCCTGAACCTCCGGGACGGCGAGGTCGGCCAGGATGCGCTTAAGCTCCGGCACACAGGAGCCGCAATTGGTGCCCGCGCGCAGCGCCTGTCCGATCTGCTCCGGGCTCCGCAGCCCCTGGCTGGCGATGGCGCGGGTCAGGGTATTGAGGCCCACGCCGAAGCAAGCGCAGATGGTGCGGCCGGGATCGTCGCTGCTGTTGGCGGGGCGTCCGGACAGAAGGCTCATGCGCGAGGCCGGCGTCAAAGCGGACTGCGCGATCAGGCCCGTCAGCCAGTCGCGAGGCGGCAGGTCCTCGCTGCGGCTCACGAACAGGCAGGCCTCCAGCCGCCCCTGGCGCAACAGGGCGCAGCGATAGCGGCCCGCGGAGCGGTCCATGTAGTCGATCCACTCGCCATCCGGCTCGTCCAGCAGATCCTGGGCCCAGGCCTGCCAATTCGCGGGGGCATCCTGCCCGGCCAGTTCGTAGTGCCAATAGCCATCGCCGCGGATGGTGGCGCAATAATCACAAGCGGGGATCACCTTGGGCCTGCGTGTGATCAGGAAGGCATGCCAGGTCAGGTCGCAGGCTGCCAGGCGCACCGGGGTGTGCTTGGATTCGGGCTCCCCGGACAGGGGATCGGTGACCGGATTGACCAGGGCGTTGACCAGTCCCTGGCGGGCGAACTGCTCGGACCAGTGCATGGGCATGAACACGGAGCCGGGGCGCTGGTCGTCGCTGATTCGCGCCCTTGCGAGGGCCTCGCCCCAGGGGCTGCTCAGGCGCACCAGCATGCCGGAACGCAGGCCTTGCCGCGCCGCGTCCTCGGGATGCAATTCCGCGTAGGGCTCGCTGATATGCTGATTCAGGCGCGGGCTGCGCGCCGTCCGGGTCATGGTGTGCCACTGGTCACGAATCCGCCCGCTGTTCAGGACCAGGGGATAGGCATCATCTATCCCATTGGCCGGTGGCCTGGGGTCCAGGGGCAGCATGCGCGCCTTGCCCCGGGGAAGCGGCGTGGATGCCAACAGGCGCGGCGTCCCCTCGGTGCATGCCGCGTGCACCGGCCATTGCACCGGCTCCAGGGCCTCGTACCGGGAGACGTCCAACGGGGCGAGGCCGGAGATATCGAACAGGCGCGTTCCGCCGTTCCGCCATCCGGACAGGCTGGCGTGCTCGGCGAAGATCTCGCCCGGATGGGTGTAGGTGAAGGCCTCGGCAAAGCCCATGCGGCGGGCCACTTCCGTCATGGCCCACCAGTCGGCGCGCGCTTCCCCTGGGGGCGCAAGGAAGGCCCGCTGACGCGAGATACGCCGCTCGGAATTGGTGACGGTGCCGTCTTTCTCGCCCCAGGCGAGGGCCGGCAGGCGCACGTGGGCAAAGGACTTCAGGTCCGTCCCATCCTCGCAGTCCGATACCACCACGAAGGGACAGGTGGCCAGCGCCCGGCGGACCGCCCGGGCATCCGGCAGGCTGACCACCGGGTTGGTCGCCATGATCCACAGCGCCTTGATCTTTCCCGTCGCGACGGCCTGGAACAGTTCAACGGCCTTCAGGCCAGGTTTTGCGGCCAGGACGGGCGCCTGCCAGAAGGCCTGCACCGCCTGCCGGTGCTGCGGGTCTTCGAGATCCATGTGGGCCGCCAGCTGGTTGGCCAGTCCGCCCACCTCACGTCCGCCCATGGCGTTGGGCTGGCCGGTGAGTGACAAAGGTCCCGCGCCGGGCTTGCCGATACGGCCGGTGGCCAGGTGCACGTTAATGACGGCGTTGACCTTGTCGGTGCCGCTGGATGACTGGTTGACGCCTTGGGACCAGGCCGTGACGGTCTTGTCCGTCTCCGCGAACCAGCGGTAGAAGGTGGCCAGGTCCGCTTCCGCCAGCCCGCAGGCAGCGGCCACCGCCGGCAACGAGGGGGAAGACTGGCGGGCCATGGCCAGGGCCTCGCCGAAACCTTCCACCTGCGCGTCCAGGAAGGCCAGGTCCAGCCGGTCATGGCGCCGCAGATAGTCCAGCAGGCCATTGAACAGGGTGACGTCGGTGCCGGGCCTCAGGCTCAAATGCAGGTCCGCCAGATCGGAGGTGGCGGTGCGCCGGGGGTCGATGTTGACGATCCTGAGCGTGGGACGCTGCTTCTTGGCGTGCACGATCCGCTGGTACAGCACCGGGTGGCACCAGGCCGTATTGGAGCCCACCAGCACGATGAGGTCGGCCAGTTCCAGATCGTCGTAGCAGCCCGGCACGATGTCCTCGCCGAAGGCGCGCTTGTGTCCGGCCACGGACGACGACATGCACAGCCTGGAATTGGTGTCGATGTTGGCGGAGCCGATGAACCCCTTCATCAGCTTGTTGGCGACGTAGTAATCCTCCGTCAGCAACTGCCCCGACACGTAGAAGGCCACCGAGTCCGGACCGCTTTGCTCCACCGCCTCGCGGAAGCGCAGGGCCACTTCCTCCAGGGCCTGGTCCCAGGACGATCGGACGCCCCGGATTTCCGGATGGAGCAGCCGGCCCTCCAGCCCGACGGTGTCGGCCAGGGCCGCCCCCTTGGAACACAGCCGCCCGAAGTTGGCCGGATGCTGGGGATCACCCTTGATCTTGATGGAACCCTCGCCGGTCCGCGTGGCCAGCACGCCACAGCCGACGCCGCAGTAAGGGCAGGTGGTCCGGGTGGTCACGCTGGAGGTCATCGTTGCTGGCATTCGCTCGAACTCGGAACTATGGGGTGCTTCAGGCAGCCACGGAGGCTTGCGATTCAAACGCGCGTGCCAGGTACACCGCGCCGTTTTCGACCTTGACGGCAAAGCGCTGCGCGCAGCCTTTGTCAGGCGCCACCGCCTCGCCGGAGGCCAGATCGATCACCCAGTTGTGCAGCGGGCAGGCAACACGGCGCCCGTGGACGATGCCCTGCGATAAGGGGCCGCCCTTGTGCGGGCAGCGGTCGCGCAACGCGAATACCTCGTCACCGTGGGTGCGGAACAGGGCGATGTCGCCGAAGGCGGTTTCGAGGACGCGGGAACCTTGCCGCGGGATGTCTTCCAAACTGCCGATTGCCAGCCATTCGTTCATGTCGCTCTCGTTGCCGGTCAGGCCGGCTGTTGGTCTCTGGTTATGTGTCGGGCGTGCGTTGGGCGCAGATAACAGCGTTTACAATGTGCCCACTTTCAGCGGCTCGAATTCAAGCCGCTTGGGTTCCTGGGCATGCTGTTCCCAGGGGTCGAACTGGGCCGTCTGCTGCGATGCGAGAAAACGGTTGTACAGCGCCTTGCGGCCTTCCTCGTCCTCAACCACGCGCGATCTGACATAGGACAGCCCCACGCGTTCGATCCAGGGCGCGGTGCGCTCCAGGTAACGGCCCTCCTCGCGGTAGAGCTGCATGAATGCGCCGCAGTATTCTTTCACTTCCGCTTCCGTGCCGGCCTTGCAGAGTAGGTCGGTGCCGCGGATCTTGATGCCGCCGTTGCCGCCCACATGGATCTCATAGCCGGAATCGACACAGATGACGCCAAAGTCCTTGATGGTGGCCTCGGCGCAGTTGCGCGGACAGCCGGACACCGCCATCTTGAACTTGTGCGGAGTCCAGGAGCCCCAGGTCATTTTTTCCAACTGCACCCCCAAGCCTGTGGAATCCTGGGTGCCGAAGCGGCACCACTCCGAACCCACGCAGGTTTTCACCGTGCGCAGGGACTTGCCATAGGCGTGTCCGGAGACCATGCCGGCGGCATTGAGATCGGCCCACACCTTGGGCAGGTCCTCCTTTTTGACGCCCAGCAGGTCGATGCGCTGGCCACCGGTGACCTTGACCGTGGGTATGCTGAATTTGTCGGCCACATCGGCGATGGCGCGCAGTTCCTTGGGCGTGGTCAGGCCGCCCCACATGCGCGGCACCACCGAGTAGGTGCCGTCCTTCTGAATGTTGGCATGGACGCGCTCGTTGATGAAGCGCGATTGCGGGTCATCCTGGTACTGGTCAGGCCAGGCGCACAGCAGGTAGTAGTTGAGGGCCGGGCGGCAGCTTTGGCAGCCGTCCGGGCTCTTCCATTCCAGGGCCCTGAACACATCCTCCATGCTCTTCAGCCGCTGATCACGGATGGCTGCGCGCACGGTATCGTGGGAGTGCTCGGTGCACTTGCACAGGGGTTTCTCCTTGGGCGTCTGGTCGTAGTTGCCCACCGTGGCCGCCAGGATCTGCTCCACCAGGCCGGTGCAGGAACCGCAGGACGCGGAAGCCTTGGTGTGGGAGCGCACTTCGTCCAGGGTGAACAGCTTCTGGCCGACGATGGCATCGACGATGGTTTTCTTGCAGACACCGTTGCAGCCGCAGATTTCCGCATCGTCGGTCATGGACATGACACTGCTCCCTTCGCGCCCGGCATCGGCCATGTGAGCGCGCCCGAACAGCACGGTCTCGCGGAAGTCGCTGATGTCGGTGCCCTCGCGCATGAGCTGGAAGTACCAGGAGCCGTCCACCGTGTCCCCATACAGCACCGCGCCCTTGACGCGGTTGTCCTTCACCACCAGCTTCTTGTAGACACCGCGCGCCGGGTCCTGGAACACCAGGTCGTCGCAGCCCGCTCCGCCCTGGAAGTCCCCGGCGGAGAACAGGTCGATGCCCGTGACCTTGAGCTTGGTCGAGGTGACCGAGCCTTGGTAGCGGCCGATGCCGTATTCCGCCAGGTGGTTGGCGCACACCTTGGCCTGCTCGAACAAGGGCGCCACCAGGCCGAACAGATTGCCGCGGTGCTGCACGCATTCGCCCACCGCATAAATCCGCGGATCGTAGGTCTGCAGGGTGTCGTTGACGATGATGCCGCGCTCGCAGTGGAGCCGGGCGGATTTGGCCAGTTCGATGTTGGGGCGTATTCCCACGGCCATGACCACCAGGTCGGCGGGTATTTCGGTGCCGTTCTTGAAGCGCACGCCGGTGACGCGCTCGGTGCCCAACAGGGCCTCGGTCTGGGCTTCCAGCATGAAGTTGAGGCCGGTCTCTTCCAGAGAGCGTTGCAACAGGGCCGCCGCCGGCTTATCCAGCTGACGCTCCATGAGGGTGTCCAGCACGTGCACCACGGTGACCGACATGCCCTGCTTCAGCAGTCCGTTGGCGGCCTCCAGACCCAGCAGGCCGCCGCCGATGACCACGGCGTGCTTGTGCTGGCGGGATGCCTGCAGCATGCGGTGCACATCCTGGATGTCGCGAAAACCGACCACACCATCCAGGTCTCGTCCGGGCACCGGCAGGATGAAGGGCGTGGAGCCGGTGGCCAGCAGCAGCCGGCTGTACTCGGCGACGGTACCGTCATCGCCATGAACCGTGCGGCGCTTGCGGTCGATGCGGTGCACCGTCTTGCCGGTGTGCAGGGTGATGCCGTGATCCCGGTACCAGGCCTCGTCGTTGATGACGATATCGTTCAAGGTCTTTTCCCCGGCCAGCACCGGCGAGAGCAGGATGCGGTTGTAGTTACCGTGAGGTTCCGCGCCGAAGACGGTGATGTCGTACTTGTCCGGCGCAATCTTCAACAACTCCTCGAGGGTTCGCACGCCGGCCATGCCGTTGCCCACCAAGACCAATTTTTCTTTCATCGTTGGGAACCTCTTGTGACTGTCGGATCGTGAAATTCGGAGTGGGAAGGCGGGGGCGGATTCGCGCCGGCGAGGCGGCCAAAGGCGGCCAGCAAGGCAAGCAGGAGCATCAGCGCGGTGGCCTTCCAGAACAACAGGGGATTGCGTTCATACAGGGGACGCTTGCGCGGCATCACCGGAGCGCCCTGGGCGAGGCCGTTTTCCAGTTCGTAGGCCAGTTCCATGATGTCGTCATAGCGTTCCGCCGGATCGACGGCCAGGGCGCGCGCCAGCACCACGCCCAGCCAGGCGGGAAGATCCGGGCGGTGACGGGCCAGGGGTCTCGGGGCCGCTTTGTAGCGCGGCGTGCTGAAGGGCTCGGTCTCGCCGTAAGGGTAGGCGCCCCGGGCGAACATTCGATACAGGCTCACGCCGGCCGCAAAAATATCGGTGCTCACATTGCCGCGCTCGCCGTGGAATTGCTCCGGCGCCATGTAACTGGCGGTCCCCGGAATCGGCGCATCCACCGCCTCGTCCCAGGCGGGCATGCGCGCGACGCCCAGATCGAGCAGCTTCAGGCCGCCATCCTCCAGGATCATGACGTTGTCGGGCTTGATGTCCCGGTGCACGATGCGCAGCCGGTGCAAGGCATGAATCGCCTTGCACAACAGTACCGCGAGCGCCACGCCTTCGTGCAGGCCGATTGCCCCGGCGGCCCTGATCCGTTGCTCCAGGGTCTTGCCGGGGTAGTAGGGCAGCACCGTGTAAAGCCGCGACTGCCGTCCCTCCGGCATATCCACGATCTCGGCCACCCAGGGGCTTTTCACGCGGGCGCCGATCCAGGCCTCGCGCAGGAAGGCGTCGTGGTACTCGCGGACACTGGCCACCTGGGGGTGGGGAAACTTGAGCACCACCCGACGTTCATTTTGCGGGTCTCTGGCCAGGAGCAAGCTGCTGTAGCGTCCCTGGGAAAGCACCCGCTCCAGTTCGAATCCATCAACGCTCTGGCCGGCCTTGGGCAGATCCAGCACGGGCAGGGCGCGGACGGACTGCTCCAGCAGGGAACGGTCCGGCGGCGGCAGGCTGACCACATCCACCACCAGGGCGGTAATGTTGTCCTGGCTGCCGCGCTTGAAGGCCAGATCGGCCAGTTCGGCGGCGGTGCTCTCCGGCGATTGGCGCTGCAGCAGCAGGCTCTTGATCTCGCTGTCGCGCAAGATCGCATGCAAGCCGTCCGTGCACAGCAGGAAGCGGTCGTGGGCCTCCAGGGCGTGGACGGCACTGTCGCTGCGCAGGCGTTCCTCGATACCCACCGCTCGGTAGAGGACGTGGTCGAGATTTGGATTGTTGAGGGTATGATCCTCGGTCAGCCGCTCCAGGATTTCGCCGCGCAGGCGGTAGATCCGCGAATCGCCCACATGCAGCACATGTGCCTGGCGATGGCAGAGGATCAAGGCGCTGAAGGTGGTCGCCATTCCGGCGAGTTCCGCATCGCGCTTGCCGAGGGCATGAATCCACTGATTGATGGCGTCCAGGCACCTGAAGGCGGCCTGCGCGGCGCCCAGGGATCTTGGATAGTCCCCATAACCGTCCAGGAAGGCGCGCACGCTCGTCTCGGCCGCCACCCGCCCGCCGCGGGCGCCGCTGACGCCATCGGCCACGGCGGCCATGATCTCGCCTACCCCCGAGGTACCCGGCTCCGCCGGCTGGCAGGCGGCAAAGTCCTGGTTGTCCTCGCGCCGGCCCGTCAGGCTGGCGATCCCCACCAGGGCTTGCAGGCGGGGTTCGCTCATCGAGCGGCCTCGTTCGCGGCCGCGCGGGGCGGATGGCCTCGGGTCACCGCGTAGCGGAAAGGGCAGGATGCGGGCTTTCGATCGCATGATGACGCCTTCAGACCTTGGCTCCGGAGAGCGCGCCCCAGGTGGTGCGCCAGCGCCGCTTGACCATGATCAGGCCGAACAGGCCCAGCAGCGGAAGGGCCGCGAACAGGGAAAAGCCCGGCCCGAAGCTGTGCTTCAATTCCCAGGAGATGCCGAGTGACTTGGCGAGGAAGAAGCCGCCCACGCCCCCGGCGGCGCCGACCAGCCCGGTCATGACGCCGATTTCGCCGCGAAAGCGCAACGGCACGAGCTGGAAAACGGCGCCATTGCCCATGCCCAGCGCCATGGCGCCCATAAAGAAGATGGCCGTCGCGGCCCAGGCGATGCCCGGCATGGTGGCGAGGCTCCAGCCGGCCACCTTGGCGTCGGCGACCTGTCCCAGGGCCGGCGCAGGACCTTCCGGCAGGAAGGCGATGCTCGCATAGGCCAGGGCGACCACCACGAACAGAATCTGCAGGGCGCGCACGCCGCCGATGCGGTCCGCCAGATAGCCGCCCAGAGGGCGGAACATGGAACCGGCGAAGACCACGATGGCGACCATCAGGCCGGCCGCGATGCCAGACACGTGGTACCAGTTGCTGAAATACAGGGGCAGGGCGTTACCCAGCCCGACGAAGCCGCCGAAGGTGATGGAGTAGAAGAACATGAACCACCAGCTGTCCACGTCCTTCAACAGCTTGCCGTAATTGCGCAGGCTGACCGGCGCCCGCTTTTCCGGAGCGTCCTTCACCATCGCCGCATAGAACGCGAATACCAGCAGCAAGGGCACCAGCAGGAATCCGAACACCGATTGCCAGCCGAATTTCTCCGCGAGCCAGGGCACGATCATGGAGTCCAGCACCACGCCCATGTTGCCGGCGCCGGCGATGCCCATGACGATGCCTTGATATTTGGGGGGATACCAGCGGCTGGCCTGGGGCAGGGCCACGGAGAAACTGGCCCCGGCCACGCCAAGGACGAATCCGAGCAGTTCCAGTTCCAGTTTGGAATGCAGGCCGAACAGGAACACGTAGCCCATGCCCAGCATGACCCCCAACTGCGCCAGGATGCCGGTGAGCTTGGGCCCGAAGTGGTCGGCCAACATGCCCAGGGGGATGCGCAACAGGGCGCCGCAGAGGATCGGAATGGCGACGACGGTGAACTTTTCTTCAACCGGCATCCCCAGTTCCTGGGTGATGTACAGGGACAGGGGGCCCAGCATGACCCACACCATGAAGGAGACGTCGAAATAGAGAAACGCGGAGAGCAGGGTGGGCCAGTGGCCGGCTTGTTTGAATTCGCGGAAGTTCATGTTCGGTCCTGTTGGTGGGTTGAAGTGCTCAATGCCACGGGTCGAGGTGTTAAGTATCCCGTTCCGCGGGGCTGCCTAGTGTTCGTGACAACCCGGTCTGGAGGTGGGCGGGTTGTCTGGCCTGGCGCCGGAGGGGTCGAAGACCGCGCCGTCCAGAAAACGGTCCGGCCCCAGGTCGAAGCTGTCGTTGTGGGTGGCGAGCAGCCAGCTTTGCTCGTGTATGCCTTCCGGCTTGCCGTTTTCGGGCGGGCAAGGGAGCCCGAGGACGGCCGCGGCACGGCGGTAGATGTCCGGCCGATAGATTTCCGCCGCCAGGGCTGGAACGTCCAAGGGCGGCTGGATCTGCCCCCAGCGCAGCATCTGCGTGATGAGCCATTGGGCGTGCGAGACCCAGGGAAAGTTGGCCGCATAGCGATGGAAGACATGGAAGTCCGGCATTGGCCTGATTTCGGTATCCCGGCGATGGCGGAACTGCCCGCACAAGCCGGCCTGCAAGAGCTGCTCGGGCAGGTTGAGATATTCCGGCCGCGCCAGCAGCGTGGCCGCCTCCGCCCGATGTGCCGGGTCGTCCAGCCAGCGCGCGGCCTGTATGAGGGCGACTACCAGGGCCAGGTGGGTGTCGGGGTAGCGCTCGGCAAAATCCCGGGTCACCCCCAGCACTTTCTCGGGGTGGTTGTTCCAGATGTCGTAGCTGCAGATCAGGACGCTGCCGACGCCTTCCTCCACGGCCACGGAATTCCATGGCTCTCCTACGCAGAATCCATCTATCCATCCTTCCCGTAACTGGGAGACCATCTGTGGCGGCGGGATGACGCAGAGCTCCACGTCGTGGTCGGGGTCTATGCCGGCCGCGGCAAGCCAGTAGCGCAGCAGGTAGTTGTGGCTCGAGCAGGGAAACACCATGGCGAAGCGCATGGGTGGCTTGCCCCTTGCCTTGTCCTGTTCGATCAGGGTCTTCAGGGGGCTGGCGTCCTGGGGGCCGCGCCGGCACAAGGCGGGCTCAATCTCCTTGAGCCGTTGGTACAAGGGCTCTGCGACGGTGATGGCATTTCCGTTCAGGCTCATGGAGAACGCGGTAACCATGGGCATCTGGAAAGCATCTGCGCCCAGACTGGCCGCGATGGGCATTCCCGCCAGCATTTGACCACCGTCCAGGGAGCCGAAGCAGACCTTGTCCCGGATGTTGGCCCAGGAGGGCTCGCGCGTCAGCGTGACCTCGAGGCCGCAGGCGCCAAAGAAGCCCATTTGCTGCGCAACCACGAGCGGTGCGCAGTCGCTCAAAGGAATGAAGCCAAGGTTCAGGTGCGGGTGCTCCGGCGCAGCCCGCCAGGCCAGTGGCTTGGGCACAGTATCTGTTGAGCTGTTCAAGAGTCTGCTCCTGGAGAGTGGGCAAAAAAAAAGACGCCTGCGAGCCGACTGTCAAAAAAACTGACAATGCCTCGCGGACGCCTTTGTCCGTGACAGCTTCGCCGCCGTTGGCGAAACTGCCTTTCAAATTGAATAAAGCAGTAGTTGTGCCAGCCTCAATGGCATTTATGGGTATCTATAAATCAATGGCTTACTTATATCTTGGACGGGATACGCCGATGAATCCGCACCATTGCAGGGCCGGATTGCCCAATATGTGCGCAGCTGGCAGCGTTCGGGAGAAAACGGGAGGTCGTGTCGGAAAATTTTCCAGTGACGGCCCAAGATCAGTGGCCCTGTCGGAAAGCTCATAAAATTCAACAGACTAATGGTTGGCTTTGAAATTGCTTGATAGGAGTTGTGGTTCTTTAACGAAGCCCGAGAGCTCCACCCGGCGACTCTTTCAAGGTGTTCCCACCTCGCTCATCGAGCGTTACGAGTCGCCCAGGCAGTAAACTAGGAGAGCTGAGGCGGTGCGGAAGCCGCCAAAAACCCAATCGAGCGCGAACGTGCAGGGACAGTACGCAGGGACCTCATGAAGGCGGCCAAGTGCCGCCTTCCCAGCGTCCGGCGCGATCCGTGCGCTTCCCATTCCTCAAGATGATGCGTCAGTTCCCTAACTGCGCGGAATTCTTCACCCCTTCAGCGGTAATTTTTCGCATAGACACACCTGCTGGTGCCCTTACGATGACAGTCCTCGGGCTGTTGTGGGCTAGGGGGCAACCAATGAAGGTTTCGGCATGGAATTATTTGAGCAGTTTCGCCAGGTTAGGTTTCAGTGGCGGGTCCTGGGGCTGGGCCGATCCCTGGGCGGGGGGAACTGAGAAGAGGGTCCGGTACGGCCAGTCCCCGCTGGGTGAGCCCGTCAGCCTGGGCAGGGTTTGGGAGGTGGCACTGGCTGCTAGACACAGGGCCGTCCTGTATAAACAGGCGGTGGGTGCTCCATCGCCGGTTGCGGAGCCTCAGGCCTTCTTGGGCTATTGCCGGCATCTAGCCGGCTATCTGCCCGACAGTATTGCCATGGCCTTGACCCTGTTCCGCAGCGATCCCGGTGCACCCGGGACGCTCCTGCTGCGCGGGCTGCCACTGGACACCAATCCGTCAAATCCAGGTCCGAAATCTCTAAAGCCGCTTGCCGAAAGGGTCGTCGCGGAGGCGGTGCTCGGTGCGTTGGCGTGCGTACTGGGTGTTCCGGATGCAGCGGATGGGCGCCAAAACAGCGCAGCGGCGGAGAATTTGATCCTTAACGGTGATATCTATCCGGATACGAGTGGGCCGAAAGGTTTGAGGACCGCGGCTGCGCATCGCGCGATTCCGCCCTCCTTTCTGCTTTACCTGCGCGCCGCTCAGGACCAACGCCGGACCCTGAGCATTGACGTGGCCACTGCGAAGGAAGCCGTGGACACGCTGGCCGAGGAGGAAGCGGTGCTATTGCGTCAGCCGCTTTTTCGCATGGCCGAAAACTGCGGGGCCGATGCGGCGGGCATGCGGCGGATCTGGTCCTGCCCCCATCCCTTGCTCTGGGACGAGGCCGGGAGCCTGCATACGCGCCTCGGCGGCTCCGGCATCATGGCCGTCAGTCCGGAAGCGGAAGCAGCCCTGCGAGCCTACCAGGCTGCCTTGGTCTCAGCGACCCGGCAGGTGAAAATGCTTCCAGGGGACGTGTTGGTGATCAACAATCGCAAGGCCGTCCATGGCCCTATCGCGCCGGTTGGCGGCAGCAGCGAAGTGCCAATTGGCCCAGTGTTGAGGAGGTGGGTGATGGCAGCCCGTGGCGCCCGAGGCGGCTGAGGTCAGATCGGATGGCAATCAGCCGAGGGGGCTGCCGGCCGCGGGCGAAGGCTTGGGGGCTGCGGTCTCACCGTGCCGGCATGTCCCGGCATCCGGTGTCTGCAGGATGAGGGTCCAGCCCTCGGTTGCGGCTTTCAGCGCAGCGCTGCCAAGAGGCGTCGCATTGAAGCCGGTTCGCTTGCGCAGCGTGGCCTGCGCGGCGCTTTCGGTGTTCGCGTTCATTGCAAGCTGTGTCATGAAATCTCCGTGGGCATCCGGTGCGTCCCGCATCTATGCTGGTGGGCGCTCCCTCGTGACTCGGAAATCAAATTCCCGATCAAGCTTAACTATAGGACATGCTTGAATTTTTGCCCGATGCGCCGTCAACCGGCCGCTCAGGGGACACTTAGCTCAGGCCCGGTCCGTGCGCGGCGCCTTCTGCAGCTTGCGCATTTCCACCGGCGCAACGCGAGCCTGCGCCGATACCTTGTCGTATATCTCGCCGAAGGCCTCACGGCAGTGGGGCAGACTTGCCCTCAGGCGATCGTAGGCGGAATGGTCGAACATGCGCCGAAAGCCCTCCCGGTCCAGACAGGTCTTGGCGTACAAGGCCTGGTAGCCGCCGTGATCCAGCACGAACTGCTCCAGCCTGGGCAGGGCGTCGACGCTGTCGAATTCGGGCTTGCGCACCATGCCGTAGGCGCCGACATCCACGAACAGTTCGTCAAGGCTGCCATCCTCGCGGCGGTGGGGATGCACCAGGCCCAGATGCTCCGGGTTGTCCGGTATGGCCATGGGGGACAGCCACAGCGGGTATACCCCGAAATGCCGGTCAAAGTACTCAATGGAAGCCTTGAGATGCCGCATGGGCATCAGCATGTCTTGCAAGACCTGGTATTTCTCGCTCAGCCGCCGGGTTGTCTCGGTTTCCGTGTACTTGAGCAGGCCGATCTTGGGCGGCAGCGCCCAGCCGAGGAGATAGCGGAACAGCGGATGATTGCCGAAGGGGATGATCTCTTCCATCATCCAGAAATAGCTGCGGGTGTGGCGATGAAAGTAATGGCGTAAGGGCAGGTACTCGACACCAACACGGTCTTGCTCCAGATAGTTTCGGACCTGCCGGTAGAACCAGGGCTGGTACCAGCGACCTATGGGATTCACCGGGCCATCCCCATCCGGCGCGGCGGCCAGTCGGCCGCGCATGATGACCGCGCTGTCCCGGCTGTAGACCAGGCCTTCGACGAAATCGTTGCTTTCGGTGTCGCGGCTGGCCTGTTCGAAGGCTGCGACCATGGGCTCCAGGCCCCGTACGGGTTGGTATTCGATACGCACATAGGCTTGCGCGCGGACGAGCTTCAACTCGGCGGCTACCAAAAAGCCCAGGGTGCCGTGGCTCCAGGGCAGCAGGTAGAACAGCTCGGAGTTCTCCTGCGGACTGCAATGCAGCAACTCGCCGTCGGCGGTGACTACGTCCAAGGATAGGCAGATGTGCTGGAACAGGCCGTGCTTGTGGCTGCTGCTTTCCACCCCGAAGCCCATGATCAGGCCGCCTACGGTGAGATCGTCCAGTTCCGGCACCACCGCCAGGGTCCAGCCGCGGCGCAGCAAATACCGTGACAATTCGCCCATGGTCACCAGTGGCTCCACCGCCACGCAGCCGCGTGTTTCGTCCAGGTGCAGGATCTGGTGCAGGTCGACGCGTATATTGCGGTGGGTCAGCTTATAGCGCGGCACCATCTCGCTCATGGTCTGCCAGCCGGAACGGGCGGTGCAGAGCTTCTCCTGCGCGCCCTGGGCTTTCCATTCCCGGATTTGAGCGATCACTGTGGCGACCCGCTCTTCGTGACGTTGCGGCGCATCGCTCAAGACGCGCTCCAGCCGGCGTCTGGCCCAGGTCCAGCCGTTGTAGGCCAGGGACAGGGGAAGCAGGAACAAGGTGGCGAAGATGCCGCGGTAGTGGGTGAGCAGGTGCTCGAACAGGCGCGAGCCAGTCGAAGGTTCAGATCTCAAGGAAGGTCTCCGGATGCGGGATGGTGCTGCGAATCACTGATAGCGCAAGGCTTCGATAGGTTTGAGGTCGGCGGCGCGGCGGGCGGGATAAAACCCGAAAAACACGCCAACGGCGGCGGCGACGCCGAAGGCCAGCAGTACCGAGCCCATGGTCACCACCACAACCATCTCGGCGAAATGGCTCACGGCCCAGGCGCAGCCGATGCCGAGTAGCACGCCGATGAGGCTGCCCGAGACGGAAATCAGGACCGCCTCGAACAGGAATTGCAAGAGGATGTCGCGGCGGCGCGCGCCGATGGCCACGCGGATGCCGATTTCGCGCGTGCGCTCGGTGACCGAGACCAGCATGATGTTCATGATGCCGATCCCGCCCACCAGCAGCGAGACCGAGGCGATGGCGCCCAGCATGCCCGACATGACTTTGGTAGTGGCGGCGGCGGCCTGTGCCATGGCGGTGAGGTTGCGCACGCTGAAATCGTCGTCCTGTTCCTCGCGGATGCGATGGCGCGTGCGCAGCAAGTCCGTGAGGCTGCGTTCCAGGCGGTTCATCGCCTCGGCCGACTTGGCCTTCACCATGATGAAGCGCACCATGCCCGGAAACTGGTTGCCGAACAACTGGCGCTGCGCCGTGGTGACCGGCACCAGCACGGTATCGTCCTGGTCCCGTCCGTCCAGGCTCTGGCCCTTGGGGTCCAGGACGCCCACCACCAGGAAGGGGCTGTTCTTTATGCGGACCGTCTTGCCGACCGGGTCTTCGTCGCCGAACAGGTTGCTCACCACGGTCTGGCCGAGGAGGGCGACCCGGGTAACCGAGCGCACGTCGCTGTCGCTGAAAGGCTGGCCGTTGCTCACGGGCCAGTCGCGTACCTTGAGGTAGGCGGGGGTGGCGCCGGCCACGGTGGTGTTCCAGTTGCCGGAGCCGTAGACCACCTGCGCGGTGTTGGGCAGGATCGGGGTGACCGCTTCCACGTCCGGCAGATCGGCAATGGCCTGGGCGTCGGCCAGGCGCAGGGTGGGCACGGAGCCCGAACCCAGGCGCGCGCCGCCGGAGGTGGAGGAGCCGGACAGTACAATGAACAGATTGCTGCCCATGGAGGCGATGGATTCATTGACGGTCAACTGGGCGCCCTGGCCAATGGCCAGCATCAATATGACGGCTCCGACGCCAATCACCATGCCGAGCATGGTCAAAAGGGTGCGCAGGCGGTTGGCGCGCATGGCGCCCCAGCCTTCACCCAGAAGGGCTCCCAGCATCATGCGGTGACTGCCCCGAGTATCTGAGCGACAGGGCCGTCGGCGGCCATGCGGCCATCGACGATGCGGATCAGACGCCGCGCATAATGGGCGATGTCGGACTCGTGTGTAACCAGTACGATGGTGATGCCGTTGTTCGCATTCAGCCTGTGGAAAATGCCCATGATCTCTTCACTGGTATGGGTATCCAGGTTGCCCGTAGGCTCGTCGGCCAGGATCAGTCGTGGCCCTGTCACCAGGGCGCGGGCAATGGCCACGCGCTGCTGCTGCCCGCCGGAAAGCTGGCTGGGGCGCCGTTCCGCCAGTCCGGCCAGGCCTACCGGTCCCAACATGTCCAGGGCGCGCTGGCGGCGCTGTTTGGCGCCCACTCCGGCGTAGATCAGGGGAAGGGCCACATTGTCCAGCACGCTGATGCGCGGCAGCAGGTTGAAGCCCTGGAATACGAAGCCGATGAGCCGGTTGCGCAACTCGGCCAGTTCATTGCCATCCAGCTCAGCGGTGTCGCGGCCGGCCAGGAAATAATGACCGGAACTGGGGGTGTCCAGGCAGCCCAGTATATTCATCAGGGTGGACTTGCCAGAACCGGAGTGTCCCATGATGGCCACGAACTCCCCCGGCTCGATGCGGAAGCTGACCTGATCCAGCACCGGCACGGCGATGCCGCCGGGCGTTTCATAGGACTTCGCCAGGTTCTCGACGCGGACCAGGGTCATCAAAAGGCCCGCAGGCGGAAGCTGGACGGCGGTTGGGCGCGTGAGTCGGTCTTGGCCTGGCTGAGGTCTTCCAGGATCACCGGGTCGCCCTCCCGGGGCGTGCCACCCAGGATCTCCGCGAAGCGCCCATCCGCCAGGCCCAGTTGCACGGGCGTCGGCACCGCCTGGCCGTCGCGGTCCAGGTAGACGGTCTTGCCGCCTGGCGCTTTCTCGCTGCCCTCGGGCTTGAAGCGCAGGGCAGCCAAGGGCAGGCGCGGCACGTCGTGGCGCTCTGCCACGGCGATGTTGACGAAGGCTGTCATGCCGGGGAGCAAGGCTTCGTCAGGGTTGGCCACGTCGATCACCACGTTGTAGGTGACCACGTTCTGCAGCACCTGGGCATTGAGGCGGATTTGCCTGACGCTGCCCTGGAAACCGCGGTCAGGGAAGGCATCCACGGTGAATCGCACGGCCTGCCCGACCCGGATGGAACCCACGTCCGCTTCCGCCACCGTGGTGTCGATCTGCATCTTCTTGAGGTCCTGGGCGATGCTGAACAGAGTCGGGGTCTGAAAGCTCGCCGCTACGGTCTGGCCTACATCCACGTTGCGGGACACGACGACGCCCGAGACGGGCGAGGTGATCACCGAATAGCCCAGGTTGGTCCGGTCGCGGCTGACCTGGGCCTGGGATTGGGCCAGTTGCGCGCGGGCCGATTCCACCGCCTGCACGGCCTGGTCCAGATCGGCCTTGGGCACGTAGTCCTGCTTGTAGAGGGCCCGGCTGCGCTGCTCGTTGGCTTCAGCCAGTTTGAGGGAGGCCATGGCATTGGCCACTGCCGCCTGGCTCTGCGCCAGCTGGGCCTTGATCAGGGCCGGGTCCAGTTCGGCGAGAACCTGGCCCTGGCGGACGCGATCATTGTAGTCGGCATTGATCCTGGCGATGGTGCCGGATACCTGGGTGCCCACGTTGACCAGCACCACGGGAACCAGGGTGCCGTTGGCGGACACGGTCTTGACGATGTCGCCGCGCTCGATCCTGGCCACGCGGAACTGCTCCGGTGGTACCGGCGGATTGAAGTGACGGTAGGCCAGGTAACACCCGGCCAGGACCAGCAGCAAGGCTGCGGCGACGAGGGTTTTGCGGGTGGCGGATTGCTTTGCCATGTCGGTCACTTGCCCGTTTTGCGGTGGGAGTCCAGGGCGTCCGGCAGGGTGCTGGCCAGGCCCCCGAGGTCCAGCGCGCCTATGGCCTGGGCCAGCTTGGCGCGGGAAATGGCCCAGGTGAACTGGGCCTGGATTTTCTGCACGCGGGCACTGGCCAGGCTGGCCTGGGTGGTAAGCAAGTCCAGTATGTTGCCCACCCCGGCCTTGTAGCGCCCCAGGGCCACCTGTTCGGACTGCAGCGCGCTCGTCAGCAGATCCGAGGTGGTGCCCAAGGCTTCCTTGGCGGTGTTCAGGGTGTAATAGGACTGCCAGACATCCAGCGCCACGGTCTGGGCCAACTGGTCGCGGCTGGCCTGCTGGGCCGCCACCTGTTCTTCCGCCGCCTTGACCTGATAGGTGTTGGAGAATCCGGTGAACAGGGGAACATTCAACTGCAGGCCGACCTGCCAGTTTTCCACATCCCGCAGGACGCTGGCGTAGTTGTAGGTATAGCTGCCCACAAAGGACAGGGTCGGCCGCCCCGTCGAACGAGCGACCGCCACATTGGCCTCGGCGGCGCGGACCTGGGCTTCGGCTGCGGCCAGATCCGGTCGCAGCCCGCGGGCCTCCTGGATCAGAGCCTCCACCGCGGCCTCGCCCTGCGCGTCCGGCTCGGAGAAGGTCGGACCGACCACCTTGAACCCGGGCTTGGGGTCCAGTCCCGCGGCGTTGGCCATGGTGCCCAGGGCCACGGCGGCTTCACCCTCCGACTTCACCACATTCAGATGGGCCTGGGAAAAGGCGGTCTGGGCCTGTAGCACGTCGGCGATGGTACCGGCGCCCACGTCATGACGCACCTGCGCCGCCTTCAGGGCCTCGGCGCTGGCGCGTTCCGAGGCCCGGTTGGCGTCTACCGCGGACTGGGCGGCAAAATACTGGAAATAGCCCTGCACGGCGGAGAAGATGACGCCCTGCAAGACCGCATCGTGGTTCCAGTTGGCGGCGTCCAGGGCATTGCGGGCATTCTCCAGCCGGCCCCGGCGACCGCCGAAATCGAATAGCAGGTAATTCAGGCTAACGCTGGGGTTGATGCGGGTCTGCTCTGGGAACTGGAAATTGCCCCCGTTGACTGCGGACGATGCTCCCGAACTGTTGACGAAGGAACTCTGGGTTCGAATCATGGTGCCGCTGGCGTTCAGCGTGGGCAGATAGGCCGCCTGGTTCACACCGACTTGTGCCGCCTGTACCCGGGCTGCTGCCCAGGCCTGCCGCGTTTTGGGATTGTGGCACAAGGCGTGATCGATGAGTTGCAGCAGGGTCCATCCGGTGGCCGGCGGGGCACCGGCACAATCCGCCGCCGGTGCGCTTCCCGGGTGTGGCGAGTCCGCTGGCCCGGCGCTGGTCAGGTCGTGGACGCCAAACGGATCTTCCAGCGCCTGCGGCAGGCCGGCATGGGCGGACGTTGCCGGCATTTGGGCAGTCAAAATCAGCAGGCAGACAGCCGGTCCGGTTGTCGATGACATCAGGTCGGGAAGTTTGAGGATAAGCGGGTCACGAATTATCGCGGAAACGGCGCCCGGCACCCATAGAGACCACGGGCGGCAGGCCAAGGAACAATGGTATGATAAAGCCAGTACTCGCTACAAATAGACCGCATGGTTGGCTTCAGGTTCATCGCCGCTTTATGTCTGTCCGAACGGGGCACTGGGCTCATGTTACGCGACCGAACTTCCTCCAACTGCGCAACTTGCGTATGTCTCCGGCTTTTCCGTTCGTGATGGATTCCAAGAGCCACGTAGATCGACTCAAGGCCCTTGGGGGGAACAGCCTGCCCTGGCTGGTGGCCGCGATCAGCCTGTTCCTGTATCTGGGCGATTTTGCGCTGATTGCACCTGACGAAGGGAGGAACGCCGAAGTCGCGCGGGAAATGTTCGAAGACGGCGCCTGGCTGGTGCCGACCTATGACGGTCTGGTTTACCTGGACAAGCCGGCGTTCTTTTTCAAGAGCGTGGCCCTTGTCTTTACCGTCCTGGGAGTCAACGAGCTGGCCGCGCGGCTTCCATCCGCGTTGTGCGCGCTGGCGCTGTTGGCGGCTACCCATGGCTTCGCGCGTCGCGAGTTCGACAGGCGGACTGCGGATCTGGCGGTTGTGATTCTGGCTACGACGCCGTTGTACATGGCCTTTGCGCGCCTGGTCATTTTCGACATGATGCTGGCCCTGTTCGTATGTGCCGCCATTTTTGCAGGCTATCGAGCCGAAACGGGACCGGGATTGGAATCGGCGCGCGCCCGCTGGCATTTGCTGGCGGCGGTCATGGGCTCGCTGGCGACCCTGGTGAAGGGGCCAGTGGGGTTTGTCATTCCACTGCTGGTCCTTTCGATCTTTTTTGCCCTGGAGCGTCGACGGGCGGCCCTATGGCGATTATTCGCTCCGTCGCACTGGCTGGTCTTCCTCGGAGTGGTTGGCCCTTGGTTCTTTAGCCTGGTGTGGCAGCATCCCGACTTCGCCTATTACGGACTCATCAAGGAATCCCTCGCGCGCTTTGGCACCGCCGAATTCAAGCGCACCCAGCCTTTTTACTTTTACGGCGTGGTTATCGCGGTGGGAGTCTTCCCTTGGAGTCTGCTGCTGCCGGAGGGTGTCTGGAGGGTTTTGAAACGTCGGACGGAATCGACTTCCGCGGAACGCCTGCTGATGGTCTGGGTGGCCGTGGTGGTATTGTTCTTTTCACTTTCTCAGTCCAAGTTGCCTGGTTACATCCTGTCGGCCGTGGTCGCCTTGGGGCTTTTGCTCGCTCGCTTTATTGCGATGGTCGCCAACGATACCGGCGCGACACTGCGGCGGGCGGCCTTCGCCCTGATTCTGGTGATCGGCGTCGGGGCGATTTTCCTGCTGAGTCAGTTCGGTGGCGGGCAGTGGCTGGCCAAGTGGACTCCAGCACAGTGGGCGCCTTACGCGCCTTCGCTGCGGCATCTGGGAATCTCCCTCGCCTTGCTGGCCCTTCTGGCGATCGGCGCTGCCCTATCTGCCCGGGGGCGATGGGTAGTTGCCGCCTTTGCCGCCCTGCCTCTGTTGCCGGTGACCGTCAATGCGGACTTGTTGCGCCTGATCACGGAGGGACGTTCATTTCGTGCCATGGCCCAGGCCATGTTGCCCCTGTCAGCCGACGTGGAAGTGGCCTGCCTGCACTGTTTGCCGCCGGGTCTGCCCTTCTATCTGCAGCGGGAGATAATTGTCGTCACGGACGATGCCCGGGAGTTCACCAGCAACTATGTGCTTTACCGGCTGGGATCAGGGCCATTGGACCCCGCCCGGGTGGTGCCTCTCGGCCAACTGCGTCCTTGGCTGAAGCGCAGCGGCCATCCCATCTACCTGTTGGCGAATGCGTCGGGACGCGTGGAACTGGAGGCTATCGCCAAGCAGCGTGGCATCGGCGTGGTCCAACTCGGCGACCGGTACTGGGGCGCCTTGTTCAGGCCGCCCCCGGCGCCGGTTGGGCACTGACATGAGCGGCGCCTGGTTCAATTGGTCGTGTCTCGTGCTGGCAGGGCTTCTGGAAATCGGCTGGCCTCTGGGCTTCAAGCTGTCGCAGATGCCTGGCTGGCGACTACCGGGAATCGTCGCCGCCGTCGTGGCCATGGCCCTAAGCGGATTTTTCCTGTGGCTCGCGCAACGCGAGATCCCCATGGGCACCGCGTACGCGGTGTGGACCGGCATCGGCGCCGCCGGGACGTTTCTTGTAGGCATCTGGTTTTTTGGCGATGCGGCCAGTCTTGGGCGTTATCTTGGCGCCGGCTTGATCATCGCCGGCGTCATCACACTGAAGCTGGCGCAGTGATGGCCAGTTTTCGGCCAGTTATGCCAACACCCTGACTCTTATCAACTTTTGTCTCTTTGCACAGCCTTTTCCACAGGGCTTTCCACGGCATTTGTGGATGGATGCCGCCGTCTCAGCCCTGGATGCCCCCCGCCGTAAGCTGCGCCGGGTCCAGCAGGCGCTCCAATTCCACCCGCGCCATGCCGGTCATCTCCTCCGCCACCTCAAGGATGGGACGCTGGGTCTTGTAGGCCGTCTTGGCGATGTCGGCCGCCTTGGCATAGCCGATGATGGGGTTGAGGGCCGTAACCAGGATGGGATTCAGGGCCAGGGCCCGGTTGAGGTTGTCCTTGCGCACGGTGAAATCGGCGATGGCCTTGTCGGCCAGCAGGCGGCTGACATTGGCCAGCAACTGGATGCTTTGCAGCAGATTGTGGGCGACCAGGGGCAGCATCACGTTGAGCTGAAAGGAGCCGGACTGTCCGGCAATGGTGATGGCGGCATCATTGCCGATCACCTGGGCGCAAACCATGCAGACGGCCTCGGGAATCACCGGGTTGACCTTGCCCGGCATGATGCTGGAACCGGGCTGCAGGGCCGGCAGTTCGATTTCGCCCAGGCCCGCGAGGGGACCTGAATTCATCCAGCGCAGGTCGTTGGCGATCTTCATCAGGCTGCAGGCCAGGGTCTTCAACTGACCCGACAACTCCACCGCCGCATCCTGGCTGCTCAGGCTCTCGAAGAAGGACGCGTTGGGGGCGAAGGGCAGGCCGGTGGCATCGGCCAGCGCCTCGGCGATCCTGCCGGCGAACTCGGGATGGGCGTTGATGCCGGTGCCCACCGCAGTGCCACCTTGCGCCAATCGGTAGATTCGGTGCAGGGCGGAGCGCACCCGCTCCACGCCGTTGCCCACTTGCAGGGCCCAGCCGTCCAGTTCCTGGCTCAGGCGGATGGGCATGGCATCCATGAGATGGGTGCGGCCGGTCTTCACCACGGAATCCAGGGAGCGGGCCTTGGCCCCAATGGTCGCCTGGAGGTGCTCCAGCGCCGGGATCAGGGCGCTATTGCAGGCCAGGGCGGCGCTGACGTGGATGGCGCTGGGGATGGTGTCATTGCTGCTCTGCCCCATGTTGACATGGTCGTTGGCGCTGACCGCTTGGCCCAGCGCCTGGCTGGCGAGGGTGGCGATCACCTCGTTCACGTTCATGTTGGTGCTGGTGCCGGATCCGGTCTGGAAGATGTCCAGGGGGAACTGTTCCGCGTGCTTGCCCGCCAGGATCTGTTCCGCCGCCTGTCCGATGGCGGCTCCAATGGCTTTGTCCAGCAGCCCCAGTTCCACATTGACCTTCGCCGCGCCCTGCTTGATCAGCGCCACCGCCTGGATGAAGGCGAAGGGCAGGGGAATGCCGCTGACCGGGAAGTTTTCCACGGCGCGCTGAGTTTGGGCGGCGTAGAGGGCGGTGGCCGGGACCTTGAGTTCGCCCATGCTGTCTTTTTCGATGCGGAACGCGGAATCTGTCATGGTCATGTTTCGAATGGGTTTTGAGAGGGTAAAAGAGGACGCCTCGGGGCACGATGGCCGACGCGTTCGCGGCGAGCCGCCGCTCCTACAGGAAAGCCTGGAGCTCGTCCGCGCCGAAGGGCCAGTCGAGTTCGCGGCCGGATTCCCTTTCGCGCAGGACGGGTATCCGGCTGCCGTAGCGTTCAAGCAGGCTGTCGTCTTCGGCGATTTCTATGATCTGCGGAGGGTCATCGCCGCACAACGGAATCAGCAACGCCAGCGCTTCTTCGCAGAGGTGGCAGCCTTCCGTGGAAAACAGGACCAGGCGCGACACCGGGCTTTGACTCACTCCGGCTCGTAGGCCAGGTTCGGGCCCAGCCAGCGCTCCGCTTCCTTGAGGCTCATGCCCTTGCGCGCCGCGTAGTCTTCCACCTGGTCACGGTTGAACTTACCCACGTTGAAATAGCGCGCCGCCGGATGGGCGAGATACCAGCCGCTGACGGCGGAGGCGGGGTACATGGCATAACTCTCGGTCAGGCTGATGCCGGCGTTGTGCTCCGGGTCCAGCAATTGGAACAGGCTGGTCTTCTCGGTGTGGTCCGGGCAGGCCGGATAGCCGGGCGCGGGCCGGATGCCGCGGTATTCCTCGGCGATCAGTTGTTCATTGCTGAAATGCTCGTCCGGCGCGTAAGCCCAGAATTCCCGGCGCACGCGGGCATGCAAATGCTCGGCGAAGGCCTCGGCCAGGCGGTCGGCCAGCGCCTTGAGCATGATGGCGCTGTAGTCGTCGTGGTGTTCGGCAAAGGCCTGCAACTTGCGCTCGATGCCTTCACCCGCGCTCACCGCGAAGGCGCCGATGTAGTCCGGGGTGCCCACGGGAGCCACATAGTCGCTGAGGCAATAGTTGGGCTGGCCCGGCGGCTTGATGTGCTGCTGACGCAGGTGGTGCAGGGTGGTGAGCACCTCGCTGCGGCCTTCATCGGTGTAGAGCACGATATCGTCGCCCTGCGCGTTGGCCGGGAAGAAACCGAAAACCGCCCGCGCATTCAGCCATTCCTCGTCGACGATAAGCTTGAGCATGGCCTGGGCGTCGGCGAACAAGTTGCGGGCGTGCTCGCCCACCACGGAGTCATCCAAGATCTTGGGGTAGCTGCCGGCCAGTTCCCAGGTCTGGAAGAAGGGCGACCAGTCGATGCATTCGGCGATCTTGGCCAGCGGGTAGCGGTCCAGCACCTGGATGCCGAGGAAGCCGGGCTTGGGAGGGGCGTAGTCGTGCCAGTCGCCATGGAAGGCATTGGCCCGCGCGTCGGCCAGAGGATGCATGGGCGTCTGCGCCTTGCGGCCCACATGGCGCTGGCGCACGTCTGCGTACTCATTTCTGATCTTGGCGGCGTAATCGTCGCGCAGTTCCTCGCTGAGCAGGCTGCTGGCGACGCCCACGCTACGCGAGGCATCGGTGACGTAGACGGTGCTGCCTGCGGAATAATGCGGCTCGATCTTCACGGCGGTGTGCGCCCGCGAAGTGGTCGCGCCACCGATGAGCAGGGGAATGGTGAAGCCCTGTCGTTCCATCTCCTTGGCCACGTGGACCATTTCGTCCAAAGAGGGCGTGATCAGTCCGCTCAGCCCGATCATGTCGACCTTTTCCTCGCGGGCTGTTTGCAGGATCTTCTCCGCCGCGACCATGACGCCCAGGTCCACCACGTCGAAGCCATTGCACTGCAGCACCACGCCGACGATGTTCTTGCCGATGTCGTGCACATCGCCCTTGACCGTGGCCATGAGGATCTTGCCCGCGGACTTTACCTCGCCCAGGCTGTTCTTTTCTTCCTCCATGTAGGGCATGAGATAGGCGACGGCCTTCTTCATGACGCGGGCCGATTTCACCACCTGGGGCAGGAACATCTTGCCGGCGCCGAACAGATCGCCTACCACGTTCATGCCGTCCATGAGCGGCCCCTCGATCACATGGAGGGGGCGGGCGACGGATTGGCGCGCCTCTTCGGTGTCGATCTCGATGTACTCGTCGATGCCCTTCACCAGGGCGTGCTCCAGCCGCTTGGTCACTGGCCAATCGCGCCAGGCCAGGTCCTCCTTGCGCTCCACCGCACCGCCCTCACCGCGATAGCTGTCGGCTAGCGCCAGCAGACGCTCGGTTGCGTCCGGGCGGCGGTTGAGGATCACGTCCTCGACGGCGTTGCGCAGCTCCGCCGGGAGTTCGTCGTAGATGGCGAGCTGTCCGGCGTTGACGATGCCCATGCTCATGCCCGCCTGGATGGCGTGGTAGAGGAAGACGGCGTGAATGGCTTCGCGCACCGGGTCATTGCCGCGGAAGGAGAAGGACACGTTGGACACGCCCCCCGAAACCAGGGCGTGGGGCAGGGTGGCCTTGATGCGGCGGGTGGCCTCGATGAAGTCGACGCCGTAGTTGTTGTGTTCCTCGATGCCGGTGGCGACGGCGAAGATGTTCGGGTCGAAGATGATATCTTCCGCCGGAAATCCCATGCCGGTCAGCAGTTGATAGGCGCGGGTGCAGATTTCCAGCTTGCGTTCTTCCGTGTCCGCCTGCCCCTGCTCGTCGAAGGCCATGACGATGACCGCGGCGCCGTAGCGGCGCGCCAGGCGCGCATGGTGCAGGAAGGTGTCCTCGCCTTCCTTCATGGAAATGGAGTTGACGATGCCCTTGCCCTGGATGCACTGGAGGCCAGCCTCGAGGATCTCCCATTTGGACGAGTCCAGCATCACCGGTACGCGGGCAATATCCGGTTCGGCGGCGATCAGATTCAGGAAGCGCACCATGGCCGACTTGGAGTCCAGCATGCCCTCGTCCATGTTGATGTCGATGATCTGCGCGCCGTTCTCCACCTGCTGGCGCGCCACGTCCAGGGCCTGCTCGTAGCGTTCCTCGCGGATCAGGCGGCGGAACAGGGCGGAGCCGGTGACGTTGCTGCGCTCGCCGACGTTGACGAACAGGGACTGGGGCCCGATGTTCAAGGGTTCGAGTCCGGCCAGGCGGCACTGGGGTTCGATGTCGGGGATCTGCCTGGGCGGAAAATGCTGCACGGCGTCGTGGATGGCCTTGATGTGGGCCGGGCTGGTGCCGCAGCAGCCGCCGATGATGTTGAGGAAGCCGTTCTCGGCCCAGTCGGCGATTTCCTTGGCCATGGCCTCCGGGGACTCGTCGTATTCGCCGAACTCGTTGGGCAGGCCGGCGTTGGGGTGGGCCGAGACACGTGTGTCGGCGATGCGGGAGAGTTCCTCCACATACTGGCGCAATTGCTTGGCGCCCAGGGCGCAGTTCAGCCCAAAGGAGATGGGCTGGACATGCTTCAGGGAGTTCCAGAAGGCCTCGGTGGTTTGGCCGGAGAGGGTGCGGCCGGAAGCATCGGTGATGGTGCCGGAAATCATCACCGGCAGCTTGAACCCCTGGTCCTCGAAGAATTTCTCCACCGCGAACACCGCCGCCTTGGCGTTGAGGGTGTCGAAGATGGTCTCGATCAGCAGGATGTCGGCGCCGCCTTCCACCAGTCCGCGCGCGGATTCGTAATAGGCGTCCACCAGTTCGGCGAAGCTGACGTTGCGAAAGCCCGGATCGTTGACGTCCGGGGATATGGACGCCGTGCGGTTGGTCGGTCCCAGGACACCGGCCACGAAGCGGGGCTTGTCGGGCGTCTTCGCCTCGAATTCGTCGGCCGCGCGACGCGCCAGGCGTGCGGACTCCACGTTGATTTCGTAGGCGAGATCCTCCATGCCATAGTCCGCCATAGCGATGCGGGTGGCGTTGAAGGTATTGGTTTCGAGAATGTCCGCGCCCGCATCGAGGTAGGCTTTGTGTATGGCCTCGATGACATGGGGCTGGGTGATGGACAAGAGGTCATTGTTGCCCTTCAGGTCGCGGTGCCAAGCGGCAAAACGGGTTCCGCGGTAATCGGCTTCCTGCAGCTTGTAGCGCTGTATCATGGTGCCCATGGCGCCGTCGAGGAAGAGGATGCGCTGTGAAAGTCGCTGTGTGAGCAGTTCGGAGCGCTGGCGGTGATGATTGGTCATGGGCGGCTTTATTTGGTAAGACGATCCTTGGTGATAGGCGTATTTTAGAGGTTTACGCTGCCGCTTGAAACCGCGCAGGTTGCGTGGGGTTGGCCGCAGCGATGCTTGAATGAGCCTGGCGCGCGCAGGGCGTGGACTATCAATTTTGCGTCGCTTAATTGCGACACTCTCGCATTTTCAGTATTCACGCTATTATTCCCGTTAAACGGGGTGGATAGGACGGCGAATGCGACTTGTGCTTACGACCTGGCACGGGTAAATTGCGTACCATTCGACCGGAACATATAAAGATAAGGACACAAGTGACCGGTAAGTCTTTGCGAAGTTTAGTCGTGGCGTCGGCGATGCTTTGTCTTTGCTTGCAGGCACGGGCGGGTGAGTACGACAAGTTCAGCGCGTTGCTGACCTTTGCCACCAACTATTATTACCGCGCTTACTCAAAAAGTGATAATAATCCGGTGTTCCGTGCCAATGTGGATTATGAGCATGGATCAGGGCTGTATGTGGGCACCTGGGTGTCCTGGGTGGATATGGATGACAAGCGTTATTCCGACCGCTCGGACGTGGAGTTTTACCCGTACGTGGGCTATCTATACAAGCTGAACGAAGATTGGCGTTTCGATACAGCGGTTTCGCGCTATATCTTCAACGACAAAGTGCAGGGGCGCTATTCGGATTACAACGAATACAGCTTCTCCGTCAAGTTCAGGGACCTGGTTTCCGGCACGTTTTCCTATGCGGACGATGCTTATAACCGCAACGAGCAGAGCCTGAACTATGAACTGACCGGGCGCTATCCCTTGACAGCCACTTTGAGCGCTTCAGCGGGCGTGGGATACAACCAGGCCTATCACTTGCTGGAATACGACACGCTTTACTGGAATGCGGGGTTTACCTGGTATTTCTATAAGTTCGCGGGCATGGACTTTCGCTACGTCGATTATCACTCGACCCGCACCAAACCCGACCCGGGAGCCATTGAGCTTCCGTATATCAATTCACAGTTTCTGTTCTCCATAACCGCTGGCTTCTGAATTTCCCAGCAGCGTTTCGCCCACTTCAACTCTGAACAATACTAGGCTGTCTCCACTGGATCAGGAAGGCATTCCTGGCCCAGTCCAAACCGCCGGCGTGCGTCTGGCGCGGGCGCGGCAGGGAACTCGTGGCCATGGAGCAGGATGGCCAGGATGCCTACGCCTTCGACTTCGCCGCCGATTCCTGGTATGCCTGTCCCACACGCCAGCATGAGATCGCGCTCGTGGCGCCCTTGATGCGCCTGGTGTCGGCCGAGCCGCAAGCGGACGTCTTTAACGATGCTGCACAGATCGACATCGAGTCCACCGGCTCCATCTAAGCGATTCGATTGACGGTACCCGGAATCGGGTTTGTCGCCGGCAAGGCAATGGGGCGTCAAGCCCTCTCCAGAGGAAACGCGAGCACGGCGTCGAGGCTCTCGGCACCCGTGATCAGCATGAGGATGCGGTCCAGGCCCAGGGCGATGCCGCAACAATCGGGCAGGCCGGCACGCAGGGCGCCGAGCAGGCGCTCGTCCTTTTCCGGCTCGTTTGGGCCTTGAGCGCGGCGGATGGCCAGATCGGCATCGAAGCGGCGTTCCTGTTCCAGTGGGTCGGACAGTTCGTGGAAGCCGTTGCCCAGTTCCACGCCCGCCAAGAAGACCTCAACCCGCTCCACCACATCCGGTTCACCGGGCTTGTGTCGCGCCAGCGACGGCAACAGCGCGGGGTAGTCGTAGACGAAACTGATCCGCTCCTCTCCCAGCCGAGGCTGCACCAGCAGGCTGAACAATAGATCAAGCCAGCAGCTCCGCTCGCTCCCGCACAGGCGCCGCGCATCCTCGATCCCATGGGTTTCGGCACAGACGGCGAGTTCCTCGAGGCTGGCGCTCAAGGGATCGGCGCCGACGTGCTCGGCGAAGATAGCCCGGTAGGGCAGTCGTTCACTGGCGCCCAGTTTCAATGTGGGCCTGGCCAAGTCTGTCAGCAGGTCTTCCACCTCATCCATCAATTCCGTCAGGCCAAAGCCGACCCGGTACCATTCCAGAATCGTGAACTCGGGGTTGTGCTGACGCCCGCACTCCTCGTTGCGGTAGGCTTTGCAGATCTGGTAGATGGATCCTGAGCCCGCCGCGAGCAGGCGCTTCATGGCAAATTCTGGTGAAGTCTGCAGGTACAGCGGCTGTCCTTCAGCGCTTGCCTCGCCGGGCCTATGGAAATGGGTCAGAAAGGGCTGGAGATTGGGATCGGTGCCGGTGCGCCTGGATAGCTGTGGTGTTTCCACTTCCAGCACGCCACGCTCGGCGAAGAAGCGTCGGATTCGCGCGTTCAGTTCGGCCCTGGCGATGAGGGCCGAACGCGCGCAGGCAGGTTGCCAGTCCGCGGTTGTCTCACTCCTTGACACGCGAGAGGTATTCGCCGGTCCGGGTGTCCACCTTGATCACTTCGTCGGTCTGCACGAACAAGGGCACGCGCACCACCGCGCCGGTTTCCAGGGTGGCCGGTTTGCCGCCGCCGCCGGAGGTGTCGCCGCGCACGCCCGGGTCGGTCTCCACGATTTTGAGGATGACGAAGTTGGGCGGCTGTACCGACAGAGGCTGGCCGTTGTACAGGGTCACGATGCAGACATCCTGCTCCTTCAGCCACTTCTTGGCGTCGGCCACCGCGTTGGCGTCGGCCACATACTGCTCGAAGCTCTCGGGCTGCATGAAGTGCCATTCGGTGCCGTCGTTGTAGAGATACTGCATCTCCATGTCCACCACATCGGCGCCCTCGATGGTGTCGCCGGACTTGAACGTGCGTTCGATGACGCGGCCGGTCTTGAGGTTGCGCAGCTTGACGCGGTTGAAGGCCTGGCCCTTGCCCGGCTTGACGAACTCGTTCTCGATGATGGAGCAGGGGTCGCCGTCCAGCATGACCTTGAGCCCGCCCTTGAATTCATTGGTACTGAAAACTGCCATTCTGTCCTCGGTTGTAACTGGATTAACTCAAAAAATGCGCGCCATTATAATGGGAAGCTTGGTCATTAGAAACTTTGCCCTCCCATCATGCTGCAACTCACCTGGCAGGCCGAACTGGCGGCCGCCTTTACCCGACCGGACGAACTCCTGGAATTTCTCGATCTGCAGGATCTAAAGCAGGCGCATCATCCGCCGGCGGCCACGGCATTTCCGCTGCGGGTTACGCGCAGTTTTGCGGAACGCATGGTCAAGGGCGACCCCGCGGATCCCCTGCTGCGCCAGGTATTGCCCTTGCCGGACGAGGACCTGGATGCTCCGGGATTCTGCGGCGACCCGGTGGGCGACCTAGCGGCCGTGGCGGCCCCGGGATTGCTGCACAAATACCAGGGACGGGCGCTGCTCGTGGTGACAGGCGCCTGCGCCATCCACTGCCGCTATTGCTTCCGCCGCGAGTTCCCCTATGGTGCCGAACAGTTGAGCCGGCAGCGGGAGGCCGCGGCGCTGGATTACTTAAATGGCGATGCGAGCATCCGGGAGGTGATCCTGAGTGGGGGCGATCCGCTGGCCCTCTCGGACGATCGCCTGGCGGAGTTGGTGCATAAGCTGGAGACCATAAGCCATCTCCGCCGGCTGCGCCTGCATAGCCGCTTGCCGGTTGTCTTGCCGGCGCGAATCACGGAGGCATTGGCGGCGCTGCTGGCAGATACGCGCTTCCAGACGGTCATGGTGATCCACGCCAATCATGGGCGCGAAATCGACCGCTCCGTGGGCCGTGCGCTTGCACAACTAAAGGAGGCTGGCGTGACCCTGCTCAACCAGTCCGTTCTGCTGCGGGGTGTGAACGATGACGCGGAGACCTTGGCGGAACTGAGCGAAATCCTGTTCGAGCGCGGCGTGATGCCCTATTACCTGCACCTGCTGGACAAGGCTCGCGGTACGGCCCATTTTGAGGTGAGTGATGCGGCCGCCCAAGACCTGCATGAACAGCTTAGGCGAGTGCTGCCCGGTTATCTTGTGCCCAAGCTGGTGCGGGAGGCCGCGGGGGCCCCGTTCAAGCTTCCCGTGATCTAAGCAGCCGGACGGGGCGGGCAGGGCCCTCAGCGTATTTCGACATTTTCGACGGCGCAGCTGATGCGCGCGGTTTTCTTGTGCAAACGGCCCAGGTTGATGTGGCGCACGGTGCCTGTGGCGCCGGGTTCGATGCTGGCAGTAACGGACTTTCCGACCGACTGCAGGCGGGCCAGGCTGTCGGAATAGGCGGTGCACGTCAACTTGATTCGTTGAATAGGCGACGAACTGCCGTTGAACAGGCTGAGCTTCATGAAGGTCGAACCATCATCGCGGCCTCGCACCCAGTCGTACCCGCGGAGCTTGAGCTTGCGCATGACGGCAGCGCTGGCGGCGCGCGGGAGGGGCGTAGCGCTGGGCGAAGGTGAGGGTTTGCTGCGCGCGGCCTCATCGGCCTTTTTCGGCCGCTGCGGTTTCGGCTCGGGGGTGGTCACCACCCCCTTTGGAGATGTGGTCGGTTTGGCGGTCGGTTTGGGCGCAGGCGTTGCTTCTGGTTCGGCGCTGGGTGTGCTGGCAGGCTTGGGGGCGGGGGTAGCGGGATCGTCCAGGTCCGTGCTGTCCAGGGCCACCGTGACCGGTGGCGCAGTGGACACCGGGGCAGAAACTGATGGCTCTATGTCAGCGCCCGCAGGAGAGGCGGCCTTCAGATCCATGGTGGCCGCGTCAGGCGCCGCATCTGCCGGGGGCGAAGCCGTCGCGGCTGGCTGGGCCGAAAGGACCTGCCCGCGGGCTGGCGAGTCTTTGTGCGGCGTACCGTAGTGACGGCCTAGGAGCAGTGCGACTACCAACAGGCAGGCGGCCGCGGCGAAGGCGAGACCTTTATTTAGGGGAACAGCCTCGGCTTGCGTCACGGGCGCTGCCTCCGCCACGGCCGGTTCGTTCGGCTCGCTCGCTGGCGCGGGTTCGGCGGGCAGGGTGCCGGTTTCGCGCGCCACCAAGGCTTCCAGGGGACCCATGCGGGGCGGCCCGCTGATTTTAGGCGTGTAGCTGATCGGTCCGGGGGCTTCCGCTTCAGGCTCCGGCGACGTACCGGCGACGTGACCGGAATCGCGCAGCGGCGCGCTGGCTTCCGAGGCGGACGTGGCACGCTCCAGGAGCGGTTCGTCGTCCTCGACCCATTCCACGTGGTCGCCGGATTCCAGGTAGTCGGCGAACCGGGAGTACACGTCCCCCAAGGATCCGTCCAGACGCTTTGCCAGCAGTTCCGCCAGGCAGGCCTTGATCTGAGTGTGAACGGGCAGGCGAATCGAATCCAGCGCCCTGAAATAGGCGGAGGCGACGTCCATCGGGGTGAGGGGGAGTCGCAGGCCTGCGCCAGCGACGCTTCCAGTCAGTCGCTGCAAGGCCAAGACACCCAGTTTCTCGGCCTCCGGTAGCCAGCGATCCTGGCAGGACTGCATGCTCCCGCAGGCGACCAGTTCCGGCGGCAAGGCGTCCGCACCGCTATCCGAGGCCGGTCCGGCGGGTTCGCCGCTCAGGGCGGACTGGAAGCGCCGGCGCAAATCGGTGGCAAACGATAGCTGAATGGCCAGCGTTTCCTGGCGCAATTCGTTCAGGACGTCGCAGACGTGGGTGCGGAAGAACAGGTCCTCGCTGGTTTCGGCCAGCGCAAACATGTCTTCTTCGCCATGCTGGGCCGTGTCCTTCAGCATCTCCCGAAACTGCTTCAATACGATTTGCGAAAATGCCGCCAGCAGTTCCGCTTCGTCCGATCCCCGATTCACCCGCCAATACCTTTTGTCTTAAAGTGTTGCGCTCTTTGATGGAAGTGCACCAGATCGCCAGCGGGCTGTCAACTTGAGATAAGGAAAAACGGTAAGTGGCAGATGGATGTGGCAGCGACGGCTAGGGGTTGTTGCCGCGCCGCCATGTCAACGAAAAATCGGTGCCTTCAGCCTCTGTGGTGACCCACCAGTCGGCTACCGCCGCCAGTTCACCCGCGACGTAAACCAGGGGAGCCCGGTCACGCAACCAGGGTGGCACCGCCGTCTCCTGAAACAGCTTTTTCAGTGCATGGCTGGCTGTTCCGCGTCCTGACAGCCGGCAACGTTCGCCGCCGCGGCGGAAGCGCACCTCCACAGGACCCAATGCCCAGCGTCGCGCGTCCAGTCCCAGGCCCGGCCGCGCCGGGGTGATCCGTAATTCGCCGGCGCCCCCGGGCAGTTTCAGGCTATCGCCGGCCGTCCAGGGAAGCACGGCTGTGGAATCGAAAAAGCCCTGCGGGGGCAGCAGGTGGAGATGATTGCGGTAGCGCCGCACTTCACCTTCGCGCCAGGCCACGACCGGCATCTTGTCGGCGCCGGCTGGCAGCACTTCCTCGAGGATGCGCTCCAGCACGGCGGCTGAGGGCATGCGGAATCCTGAGGCGCGCAGCCAGCGCCTGAGCACCAGGCGTTGGTCGGCCCTGGTGAGCACGGCAAGGTTCGGCACCTTCAGGCTAAGGCCGTCCGATCCCAGTGTCGCGTGGAAGAGGTCATCCGAGAGTGCGTTCAATTGCTGCAAGGCCTCGGCGCAATGCCCGGCGCTGCGGGCGAGGGCGCGGCTGGCGCCGGGCCAGCGCTTCTGCAGCAAGGGCAGGATCTGACCGCGGATGAAGTTGCGATCGAAGCTCAGGTCGGCATTGCTTGGATCTTCGATCCAGTTCAATCCCTGCGCGCGGGCGTAGTCCAGAAGTTCCGGGCGAGAGTGATGGAGCAGGGGGCGCAACAAGGCACCGGGCGGAAACGGTGAGCGGACCGGCATGCCGGCCAGCCCTGCGAGACCAGCGCCACGCAGCAGTTGCAGGAGCAGGGTCTCGGCCTGATCGTCGCCGTGCTGGGCTGTCAGCAGGATATCACCCGCCGCCATGTGCTGGCCTATGGCCTGGTAACGGGCGTTTCTCGCCGCCTCCTCCGGGCTCTCCCCAGGCGCGGCCCGCGCATCGACATGCAGGATCAGCAAGGGGATCGAGAGTTCGCGGCAGACGCGATCGCAATGGACCGCCCAGTCATCAGCCTGGCGCTGCAAGCCGTGGTGCACATGCACGGCGTGGACGGGGGGAAAGCCCAGCGCGTCCGCACGCAGGCGCGCGCAGAGGTGCAGCAGAACATGGGAATCTAGACCGCCGCTGTAGGCGACCCAGTAGCGCGGCGGGGGCGGGCAGGCCCCGAGCGCCGCGTGCAGGCTTTGCACGTTCGGCTGCATCAGGGCCTCAGCGGCCAGTCGGCGGGTTCAGATCAGACTTCAGCTTCCTCGAACACGCCATAGCTCATGAGGCGTTCGTAGCGTTCACGCAGCAGCGTTTCGACGGTTTGCGGCTGCAGTTCATGCAGGTGCTTCTTCAGCGCCGCTTTCAGGTTGTGGGCTGTCACCGCGCGGTCACGGTGAGCGCCCCCCAAGGGCTCATCGACGATCTCGTCGATAAGCTTCAACTCCAGCAAGCGGTCCGAGGTGATGCCCATGGCCTCTGCGGCAAGCTCGGCCTTGTCGGCGCTCTTCCACAGGATGGAGGCGCAGCCTTCCGGGGAGATGACGGAATAAGTGCTGTATTCCAGCATTAACAGGCGGTCACCCACACCGATGGCCAGCGCGCCGCCGGAGCCGCCTTCGCCAATAACCGCGCACACGATGGGGATGCGCAACTTGGACATCTCGAACAGATTGCGGGCGATTGCCTCGCTCTGGCCACGCTCCTCCGCGCCGATGCCCGGATAGGCGCCCGGGGTATCGATCAGGCAGATCAGCGGCAGGCGGAAGCGCTCAGCCAGGCGCATCAGGCGCAAGGCCTTGCGGTAGCCCTCCGGGCGCGGCATACCGAAATTGCGGTAGATCTTTTCCTTGGTATCCCTGCCTTTCTGATGGCCGATCACCATCACCGGAAATTCATCCAGGCGCGCCACGCCGCCGACGATGGCGGGATCGTCGGCGAAGCCGCGGTCGCCATGCAGTTCATGGAAGTCATCGAAGATCATGTCCAGGTAGTCCAGCGTGTAGGGGCGCTGCGGATGCCTGGACAATTGCGATATCTGCCACGCGCTCAGCTTCGAGAAGATCGATTCGGTGAGCTTTCGGCTCTTCTCCTCCAGCCGGGCGATTTCCTCGGAGATGTTGATCTCGTTGTCGAAACCGACGTGCTTCAGCTCTTCGATCTTGGCTTCCAGTTCGGCGATGGACTGTTCGAAGTCAAGGAATTTGAGGTCCATTTATCGTTATTCTATGTGGGGTTGGGGTGGTTTATTTTAACACCTCCGAGAGGAAATTCTGCATGCTTTGCCAGGACCGTCGGTCGGCGATTTCCTTGTAAACTGTGCCGAAGCCGGGATCGTTGGCGCGCGGATTGGTAAAGGCGTGCAGGGTGTGGCCGTATACCTGCACCTGCCAATCGGCGCCGGCGGTGGTGAGTTCGCGTTGCAGCGCCAGCACCTGCTCCGGTGGTGCCATGGGATCATCGTGGCCATGCAGGGCCAGAACCTTAGCGAGGATGGGGCGTCCCGCGATATTCTCCGGAGGGTTGAGCAAGCCGTGAAAGCTCACCACCCCGCGGATATCGGCGCCGGTCCTGGCCAGGTCGAGTACGCACAGGCCGCCGAAGCAGAAGCCGATGGCGGCGACACGCGTGCCGTCCACTTCGGACAGAGCCCGGACGGCTTGAAGGGCCGCAAGCTGGCGGGCCTGTAGCAGGGCCCGGTCCTTCATGAAGGGTGCCATAAGCCGGCTGTTTTCCTCCGGTCCGCTGCCGACGCGGGCATCCCCGTACATGTCCAGGGCAAAACCGGCATAACCCAGCCTGGCCAAAGCTTGCGCCTTGCCGCAGGCGAACTCGTCGCGACCGCCCCAGGCATGGGAGACGAGCACGGCGGGCAAGGGCTTCGGGAGGCTGTCGTCCCAGGCCAGAAAGCCCAGCAGGCGCGTGCTGCCGTGCGCATATTCGACGCTGCGGGTTTGGATATCGGCGCTCATTTTTCTCCTCGGTAGTATGGCTAGGGCTTGAGTCGGCACCTATTCTCGGCAAGTTGCCTTGCACGCTCAAGGCTGGAAACTGCGTAGCAGGTGACGGGGCCGCGAAGCTTGTGCCATATTTAGCACTTTTTGGCGGCGCTGGCGGCGCCTTTGTCCGCGGCAATTGAACCCTTTCGCATATTCACAGGCTCCCCGCATGACCCAGACCACAGTCCTCACCGGTATCACCACCACCGGTACGCCCCACCTTGGCAATTACGTCGGCGCCATTCGTCCGGCCATCGCGGCCAGCCACGACCGCAATGTGCGGCCTTTTTATTTTCTGGCCGACTACCACGCGCTGATCAAATGTCAGGACCCCGAGCGGGTGCGTCAGTCGACCCTGGAAATCGCCGCCACCTGGCTGGCGCTGGGCCTGGACATCCGCAACGCCGTTTTCTACCGCCAGTCCGACGTTCCGGAGATCACCGAGCTGGCCTGGATGCTCAGTTGCGCCACCGCCAAGGGGCTCATGAACCGGGCCCATGCCTACAAGGCGGCGGTGCAGGCCAACGAGGACAGTGGCGAACAGGACCCGGACAAGGGCGTCACCATGGGGCTTTTCAACTATCCCATCCTGATGGCGGCGGACATTCTGTTGTTCAATGCCCATCGCGTGCCCGTCGGCAAGGACCAGGTGCAGCACATCGAGATGGCCCGGGACATCGGCGGGCGCTTCAATCACATCTACGGCGAGCACTTTGTCATCCCGGAGGCGGAGGTCAGCGAGGAAGCCGCGATTCTCTGCGGGCTGGACGGCCGCAAGATGAGCAAGAGCTACGACAATACGATTCCCTTGTTCGTGCCGGAAAAGCAACTGCGTAAGCTGGTCATGAAGATCAAGACCAACTCCCTGGAGCCCGGCCAGCCCAAGGATCCGGATAGCTGCACGCTCTACAGTATTTACAAGGCCTTCGCCACTAAGGAGGAAGTCGCGGCGGTGCGCCGCCGTTACGAGGAAGGCATCGGCTGGGGCGAAATGAAGCAATTCCTGTTCGAGTACCTGAACAACCATCTGATGGCGGCTCGCGAGCGTTACGAGGCGCTGCTGGAGGCGCCGGAAAAGATCGAGGAAGCCTTGCAGGAGGGCGCGCAGCGGGCTCGGGAATACAGTGTGCCGTTCATGCAAAAGATTCGTGCGAGCGTCGGCATCCGCAGCTTGGCGCGTTGATCTGAAGCTTTGCCCGTGCTGTTTTTGGAGCGACTTGCCGAGCAGAAGATTGCCGAGGCGTTGGAACGCGGCGAACTGGACGATCTTCCGGGCAAGGGTAAACCGATACCGCCGGAGGAGGATCTGCATTTCGTCCCGGCCGACATGCGCCTGGCTTTTCGCATCCTCAAGAATTCAGGCTACATTCCCGAAGAAGTCCAGCTCCTGCGCGATATCGATGATCTCCTGAGTCTGATCGATACCCAGGGTATCCATGGCGAACCTGAACGCAAGCGCCTGCGCTTGCTGATGGAACGGCTGGGCGCGCAGCGCGGCGGCAACCTGGCGCTGGCTGACCATTATTTCCAACGCATCTCCGAAAAACTCAAGAGCCTGGGCTGATGCATCGCCCTGGCCCCGGCGTCCCGATCGACGCCCACTTCACCTGACGGTTTCGCCGCGGGCTGCGGTCAAGCTTTTGCGCTGGGACGCGCGCGGTTGCAAGCGCAGGATGATCAGCAGCGCCAGCAGGAGCGCGTAGAGGGCCGGGTCACGTATGTCCTGCTTGACCAGCCAGAGATAGTGGAATACGGCCAGGCCCGCCGCGAGGTAAGCCAAGCGGTGCAGTTTACGCCAGCGCTGCAGCCCCAGGAGCCTGACCGTACCCCGGAAGGAAGTGGCGGCCAGAGGTGTCAGCACTAGCAGGGTGCCCAGTCCGGCGGTCAGGGCTGGTCGCCGCAGCAGGTCCTCTGTCACCGCACCCCAAGCAAAAAACTGATCGAACACCAGATACGCCAGCCCATGCAGACAGCCGTAAAGGAAGGCGCAAAGGCCGAGGCTGCGGCGGTAGCGGCCCAGCTCGTGCCATCCGCAATAATGGGCCAGGGGTGTCAAAGCGAGGGTGAAAAGCAGGAGCCGCAGGGACCAGATACCGGTGCTATGTTGAATGTCCGCGACAGGGTCCGCACCCAGAGATCGCGTGCACGCACCGGCGATGAGCCCGATCAGCGGTGTGAGACAGGCTGCCAGGAGGGCCGCATGGGCAATCCGGTCGCTGGTACGGGGGGGCTGTGACATGGATCCAGGATAGGGCCGTTGGGTGTCCCAGGCAATGACGCTCCGAATGTATCGCGCGGCAACTGCAAAGCTTACCATGCCCGCGTTCCCCGAGCCTCCGGACGACCGATTTCCACCGCGATGGCAGCCATCTGGCCTGCCGGTTCTTAAGTTTCCTTTAAGGAAACAGTCTTAAGATTGTTGGCGTCATTGTGCGTTAATGTAAGCATTGTACACTCAGACTCAATTAGACCCTTGATCTCGAGCGGAGTAGGAGTTGCCCATGTTCAACAAGATACACGCTTTGTTCGCGTTTCCTGCGTTCGATCTGGAGTTGCCCGCTTGGTCGACCGATGAGGTCAGGCTCACGTCACTCCTTCTGGCCTTCGCCTGCCTGTTTGCCATCGAAGCCAAATTTGGCCTGCGGCAGGAAGGAAACCGGGTGATCCGTCGTTCCTACCTCACCAACACCGGCCTGTTTCTGCTCAATGACACCTTGCTGTCCCTGGTGTCGGTATCGTCCCTCTTTCTGATCGCCGACCGCTTCGCCGCCTGGGGCTTGTTGGGAACGCTGGACGATTCGCCACTGAAGTGCGTGCTAGCCTTCGTGTTGCTGGACCTGGCACTGTATCTCTGGCATCGGGCATGCCATCACTTCGAGGTGCTGTGGATGCTGCACAAGGTCCACCACAGCGACCGCTGCATGAACGTGTCCACGGGCTTGCGTCTGCACCTCGGCGAGTTACTTCTGACCACGCTGCTCAAAGCACTCTTCATTGTCGTGCTCGGCGTCGATTCGGCTGTCGTGCTCGCCAACGAGGCGATCATGACCTTGTTCGTGCTCTTTCACCACAGCAATACCCGGTTTGCCGGTGAAAGCTGGCTCGGCCGGTTCATCGTGACACCCTCGATGCACCGAATCCATCATTCGACACGGCGGGACGAGCACGATCGCAACTTCGGCGCGGTGTTCTCCGGGTGGGACCGTTGGTTCGGTACCTTTGCGCATCAGGAACCGGAAAAGCTCGGCCTGAAGTTCGTGAAAGAGCAAGGTATCGTCGAACTCATGAAGTTCGGCTTCACCTGGCACTACACACCCAGTCAGCAAACGGTGCGAGCCATGATTGCCGAGGCGGCGTATTACCGGGCCGAAAAGCGTGGATTTGCCCCGGGCAGCGATTACCTGGATTGGCTGGAGGCGGAGCGGGAGATAGCGCAGGCGGGAGGCGGGTGAAGGCATACGGCCCCCAGGCCAACGCTTCGGTCGCCGATCCTTGACTCTGGGGGATTCACGGGCTTAGGCGGAAACTGATGGGAATGGTGACCCAACTGGCCACGGTCATGTCGCCCCGTTTCGCCGGCACGAAATGCCAGCCGCGTACGGCCTCGGCGGCGGCCTCGTCCAGCGCGTCGTGACCACTGGAGCGCTCCACTTCGACCGCGCCGCTGGCACCGTCCTCGCGGACCAGAACCTTCAGCAACACTTCACCTTCCCAGTGGCGTGACCTGGCGATGCGGGGATAGTCCGGATTCGGATGGTTGAGATAATCCGCGTTGACGGCGGCCGGGACGAACGGCTCGGGTGGGGGCGGGGCGACGCGTTCCTGGACGGGTTCCGGCGCTGCTATAGGGGCGCTAATCGGCGCATCCTGGAGCTTTGGCGGAGCCGTTGCGCTTTCCCGAAATCGTTTCGGCTTTGGTTTCGGTTTGACTCTGGGCTTTTTCACCAGCACTGCATCGGGTTTTGGCTGCGGGTTCCGGGAAGCCGGGACCGGCGTTTCCACCGTCGGCCTGGTTGTCTGAATGACGGGTGCCGCCAGCACGATATCGATGCTAGGCAGCGGAATCCCGTGCTTAAGCGGTTGCTCTGTGGGTCCGGACCAATACCATTGCAGGAGCAATCCGTGTCCTGCCGCGACCAGGGCGAAGGCCGCAAGCGCGCGGGCCGCACGCTGCCAGTGCTGTTCACGGGGGGCAATTCCTGACTCAAGAACGCGCAAGGATTGCACGCGGCTGGCGAGGAGATAGGGCATCATGATGCGGGGATTCCGCAAGTGTCGGCGGCATGGCGAGTAAGAGGCAGGGGAAAGGCGTTGTCAGGGAGGCCTGACTCCGCAATACGAGCGTGCACCCAAGGTCCGCATTCCGCCATCGTCAATCCGGGAAAAAATGGCTGGCGGCCGCGCGCGATCGGATTTTGCACCCCCGCGCGGCCGCCAGCCCAATTGAGGTCATGCGAGTCAAAAGCAAGCAGACCGCATGCCATTCTCATGCACTCCAGCCGTGGCGCGGCCGCGCCAATTTCCGGGCTTTGCGGCGGCCGGCTTGGGAGTGTGAAATCACACAGTGCTTCAGATGGCGGACTGAGATTGTCTCAACAGTCAATCCGCCCGGTCCTGAGGAAACGGCGCCGTAGGGTTCAAGTCTCTGGCTCCGTGCACCTAGGGTATAGGCAGCATGAGCGTCCCAGCGCACGTAGCCCGGGAGGGTAACGGTATTGGCCGCATCGCCTTGCTGGAGGATGAGAGGAAGACCTAGGTCCCCATGCTCAAGCCCTTCAGTTCGGCCTGTTGGCATGCGTGCTTGACCCAACAGATCTCGATGTGTTTCGCCGCTTTGGGCCGGCGATTACCTTCTTTGCCGTTATTGTTTAGGGTAATCCTGGCATCCGCGCTCGTCAGGTGATGCCCTCGCAGACTTTTGGCTGCGCAGGCAGTTCGTGCGCCACGCGAGCGAGCGTGGCGGTCGAATCCAGTACGTGTGTGGTCTCCTAGGGCACAGAAAAATCGCCGGCGTGCCCGGATGGCCGGGCGCACGGTTTCGAGGTGAGCGAAATGACGCATACGAGTCAGGCATATGCCTCACTGCGCTTTCCCGCGGGTCCCTTATGGGGGTTCGCAAGCTTCGTTTGGGCTCGCAAAGACTGGATCTGCGGAGTGATGCCTCTTATGGCACGACTTCTGCCTAATGGAATGTGCACCGATGGAATTGGCTGGATGCCAGTCTTCAGGGAAGGAAGGGGTGCGGCATGGCGGGGGCAAGAGGTTTGCCTCTTTCCCCCGGACAGGATCGTTGCAGGTCAGGGACAGACCAGGCGACTTCCCTCTCATCCGTCGAATTCATGTCATCAGTGCAGCAAGATGTTCTCTGGCAGCTGTTCCTCCAATGTCGCGGGGAACTGGAGTCCATGCTGACGACGCGCCTGCGCTGCCGCGACACCGCATCGGACTTGTCCCAGGAAGCCTTTCTGCGCCTCTGCCGCGCCGAGGATCTGGGGCGGGTGGGCAATCTGAGAGCCTACCTGTTCCGAACGGCTCTTAACCTGCTCAATGATCACTACCGGGCAGCCGCCGTGCGCGAGATTATCGTGCCCGAGTCTCCCGAAACGCCGCTGGAGGCCGAGGATTTCCGGACAGCGGAAATCGTCGCCTTGGCGGACGAGCAGTTGGACCGCGTGATCGCGGCCCTGGAAGAGCTTTCGCCCCAGTGCCAGCGCATTTTCTACCTCAACCGCTTCGAGGGCCGCAGGCAGAAGGACATTGCCGAAACCCTGGGCATTTCGGTTCGCACCGTGGAAGAAAACCTGCGCCGGGCCATGCTGCATTGCCTGCGCCGTCTCGACGATGCCTGAGGACGCATGTGGTTTTCGCGTTCTGCCGCGTCTTCATTGACATAGGTTGAATTCCTGCGACGATCTGGCCCATGTCCGAGGATTCCAAACATTTACTGGAGGCGGCCTGTGCCGCCGTGGTTCGCTTGCATTCAGGCGATTCCGATGCGGCGGAGCGCTTGCGCCTGCTGGCATGGCGAGAGCAAAGCGCTGCCCACGCGGAAGCTTGGCGACGGGCAGAATCCCTCTGGCGAGGCATCGAGCCGCTGCGGGGCCGCAGCATCCCCGGTTCCGCGCCGCTGCCGCAGGAGCTAACCGCTGTTCGAGGATTTCCGCGTCGGAAGTTCTTTCCGGCGCGCGGCTTAATGGCTACCTGCTGCATGATGCTCATCTTGCTGAGCGTCTGGTTCTTCCCCCCAAGCTACTGGCGCGCGGATTTTGTCACCGGCAAAGGCGAGCAACAAACCATCAGCCTGGCCGACGGTTCCCGGGTCATCCTCAACACCGACAGTGCGTTCGCCCTGCATTTTGACAGCCGTACACGCGGGGTCGAACTTCTCCAGGGCGAGGCCTTTTTCATCGTCGCCAAGGACAGCGCGCGACCCTTCGTGGTGAGTGCGGGGCAAGGGAGCGTGACGGCCGTGGGCACGGAGTTCGGCGTGCGCCGCGACGACGAATACACGCATGTGGAACTGGTGGAAGGACTGGTTCGGGTGCGGGATGGCCGCCGCGAGGAACTGCTGAAGCCCGGGCAGGCGCTGGTCTACGGGAACGGCGGACTACGTATGCTGCCTGCTTCCAGGCCCGACCTGCTTTCCACCTGGAGGGATGGGTATCTGGTCTTCGATGGTACGCCGCTGGAGGACGCGGTGGCCCAGATCAACCGCTACCGGCCTGGGCGCATCCTGCTCATGAACGAACAATTGCGCAAGCGTCAGGTCAGCGGCCTGTTCCGTCTCGACGCGCTGAATGGTGCGGTTGATACCATCGCCGCCGCATTGCCCGCGCAGCAGTCGCGTCTTACCTCGTACTGGGTGGTTTTGCGCTAAGCATCGGCAGGCTTCCGCCTGCGTCCTGTTCCCGCTTGGGCTCGCCCGGCAACCTTCCTCAATTTGTCGTTCATTTCCAACAGATGTGGTTTTTCAGGACCTGTCCGTCTTTAAGGACAACGGCTCTCCGCGCGCCGCCCCTAGTCCCAGAACAACAAAAAGGAACGCCATGTCTCGCCATTCCCAGAATTCTCGTTCGACATTTCGGCGCGGCGCCGTGGCCGCCGCGGTTTGCGCCCAGGTTTTGGGCCCCCTCTATTGCGAGCAGGCGCTCGCCGAAAGCAAGATCGCCTTCGACATTCCGGTCCAGCCGCTGAACCAGGCGCTGGTCGCCTTCGGCAAGCAGAGCGGGCGCCAGGTGCTCTACCGCACCGAGATGTCGGCCGATCTGCGCAGCCAGCCCGTGAAGGGGCGCTACACGGTCGGTGAGGCCGCGGAACTGCTGCTGGGCGGAGCGCCCCTCAAGGCGGTTGTTACCGACAATGGCGCCATTACGCTCGAGCGTCGGCCTACTCCAGCAAAGCCCGCGCCCACCGGGGAGGTGTCCGGCGCGGCGACGCTGCAAAAGGTGACCGTGACTGCTAAGCCGGAGATACCTCTGGACAGCCCTTATAACACCTCCTATACGCGATCCGACGCCACGACCGCTACCAAGATGGATACGCCGGTGATGGAAACGCCATACTCAGTGGCGGTGCTGACCCAGCAGGTGTTGCGGGATCAGCAGGTGATCCGGGTGGAGGATGCCATCCAGAACGTTGCCGGCGTGCAGAGCAGTTGGACCAATGGCGGGAGCAGCGACGTCTTCATCATGCGCGGTTTCCAGAACACCAACCTCTACCGTGATGGGTTTCTGTTGCCGTCCGTGCTAGGAGGCGGTTCGACCAAGCAGCAAACCGCCAATATCGAACGCATTGAGGTGCTTAAAGGCCCGGGTTCGATCCTGTTCGGGCGCAACGAGCCCGGGGGTGTCATCAACATGGTGACCAAGCGGCCGCTGGCAACGCCCTATTATTCATTGCAACAGCAGTTCGGTTCCTTCGATTTATACCGAACCACAGCGGATGCAACGGGCCCGATAACAAAGGACGACAGCTTGCTGTATAGGGTCAACCTGTCGTATGAGGGCGCCAACTCTTTCAGGGACTTTGTGAAAACCGATACGGTGTTTCTGGCTCCGAGCTTGACCTGGAATTTGTCACCGCAGACTCAGTTCAATGTGGACATCCAGTACCAGCATTTCGATGACACAAACGACTCGGGAATTCCGCCCATCGGCAACCGCCCCGCGCCGGTACCCATCAACCGCCAGACTGGGGAGCCGCTCAACAACAAGAACAAGGGCGATCGCACCTATTTCGGATTCAATTGGTCCCACACATTCAACGACGACTGGAAGCTCACCCACCGGTTCGGAACAGAATTCCTTGATCAATATTCAGATTTCACCTTCTTTTTCACCCCGGCAACGCTGGACGGGAATTTGGTGAATTTGAATAGCGACTTCTCCAATGGCGGCAGTCGTGGCTTCAACAATGCCGTGACCCACCAGCAGCAGTACTACACCACCCTGAACCTTACGGGCAAGTTCGACACCGGTCCCGTCAGTCATCAAATGTTCTGGGGTTTCGATTACTTCATGTTTGATAACCAGGATGCCACCGGATGCTGTGCGGCCTATCCCATCGGGGGCACGTTCAATGTCTTCCGCCCGGTTTACCAGAGTTCACTGCCATTCATACCCCAGGTCCCCACATCAGACTACTCTCAGGAATGGTATGGTTTGTACTTCCAGGATCAAATCAAGCTGCCATTCAACATTTATGGCAATGTGGGAGTTCGTTATGACAATGCTTCCAGCCGGAACAATGCTAACGGCGTCTATTCCGACGACGATCACGTCAGCCCCCGCGGCGGCTTGCTTTGGAGGCCGGTCCAGTGGTTGTCCCTCTATGGCAGCTACAGCGAAAACTTTGGTCCTTCCAACAGCCTGTTCAATTTTCCCGGTCAGACGTTGCTGCCGCCGCAATTGGCCAATCAGTGGGAACTGGGCACCAAGACCGAGTTCTTCGATGGCAGGCTCACCGCCAGTTTCGCTTACTTCGATCTGACCAAAACCAATGTGCCGGTGCCTGATCCGGTCATCCCGAATCTGCAGCGTACCGTTGGCGAGCAGGAGAGCCGCGGCTATGAGATCGAAGTGGCGGGGCAGATCCTGCCGGGGTGGAGCGTGATCGGCGCCTACACCAACCTGGCCTATGCCAACATCAACAAGGATGTGGGTTTCGATGGAGGTCCCGGCAACACGGGCAACCGCATGTTCAATGCGCCGCGCAATTTCGGCAGCCTGTGGAGCACCTACGAGTTTCAGACAGGGGATCTGCAGGGCTTGCGTTTCGGTGGCGGCATCAGGGCCGCGAGCCAGGCCCAAGGCACCAACGAAAACACCTTCCAATTGCCCGGCTATGTCACGTTCAACCTGATGGCCGCCTATTCCATGAAGGTGGCCGGCTCCCGCCTCACCCTGCAACTGAATGCCGACAATCTGCTGGACCATACCTACTACCGGGGCACCAACACCGGACAAATGATCGGGGTGGCGCCACCGCGCACGTTCCTTGGGTCGGTCCGCGTCGAGTTCTGAGCTTAGCTTCCGGCTCCCGCACCAGTTGCGGGAGCCTCTTTCCGATGAGCCACGACGTCGGCTGTGTCATATCACACACCTTGGGCGTCGGGCGCACGCTAAGTTATTGATGGTTTGAACTGGTCATCCTGGCGCAAGTCTTGCTGCAAGCTTGTCTGCCTGTCAGGAGACCCATCATTGGCTTCAAACAGGTCGCCCTCCCCCAAAAACGCAGAACCGACCGCATGTCCGACCGCCGCAAAAGCTTCCTGCACTCGCTGTTCCGGCAGCATGCGGGAGAGATCAGCGCATTCCTGCGCGGGCGTTGGCATAACGAAGCGGACGTGGCCGATATCGTCCAGGAATCCTGTCTCAGTCTATCGGAGTACCAAGAGCGGGAGACGGTCAGCAATCCCCGGGCATTTCTGTTCCAGACGGCGGCGAACCTGCTGGTAGATCAGCACCGGCGGCGGGCGACGCAGGAACGTTACCTCGAACCCGACCTGGGACCGGAATCCGTGGCGGGAGAAACGGCCTCACCGGAAAACCGCTGGGAGGCCCAGGAAGCCCTCGAGCATTTCTGCGAATTGCTGGAGCAACTGCCCGAAGTGCGCCGCCATGCCTTTGTCCTGTTCCGCATCGAGGGTCTCTCGCATCGTGAAATTGCCGCGCGTCTCGGTATCTCGGTGCGCAGTTCGGAATGCCATGTGATGCAAGCCATGCAGTTCCTCGCGCGCGCCTTGGGACCGCTGGATCCCTGAATGCTGTGTGGCCGCCCTTGGCGGCTGAGGGCTCGGCAAACGTCTCACCCGTATGCGGGTACACTATGACCCTCCCGAAATGTCCGAGCTGTCCGTGAAACATCCCGAATCTTCCGACAAACTGCGCGATGCCGCCGTGAACTGGCTGGTGCGCCTGAATTCAAAGGAATGTCCTGAGTCCGAGCGAACTGCTTTCGAGCGATGGCTGAATGCCGATGAGGCCAACCGCCGCGCCTATACGGAAGTCGAAGCCCATTGGCGCTGGATGGATGCTTTCAGGTTGCGCAGTTTCAGGGCCAGGGACGAAGCCTTGAGTTACCGGCCGCCACGTCGCGCAGCAGGTCGCATCGCGGAGTTGGCCCTCGCCGCGTCAGTGCTGGCTGCCATCGGATTGACCGCCCTGACGCCGGCCGGTTGGTATGGGGTTGGAGCCACCTATCAGACGGCGAGGGGAGGGCACGAGAGCGTGATCCTGGGCGACGGTTCCACCCTGGAACTGAACACCAACACCATCGCCAAGGTCCGCATCAATCGCTGGCGGCGGTCGGTGGAACTGCTGCGGGGCGAGGCCTATTTCAAGGTCATCCACGATGAGCAGCGGCCCTTTGTGGTGAAGGCGGGCAATGGCGAAGTGCGCGATCTTGGAACCGCGTTCAATGTCTACGCGCGTCCCGAGCGCGTGGAGGTCACCGTGGACGACGGCAGCGTGCGGGTGGAAGCCCATGGCAGCCGTGTCTTGGTGGCAGGCCAACGCCTGGCCTACGGTCGGCGCGGCGAATTTCTTGCGCTGGAAAAAGAAGGCGACGAGGACCAGCCCACCGCCTGGCGGCAAGGCCAGATCGTTTTCCGTGACCGTCCCTTGAGCGAGGTTCTACAAGAGATCAGCCGCTACCACGACACGCGTGTGCGCCTGGCGGACGAGGGGATGGGCAGCCTGCATGTCAGCGGCATTTTCCGAACCGATGATCTCAATAGCACGGTCGATACCATTGCCAAGACCTTGAATCTGCACGCGCATCGCTTATCGCAAGATAGCATCGTGCTGGAGAATGACACGAAACGCTGAAAAGCTCAGTTCCTCTGTTGGCGGTTCTAGATAGGCCGCACGTCTACCCTCATGAACGATCAAGATGGAGCCTGTTCATGAGACATCCCTTCAAACTGGTGGCTGCCGCCCTACGGAGCGCGTCCCCCCTCATTTCCAACGCCGCCGAAAGCCACCACGAATTTCACATTCCCGCGTAGTCCCTGGCCGGTGCATTGCAACAGTTGGCCAAGCAGGCCGGGAGTTCTTTTAAGCACCCGGCGGCAATACCGGTTTGTGAAAAGCCCGGGTAAGGGCGCTTAGGTCTTCGCTTCCCGGAGCTTGTGTTTTTTGGCCGCGGCATGATCCGCGCCAGCCTCTTGATGATGGCGGTTACGCGGGGGCGGACTTCTTCAGGTTCGTGCCTGTGCGGCATCTGGCGCATGGAAATCAGTCATATGCCGGAGCTAGATCGCTGGGGGCCGGGCCTGTGGGCGCATGAGGGATTTTGCCTTCTCAAACGTCTTATGGAATGAGGGCGGCTGATCTGCCGGGGATGCCTGGTGGGCGTCGGTATCTGGCTGCCTCCGTCCTCGTTTGAAACCGGGCTGGATTATGCCGGCGCCCGCGAACCGATGGAATTTACCGATGACACGTCATTTCTGGGTACTGCTGCACCGCTACGCCGGGCTGGCCATGGCGCTCTTTCTGGTACTGGTGGGACTCACCGGCAGTCTTCTGGCTTTTCTCTCCGAACTGGAGCACATCGTCACGCCGCAGTTTTATGCCGCATCAAGTGACGCCCCGCGGCTGGCCCCGGCCAGTCTCGCGGAGCGCGCCGCTGCCCTCGCGCCCGAGGCACAGGTGACTGCGCTGTGGATGGGGCAGCATGATGTGGTGAACGTGGCCCTGGAGCCGCGGGAGGATCCGGCTACTGGTAAACCATACGATCTGGATTACGACCAGATGATGCTGGATCCCTGGACTGGCGCGGAACTAGGCCGGCGCAGTTGGGGCGCCATTTCGCAAGGCTTGGTCAACCTCATGCCCTTCATTTACAAGCTGCATTACTCGCTGGCGCTGGATGAGCCCGGCATCTGGATCCTGGGCATCGTGGCCCTGATCTGGACCCTGGACAGCTTTGTCGGTTTTTATCTCACCCTGCCAGCGACCGCAAAATCAAACCAACCGACACGTCATCGCACGTTCTGGCAGCGCTGGCAGCCGAGCTGGCAAATCAAATGGCACGGATCTGCCACCCGGATCAACTTCGATCTGCACCGGGCGGGAGGGCTTTGGCTGTGGGCCATGCTCCTGATCTTCGCCTGGTCCAGTGTCTACATGGACCTGTGGGACACGGTCTACACCCAGGCGACCCGGTTGGTACTGGAGTACCACGAGCCCTGGACCGAGCTGACCAAGCGGGAGGATCCATTGAAGCACCCGGCTCTGGACTGGCGGCAGGCGCAAACGGTGGGCGCCCGCCTCATGGATGAAGCCGCAAGGGCAGGGGAATTCACCGTGGAGCGCGTCACCAGCCTGCGCCTGGACGCCGAGCACGGCGTTTATGTTTACGGCGTGCGGAGCAGCCTCGAGGTCCAGGATCACGGCGGCCATACGGATGTGTATTTCGATGCCAACTCGGGCGAACAGAAATTGCTGCTGTTGCCCACCGGCCAGTATGCCGGCAACACGGTGACGAGTTGGCTGGCGGCCTTGCACATGGCCAATGTGTTCGGCTTGCCCTACCGCATTTTCGTCTGCCTCTTCGGCGTGGTGTTGACGGGTCTGTCGGTCACCGGCGTGGTTATTTGGCTGCAGAAGCGCCGTTCCCGACGCGGACGGCGCAGGGTCGAAAAATCCAGCTTGCCTGATGATTCCAAGGTACGGGCTGAGCGGCCGGCCGTCGTGGTGATGGAAGAAGGCTCTGACTGAGATCGACTGGCGCGTGTGGTCGGTGGCGTTGAGTAGAACAGGTGTGTGAAATGCCGCGCTTTTGGCCTGCCTTTATTACAGAGCCACTGCCGTACCGGGCAGAAGTTTTGGGCTGTACTACTAACGATATGAAATAAAACTAAAACTTTAGCCTCTAAAATTATCCACTCAATTCGGGCACCAATGTTGCTGCAGGGCTGAAAACGACACTAGCGGCCTAGAGCATGTCCGTCATTTCCCACGATGTGATCCTTCATTTGTTCCGCGATCACCGCGAGGCGGTGGTCGGGTTCCTGTTCAATCGTGTGCGGTGCCCTGACGCCGCCCAGGACCTGAGCCAGGAAGCCTACCTTCGACTTTTGCGCAAGTCCGGCGTGGCGCACGACGACAACCTGGCGGGCTACCTGTTCCGGATCGCCGAACGCCTGGCGATCGATTACCTGCGCAGCAGCCAGCGCGCCTTCGCGTCCGAACCGCTGAACGAGAACATCGTCAGCCCGCAGCCGGAGCCGGCCGATCTGACTTTGTTGCGGGAACAATGCGATCTTCTGCTGGATGCCATCGCCTCGATGTCGAAGCGCGTGCGCGCCGTGTTCCTGCTGCGCAAGATCGACGAGATGAGCTATTCGGAAATTGCCCGGCGTCTTGGCATTTCCGAGAAGACGGTGCAGCGGCATCTGGTCAAGGCGATGCTGCATTGCCACCGGCGCTTGGAACTCGGGCGCCGAGCTTAGGCGGCATGTCTATGGAAGCAAGTAAACAGCGTCAAGAAGAAAAGCTCCTGAAAACCGCCGTTGAGTGGTTCGTGCGCTTGCAATCCGAACATTGTTCCGCCGAGGAATACGCGGACTTTCGCCGCTGGCTGGAACGCAGCGATGCGCACCGCTCAGCCTATGCCAATACGGAGCGTATCTGGGGTTCACTGGATGAGATCAAGCAACTGCGGGTTCCCGGATTGAACGAGGCACGGGCCGCGCGGCCGCCCTCCCGATCCGGCCGGGTCACGACCTTCCTTCTGGTGCTGGGCTTCCTGGCCAGTGGTGGCCTCTACTTTGAAGAGCAGCAGGCGCAGCCAGTCTTGTACAGCACGGGCCTTGGGGAAACGCGAACCGTGACGCTCGCCGACGGAAGCCGCATCGCCATGAATGCCATGACACGCCTCACCGTCACGCAGTCGTTGCTGCGCCGGGACGTCATGCTGGCGAGCGGTGAAGCCTTGTTCGAGGTGGTCCACCAGGCGTGGCGGCCTTTTACGGTAAAGGCGGGGGCGCTGAGCATACGCGACATCGGCACCCTCTTCGATGTGCGCCTGCGGCTCGACGCGGTATCGGTGGATGTCCTGAAGGGCGAGGTGAGTCTGGACGACGGCCGGACCGTTCGCAAGCAAACCGTTGCGGCGGGCAGTTCCAGGGCTTATCGCAAGGATGCGGGGCTGGGGCCGCGCCAGCCAGCGGACGCCGAGCGCGACCGGGCCTGGCTGGAAGGCCGGCTGGTGTTCCGGCAGACACCCTTGAGCGAAGTCGTTGCGGAAATGGAGCGCCATCATCCGGTGAAGTTTGATTTCGCCGATGGTGAGATTTCCCGCCAAACCCTCAGTGGCAATTTCGACGCCGGCGATCTGCAACCCTTCCTTAAGGCCCTGGAGACCATCCTGCCGCTCAAGGCGATCAAATCGGGCGACAGAATTATCGTGCAACAGGCTGAGGCCCGCTCGCGATGATGGGCGAGGGTTTCCGCCGGACGTGCCCTTGCGCTGCCGGGGCCCGTGCCGCAAGGCCGAAATCGCTCCGATAGAAAAATGTCCACTTGCAAGTTCCCCGCTCGTTATTTGTCAGTGAGCGCGTTCGCGCCAGACGCTTTGCACTGATAACCACGAAAGGGGAACACACCATGGAAGCTGGCCATCCGGAGCCAACCACGAAGCGCATGTCGGTCGGAGAACTGGGCAGGCCATTGATGCTAAGCCTGGCGGCCCTGGCCGTCGAGGCTTCGGCCGGGGAAGCGGCCCGTTACACCTTCGATCTGCCCTCACAGCCCTTGTCGGCGAGCCTCAACTCGGTCGCGCTGACTTCGGGCGCCAAGCTCGTCTACGCCGACACGACGGTCAAGGACCGGCGGGCTGCGGCACTTCAGGGCAGCTATACGGTGGACGAGGCGCTCAATCGGCTGTTGGCGGCCAACGATCTGCATGCCGAGCCGGTAGGCGGCACGGTGTTTGCAGTCAAAGAGGCGGCATCGGCGCCTTCCAACGCCCTGCCCAAGGTCACCGTGACCGGCAAGGCCGACTACGACCCCAATGATCCGTATAACGACAATTACGCGGTCCCGAATTCCAAGACGGCGACCAAGACCGATACGCCTATCATGGAGACGCCGGTTTCCATCCAGGCGGTCTCGCGCACGGTGATGGATGACCAGCAGGTGGTGACCCTCAACGATGCCCTGAAGAACATCAGCGGCGTGCAGGTCACCGATGCCTTTTACGACGGGGCGATCATCCGTGGCTTCGACTCCGAGGGCAATACCTATCGCAATGGACTACGCCAGGCCTATTTGAGCAACATGGAGACGGCGAACCTTTCGGCCGTCGAGGTGCTGAAAGGCCCTGCCTCCGTGTTGTACGGGCGAATCCAGCCGGGCGGCATGATCAACCTGGTGCCCAAGCGGGGGTTCAAGGACCCGTACTTCTCCGTGCAGCAGCAGTTCGGCTCCTATGACTTCTATCGCACCACGGTGGATGCCACGGGTCCCTTGACGTCGGACAAGACCTTGCTCGGGCGGATGAACATCGCCTATCGCAGCAACAATTCCTTCCGCGACTTCGTCAGTCAGGAAAATGTTTTCGTTGCGCCGACTGTGACCTGGCGGCCCACGGACCAGTTCGAGGTGAACCTGGATGTGGAATACCAACATTACCAGTTCACCGACGACGAGGGTGGTCTGGTGGCGGTCGGCAATCGGCCGGCGGACATTCCCATCAACCGCTTCCTGCAGGACGGAAACTACACCAGCAAACTGCACCCCAATACCCAGGACAAGGTGCTGACCGCCCTCGATTGGACCTATCGCTTCAACGAAGACTGGCGCATCACCAACCGCTTCCAGTACACCTCCACCAGCTACCATCAGACGTCCCTGTGGTTCGGAGAACTGAACGAAGCCACCGGCGTATTGAAGCGGGGTGTCTGGGACACGGCGCTGCGTCGCAACTCCTATGCCGCCAATCTGGATCTGGTCGGCAAGTTCTTCACCGGCGACTTCATGCGACACGAGACCCTGGTGGGCTTCGACTTCTACCGTCTGGACGAGCACGACGGCCCCGGTTACACCAACGGCATCTATGGCGGGATCAACGAGATCAATATCTACGATCCGCAATACAGCGGCACCGATCTGACCCGCCTGCTGCCGCCCGCGCTGGACTTTGCCTACGAAAACTACGAGAACTGGTACGGGGTTTACTTCCAGGACCAGATCACCCTGTGGGAGAAGTTGCATGTGCTGCTCGGTGGGCGACAGGACTGGGCTTCGCAAAGCACGGGCGGATCGGACAACGGATCGTTTGCGGCCATCAACCTGGAGTCCCTTTCAAGCAATGCCTTCAATCCCCGCTTCGGGCTGTTGTACCAGGCGACGCCCTGGCTCTCCCTCTACGGCAACTACGTGCAGTCTTACGGCTCGGCAAACTCCGGGTTCTCCATTTCAGGCCAGCCCTTCAGCCCGCAGACCGGCAAGCAGGCGGAGATGGGCGCCAAGCTGGAATCACCGGACAAGCGTGTGACGGCGACCTTGGCCTTTTACCAGATCTACAAGGACAATCTGTTGGCAGTGGACCCGCAGAATCCTCAATATTCCAGGGCAAGCGGTCAGGCCAGGAGTCGTGGTTTCGAACTGGACGTGAGCGGCCGGATTACCGAAAACTGGGGCGTGACGGCGAGCTACGCCTATACCGACGCGGACTACGTCAAGGGCGATTTCGAGGGCAACGGACTGATGGGCGTGGCGAAAAATTCAGGCAACGTCTGGACCAAGTACGAGTTCAGCGAAGGCGACCTGAAAGGGCTGAGTTTCGGTACCGGCGTCTATGCGCGGGGGCAGCGCCAGGGCGATCCCGAGAATTCATTCCAACTGCCTGGCTATGTGCGCTGGGACGCCAGCATTGGATACAGCTTCGTTCATGCGGGCGCCAAGATCACGACGCAGTTGAATGCCTACAACCTGCTCGATCAAACCTACTACGACCGCTCCAGCTACCGTTTGGGCATCAACGCAGGAGCGCCATTGACCTTCCTGGGTTCGGTCCGGGTGGAGTATTAGGCGTGGTTAGCATCGCTCATCGCCATTCCCCGGAAGACTTTGGCGCCGCAAGGCTTGCGCGCCTCAAGGCCCGCCGCCGGGTGTGGCTGCAGGTGCACTTGTGGCTCGGACTGACGGCGGGAGCGGTGCTGGCCCTGATCGGGCTGACCGGCAGCGTGCTGGTGTTCTGGCAGGAGTTGGATGCCTGGCTGAGTCCAGGGCAGTTCCGGGTGAGCGCGCCCGCCGAATCGGCATCCTATCGCCCGCTCGACGAGATCGTGGCGGCGGCCCGGACTGGCGCTCCCCCTGGCGCTGAACCTGGCTTCGTCTATTACCCGGAAGGCCCCGAGGACGTCTTCACTTTCTTCTTCGACAAGCCGGGCGCAACCGTGGGTGAGTCGGATACCCTCAATGTGTCCGTCAACCCTTATACGGCAAGGGTGACGGGCACTCGGGTCTTCTACAGTGGGACCAGCTATTTCGACAATTGCCTGATGGGCTTCATCTTCAAACTGCACTACGCCCTGTTGTGGAAGGAGGGTGGCGTCGTTCTGGTGGGCGGCATCGGCGTGCTGCTGGTGGTGTCGGTGCTGAGCGGGCTGATCCTGTGGTGGCCCTTAACCGGCCAGTGGCTGAATGCGCTGACCATCAAGCGCCGCGCCAGCGCCGAGCGCTTCAACTTCGATCTGCACAAGACCTTCGGGTTCTACTCAACCCTGGTGCTGCTGGCAGTGCTGGTTTCGGGTGTCTACATGAACTTGCCCGAGCAGGTCGTCTGGCTGGTGGAGCGCGTTTCCAAGGTGAACCCGTTAGACGAGTTCCATTCCACGGTTCTAACAGGTTCCACACCCATCGGGCTTGGCCGCGCCGTGGAGAACGCCCGTGCGAGCTATCCCTTGGGACGGCTGCGTTTTCTCAATTTGCCTTCATCGCCGGAAGGCGTCTACCAGATCTGCGGGCAGGGGGGCGACGAACTGGCGCGCTATGTCCTGGATACCCGTTGCGTGTCCATCGACCAGTACACCGGCGCTGTGCTCCAGGTGACGGACCCCGCCCACGGCAGCGGCGGCGATGTGTTCATCCAGTGGCAGTGGCCGCTGCACTCAGGACAGGCCTTTGGCATGACGGGCCGGCTTCTGGTGTTCGCCTCCGGCCTGGCATGTCCGGTGCTGTTTGTCACGGGGATCATCCGCTGGCGGCAGAAAAAGCGGGCGGCGCGGGCTGGAATCGAACGCCGGCAAACGCGGCAGGCCGCCGGCGCGATGCCGTGAAAAAGTTTCGCGTCGGGGTGAGGGATTTCACTCACTCAAACGTCTTAGCTATTGAATGCCACACGAGAGAGGAAGACCGTGATGAAGATGAAGCAGGCCAAGGGACGATCGGAACTGGAAAACACCCTCGTGCGCATGGGCGATCACTTCCCATCGACGCGTTATTTTCAGGTGCATTTCGAGTATCTGGAGAGCCTGCTGATCGAAACCCGCGATTGCCTGGAGGGCTTGAAGCGCCAGGTGGCTGCGGTGAACGAGGCGAGCGACGAATTTGACGCGACGCACCGTGCCGCCAAGCGGTCACCGCGTCCCGGCTTGTCCCTGGAAGCCGAACGTCGTTTGCGCGCCCAGGGCCGCAACCTGGAAGATGAACAATGGGAGGGCTTTTGAGCTTTTGTTTCCTGCCACCTTGGCCGCAGCCGGACGGCACGCCGGGGCCGCTACCGGTGGCGCAGTTCCAGCTGACCTGGAACCGTTCCGCTGGGGTGGCGCTGGCGGCGGTGCTGGCAGTCGTGTTGCACGCTGCGCTGCTATGGTGGTTCATCAACCGGCCGGCGCCGCTCCCATTTACGCAGGCCGCGCCGCTGCCCATGATCGATATCACCTTGGCGGCGCCCCCGGCCCCGCCGGTGACCCAGCCCGATGTGCCGCCACCGCCTATTCCGCCGAAGGAGATGAAAAAGCCCGAGGTCAAGCCTGAGAGGAAGCCCAAGCTTAAACCTAAATCCGAGGTCAAGCAGAAGGTGGTCAAGCCGGCCGAGCCCAAGGAAGAGGTTCAGGAAGCAGCCCCGCCGGCCCCGCCCGCGCCGCCGCTGCCCAAGCAGGACAAACCGGCGGCGCCGCGTAACGAACCGTACACGCCGGCCAGTTCCGACGCCAACTACTTGCACAACCCGCGTCCGGTCTACCCGGGCATCGCCCGTCAACGCCACTGGGAAGGTCTGGTGCTGCTGAAGGTCTATGTGACGCCGGAAGGGCATTGCGGGCAGTTGGCGGTGGCCCGCAGCAGCGGCCACGAGGTACTGGATGAGTCGGCCATGGACGCCGTGAGGGAGTGGCGCTTCGTATCCGCCATGCGAGGCAGCACGCCGGTCGCAAGTTGGGTGACGGTGCCCATCGAATTCAACCTGGAATGATGCAACCCGTTCCGGATCCTGCATAACATCATCAAGATAGAAGGAGGCCCCTCGTGGACCTATCGGAAACCACCATCGTCAATGGCACTCTCTGGGTTCTGGGAGGCTTCTCCCTGCTCACCTGGAGCGTGATTCTCATCAAAGCCGGGGAGCTGGTACTCAACCGGCTGCGCAATCACCTGTTCATCCGCAATGTCGCGCCGGACGGCCATCTGCAGGGCCTGCCTGAGGAGGCTGCGATCAAATCGCAGGCCGCGCGGGTTTACGAGGCAGGCCGGAGAACCCTGGCGCGGGCCCATGTGAGCCTGTTCAGCCAGGATAAGCACGATTGCTGGCACGACCTGCTGGAGCGCACACTGCGGCAGCAGGTGCTGAAGGAGCGGGCGCACATGGAATCGGGCCTCGGCTGGCTGGCCAGCATCGGCAGCACAGCGCCTTTCGTCGGGCTGTTCGGCACGGTCTGGGGCATCATGCACGCCCTGAAGGACATCAGCCTGAAGGGCTCTGCCAGCCTGGAGGTGGTGGCCGGTCCCATCGGCGAGGCGCTGATCGCTACGGCCTTGGGTATCGCCGTGGCCATCCCGGCGGTGATCGCCTACAACTTCTTCCTGCGCCAGAGCCGCAAGATCGCGTCCAGCCTGGACCATTTCGCCAGCGATTTCCTGCACTCGACCATCGAGGCCCATCTGACCGCCGCCACGGAGACCGAACATGGCCATGCAAACGCAGGATAACGACAGCGAAATGAGCGAGATCAACGTCACGCCTCTGGTGGACGTGATGCTGGTGCTGCTGGTGGTGTTCATCGTCACCGCGCCGCTGCTGACCCAGGTGGTGCGCGTCAAGCTGCCCAAGACCGAGCAGACCGAGCCCTCGCCGGATCAGCATGTGGCCATACTCAGCGTCAATGCCGACGGACAGCCGGTGCTGGACGACCATCCGGTTTCCCTGGAGTCCCTGGAGACCGAGCTCAAGGCGTTGCAGGAGAAGGACCCGGAGGTGAGCGTGCAACTCCAGGCGGACAAGGGCGCGGTGTTCGATGCCGTCGCCAAGGTCATGGCCGCCGCGCAGCGCTCCGGCATCGGCAAGCTGTCCTTCGTCACCCTGCAACGCTGATTCTGCCATGGGGCGTGCGTACTGGCCGCGTGGCTCAGCCGTGTGCCTGCTCCTCCTCGTCTTCTCCGCCTGCACGCAGGCTCCCCAGCGCGATCCCCTGGACGCGGGCGATGCCGTGCCCGCTCGCTGGAGCGGAAGGGAGCAGGTATCGAAACCCGTGCCGGAGCGTTGGCTGGAGGGCTTTGGCAAGCCGGCCCTGACCCGTGCCGTTCAGGAGGCGCTGGGCCGCAACTACGATCTGCGCGCGGCGGCGGCGCGGGTGGAAGCTGCTCGGCAATTGGCACGGATCGAAGGATCCACGTTGTGGCCGCAACTGGGCTTTACCGGCGGCTACCAGCGTTCGCAGGTACGCGACTCCGGTTTCGGCTCCAGTGAATTCGGCGCCTTTCAGGCCATGTTCACCCTCGACTGGGAACTGGATGTATGGGGTCGCATCCGCGCGGCCCGCGACGCCGCCGGACAGGATGCCGAGGCCGCGGCCAGCGATTTTCGTAGCGCGCGCCTGTCCCTGGCGGCGCGCACCGCCCAGGCCTGGTTCGACCTGGCCGAGGCCCGGTTGCAAGTGCAGGTGTCGGAGCAATCGATCCACGACCGCCGCGTCATCGTCGACCTGGTGCGTGGGCGCTTCGCGCGCGGTTTGACCCGCGGCCTGGATTTGCGCCTGGCCCTGACGGACCTCGCCGATGCCGAGGCGCAGTTGGCGGATGCGCGTAACCGGGAGCAGATTTCCGGGAGGCTCTTGGAGACTCTGCTTGGGCGCTATCCCGGCAATTCCCGATCGGCTGAGCTGGATCTGCCCGAGCCGCCGGCGCAGATTCAGGCGGGTCTGCCCTCGGAACTGCTGCTGCGCCGCCCCGACCTGGCCGCGGCCTTTCAGCGCCTCAAGGCTCAGGATCTGCGCCTGGAAAGCGCGGAAAAGGCGCTGCTGCCGCGCGTCGCCCTGACCGCCGATGGCGGCACCCGCAGCGCCGCGCTGGCGGAACTCATCGACCCGCGCGCCGCCGCCTGGAACCTGGGCATGGGGCTGCTGCAACCCATCTTTACCGGTGGACGCCTGAAAGGGGAGATCGACCTCGCCTCGGCCCGAGCGGACGAGGCCCTGAACCTATACAGGAGCAGTGCGCTGGACGCGTTCCGGCAGGTGGAGCAGGCCCTGGGCGCGGAGGAGTGGCTCCGTCGGCAGGAGCAGGCCCTGCGCGAGGCGGTGGAACAAACCGAGGCCAGCCGCAAGCTGGCGGTGTATGCCTACCGTCATGGCGATATCGAGATTCTGACCTTGCTGGACAGCTACCGCAGCACCCTGAGCGCGCAGAGCGCCCACCTGACGGTGCGCCGGCAAATGCTCAACAACCGCGTCGGCCTCTACCTGGCCCTGGGGGGCGGCGTATGAGGCTTGATCCGACCCGCTGTCTGGAACCCCTTGGCCTGAACGACCATTCATGCGCCTGAACCTGAAAACCCTCCTTCCCGCGCTGCTGCTGATGGCCGGGGCCGCGGCCGCGTGGGCCATCGTCGTGAATCGGCCAATGGTCGCGCCTAAGCTCGCGGAGCCGGACGTACCCCTGGTGCGCGTGCTCCAGGTGGAACCCCAGACCCTGCGCCTGGATGTGCCATCCCAGGGTGTCGCCAGCCCGCGGGAGGAAATCGACTGGGTGGCGGAAGTCGCCGGCAAGGTGATCCGGGTCAGCCCGGATTTCGTGCCCGGCGGCTTTTTTACGGCAGGGCAGGAACTGCTCGCCATCGATCCCAGGGACTACGATCACGCCATCGCCGCCGCCCAGGCCGGCATCGCCGAGGCGCGGCGAATGGTGGCGCAAGAGGAAGCCCAGGCGGAGCAGGCACGCAGCGAATGGCAGGCATTGGGGGAAGGCAGGCCTTCGCCCCTGACCTTGCACGAGCCGCAACTGGCCGAGGCCCGAGCGCGCTTGAAGGCGTCGGAAGCCGATCTGGCCAAGGCCCGCTTGCAGCGCAGCCGCTGCGATCTGAAAGCGCCCTTCGCCGGGCGCGTGCTGGAGCGCCTGGCGGGACTGGGCCATTACGTTCAGCCGGGCGAGAAACTGGCACGGCTGTATTCCACCGATGTGGCGGTGGTGCGCTTGCCCGTGTCGACGGAGCAACTGGCCTATCTCGACATGGATCTTGAGCGCCGCAGCCAGCCGCCGACCCCGGGTCCTGGCGTGAGGCTCACGGCCTGGGTGGGCGGCCAGGCGCAGCACTGGCAGGGGCGCATCGTGCGCAGTGAAGGCCGTATCGACCCGGACACCGGCCTGCTGCACCTGGTGGCCGAGGTCCGAGAACCCTACGCGGCCCGGAATGGAGCGCCGCTGCTGCCCGGACTGTTCGTGCAGGCGGAGATCGAGGGACTCCCGCGATCCGGCCTTTATTCCCTGCCGGTCGCCGTCATGAATGCCGCTCAGGAAGCCTTGCTGGTGGACAAGGACGAGCGCCTGCGCATCCGCAAGCTGGAGGTGCTGCGCCAGGAGCCGGATCGCGTGCTGGTTCGCGGCGGCTTAAATCCGGGCGACCGCGTGGTGCTGGACGGCGTGAGCGTCCCGGTGGATGGCATGAGGGTCAAGGTCGAAGACGCGCGCTCATCCACGCGTATGGCCGAGGGCCGGTGAGCGGCCCCTCGTCTCAGGTGCGCGCGGGCGGTCTCATCGCCTGGTTCGCCTCCAACCCGGTGGCGGCGAACCTTTTGATGGCGCTCATCATCTGTGCCGGCGCGGGCAGCCTGCTGTTCATGGACCGCGAGGTGTTCCCGCGCTTTCTGCCCAACCAGATCGAAATCCTGGCTCACTATCCGGGCGCCGGCGCGCTGGAGGTGGAGGATGCCGTCTGTGTACGGATCGAGGAGGCCATCCACGACCTGCCAGGTATCAAGCGCCTGCGTTCGGAGATCAGCGATCAGGGCGACTGCAACGTCAATGTGGCCGTATTGCCGGACCACAACGTCAACGAGATGATCAACTCGCTCCGCGGCCGGGTGCAGGCAATTCCGCGGATGCCCAAGGCACTGGAGCCTATCGTCGTGCAGCGACTGGTGCGCGAGGGCGATGACGGCGTCATCTGGGTCGCCCTGCACGGCCGTACCGACCCGATGAACCTCAAGGCCCTGGCCGAGCGCGTGGAAGTGGAATTGGGGCGGGTTCCCGGCGTCACCCAGGTCTACAACTATTTTCCCACGCCCTACGAAATTGCGGTCGAGGTTTCCGCGGACAAGCTCCGTCAATTCAATCTGAGCCTGCAAGAAGTGGCGGACGCCATGCGTCGCGCATCCCTGGACCTGCCGGGCGGACTGGTCAAGGGCGAGGCCGGCGAATTGCTGCTGCGCGTACAGGGACGGGCGCGGGATGCCCTGGCGGTGGGCAATCTGATCCTGCGGACCCATCCGGACGGCAGTCGCCTGCTCCTGCGTGACGTGGCCACCGTCAATGACGGATTGCAGGAGCGTATGGCTGACTGGCGCCACAATGGCGAGCCGGCCCAGGGTTGGGAGGTGCATGGCAGCCACGACGAGGTAGAAGTGGCGCGCCGCGTGAAGGCCTATGCGGCGGATTTGCAGACCAGGTTGCCGGAGGGCATGTCGCTCACCACCTGGTGGGATGATTCCCAGGCCTATGAGGAGCGCACCCGCACCCTGATCGAGGATGGCCTGGGCGGGTTCCTGTTGGTGTGTCTCGTGCTGACCCTGTTCCTGAGCTTGCGGGTGGCCTTATGGGCGGGCCTTGGCATCCTGACTTCCGTGTTTGGTGCCTTCGCCCTGATGCCGTTGCTCGGCCTGTCCATGAACATGCTGTCCCTGTTCGGCTTCCTGCTGGCCATGGGCATCCTGGTCGACGACGCCATCATCATCGGCGAGGCGGTGCATACGGAGCAGACCGGAGAAGGCGGCGCGGACACCCCGCCATTCGGAGCGGTTCAGTTGCGCGCCCACTGCCTGGCGGCGGCCATACGCGGTACGCAGAACGTGGCCTTGCCCGTGGTGCTGGCGGTGCTGGTGGTGCTGGTGGCGTTTCTGCCCGGCCTGTTCGTGCCGGGCTGGGCCGGCGAGATGATGCGGCCCATTTGCCTGGTGATGATCCTCACCCTGGTGTTTTCCCTGGTGGAAGCCCTGCTCATCCTGCCTGCCCATCTCGCCAGTCCGACCGAGTTGCGGCCCCGCTCAACGCGTCTGTCGCGCCTGCGCGGAGCTCTCAACCGGGCTTTGGGGCGTTTCATTCACGCCCTCTATCGGCGGCTGCTGGAGCGGGCGCTCGCCTGGCGCTGGCTCAGCCTGAGCGGGTTCGCGGTGCTGCTCATGCTGTCCCTGGCCCTGGTGCTGGGGGGGCATGTGCGCCACTCCCTGCGCGCCGATGTCACCCGTGACAGCTTCTGGGTCAATCTCAAGCTGCCCCAGGACGTGCCCTATGCTGAGACCCGCCGCTTGGCGGAGAAGGTGGAAAAGGCGCTGTTCGAACTGCGGGATGAACTGGACAGGCAAGGCGGTGGCGGGCGCTCCGTGATCGTCGGCCTGGAGAGCATCCTCTGGGAGCATGGCGGAGGGTTCTGGACCGAATTGTCGCCGGAGGGGCGTCAGCGCATCGTGGTGGACGACTTCGTTCGCGAATGGCGCCGCCGCATCGGCGACATCGGCCGCGCCAAGATCGACTTCCTGGTGAAGGAGGGCGACGTGCCTTACGACATCGAGTTCGACTTGGGCGCATCCGATCCGGCCAAGGTGCATGAGGCGGCGGAGGAACTCAAGCGCAGCCTGGCGTCCTATCCCGGGGTGTACGACGTGATCGACTCCGCCGAGCCGGGCAAGCCCGAGATTCATCTGCAGCTGAAGCCGGCCGCCGAGCGCCTGGGACTGCGCCTGGAAGGCCTCGCCGAGCAGGTGCGCCAGGCCTATTTCGGCGAGGCAGTGCACCGGCTGCAGCGTGGCCGCAGCGAGGTCAAGGTGCTGGTGCGCTTGCCGCGTGGCGAGAGGAGATCCCTGGACGACCTGAAACGGCTTCCGGTGAGTCTGCCCGGCGGCGGACTCGCCCCCCTGGAGAGCCTGGCAGGGATCGAACTGCGGCCGGGTTATTCCAAGCTGGTCCGGCAGGACCGTCAGCGGGTGCTCAAGGTGCAGGCCCGCGTCGATCCCGCGCTTGCCGATGTGAACGCAATCTACGAGCGGCTGGAAACGGCGGAACTGCCTCGCTTGAAACAGCGCTATCCCGGATTGAACGCCGACATAGGCGAGGAACGGGAGGACGAGCTGACTTCCCTGCGGGCGCTGGGGTTCAACACGCTCATCTCCCTGCTGCTGATCTATGCCCTCATCGCCATTCCTTTCCGCTCCTACAGCAAGCCGTTCATCTTCTTGCTGGCGGCGCCGGTGGCCTGGAGCGGCGCGGTGCTGGCCCACTGGCTGGCCGGCCTGCCTTTGTCCATGGAGTCCCTGGTGGGCATGATCGCCGCCAGCGGCGTGGTGGTGAATGACAGCCTGGTGCTGCTGGATTACATCAAGGAGCGGGAGATTCAAGGAGACGACGCAGCGGGCGTGTGCGAACTGATCGTGGAAGCCTGCACCGCGCGCTTTCGCCCGATCTTGCTGGCCTTCCTCACCAACTTCGCGGGTTTTCTGCCCACCCTGCTGGAAACCAGCGAGCAGGCGCGCTTCCTGATCCCCATGACGCTCTCCCTTTCGGCCGGGCTGCTGGTGGGCATGGCGGCGAGCCTGATCCTTGCGCCGGTGGCCTATGCGACCCTGGCCGGGGGCGACCGCATGCGATGGGGATCCCAAGACCGGGCGCTCCTGAACAAGAGGACATGACATGGCCGGGATTTGGCGTACCACTGGATGAAATGCCGATATCGCGTTAAAACCCTCGGATAGACACTGAGGGGGAGGGCTCGATGGCCGGTAGTAGTTTGTTCGCGCTGATCGACGATATCGCATCGCTGCTGGACGATATCTCGCTGATGACCAAGGTGGCAGCCAAGAAGACCGCCGGCGTGCTGGGCGACGATCTGGCACTAAACGCGCAGCAGGTGGCGGGCGTAGGCGCCGAGCGCGAACTGCCGGTGGTCTGGGCAGTGGCCAAGGGTTCCGTTGGCAACAAGCTCATCCTGGTGCCGGCAGCGCTGGCCCTGAGCGCCTTTGCGCCCTGGGCAGTGTCGCCGCTGCTGATGCTGGGCGGGCTGTATCTGTGCTTCGAAGGCTTTGAAAAGATCGCCCACGGGTTTCTGGTCGGGCGGGGCGAAAGCTCACAGGCCGATCCCGATGGGGCGAAGATGCGGCTCGAGGTCTTGTCGGGCCTGGATCTCGTCGACCTGGAAAAGGCGAAAATCCGCGGCGCCATCCGCACCGACTTCGTGTTGTCCGCGGAGATCATCGTCATTGCCTTGGGCACCGTTCAAAGCACGGCGCTTGCGACGCAGATCGCCGTGCTGTCTGCCATCGCCCTGCTGATGACGGTGGGTGTGTACGGCCTGGTGGCGGGCATCGTCAAGCTGGACGATGCCGGGCTTTACCTGGTGCGCAGCGGCAATGGCCTGCTGGGCGGGCTGGGCCGCTTCATCCTCGGCCTGGCTCCCTTGCTGATGAAGGCCCTGTCGGTGGCGGGAACGGCCGCTATGTTCCTGGTGGGGGGCGGCATACTGGTGCACGGCATGCCGGTCCTGCACGCCGTGCTGCCGGAGCTGCCGGCATGGTCGGAGGCCCTGCCGGTGCCGGGCGAGTGGGTGCTGCCGATCATGCCCCTGCTGTTGAACGGGCTGGTGGGGCTCGCCGCCGGGGCGGCGGCCCTGCTGGTGGTCTCGGCGGCGAGCCGCATGCGGGGCTGGCTGGGGTTCCCGGCACACTGAGTCGCCGGGAACCACGCTCGAACGGAATCGTTGCTGGTTTTCTGGTTCCCACGCCGAGCATGGGAGCGAGGCGCCGGGGTGCCCTGCGGCCTCTTTCTCTGGTACCCACGCTCTGCGTGGGAACCCTGTATTGGACGCTCCGCGTCCACGCTAGGCGCGGAGCGCCAGGCTTTGACGCTCCCACGCGGAGCATGGGAGCGAGCAGAGGGGCGAGTGCTCTGCGTCCAAGCTAGGCGCGGAGCGCCGGGTTTGGCGTTCCCACCGCGGGGCATGGGAGCGAGCAGGAGGCGCGAGCGTCAGCGTACCTTCAATTGCAGCGCGGTGGTGCCGGAAGCGCCGCTGGCCATGCTCACTACACCGCTGTTGATGGCGGCGCCGCGTTTGCGTGCCTGTGCGGTGATCTCCACCTGCAATGCCTCGCCTGCCGCCAGATCGCCCAGATCGCAGGTCAGGGTACCCCCCAGCTTGGATTTCGGCTGGTTCGTCAGGCTGCAGCTACCCTGGCTCGGCTGGGCTTTGCGGAAGCGCAGCCTGGAGCTCAGTTCATTCTGAAAGGCGATGCTCTGAGCCGTGCCCGTGCCTTCGTTGGCTATGCGCAGTTGTAAAAGCAGCTTGGCGCCCAATCTAAGCTTTTTCGCGGCGGGTTTCAGCAGTTGGCTTTCCAGCACCAGGCGCGCCCCGGAGGCGGCGATGGGGTTGGCGCCGGAGGAATCGCCGGTATTTCCGGGCGAGGCGGGCGTGCCGGGATTGCTTGGGTTGCTCGGATTGCCTGGACTGCCGGGCGTACCCGGGTCTTTGGCTGGCGGCAGCACCGGCGTCTCCGGAGTCGGGTTTTGCGGCGTGCTTGGCGGTTGGATGGTGGGCGACCCCGGTGGCGGCGTGCCCACGGTGACGAGCTGCGTGCACTGGGCCCGGTTGCCGGCGCCGTCGGTGGCGGTCCAGGTGACTAGGGTGATGGCGTCCACCGCGAGCGGCTTGGGCGAGTTGTTGGTCACCACCGGTGCCGGGTCCAGATTGTCCGTGGCCACGGCGGTTCCAAGGCTGGCGGGCTGCGCGGCGGTGGTGATGGCCCTCGGGCAGGCGATTTGGGGCGCAGTGCGGTCGGGTGTCAGCACCACGGCGTGATATTGTGTCGGCAACCTGCCAAGTCGAGCCGCGCCCGCGATCAACCCAGTATCACTGATTGAAAAGGCGTCTTCTACTGTCAGGCCATTTCCCGGTGCGAGCAAGGTGTTCAGATCGATCATCGCGCCTCCGTCCCACAGGAATGCGCGCTTGAGTTGATCGCCCCGGGTGGTTGCAGTGCCCACAACCTGACCGGCCGCATTGATGGCGAAGGCCTCGCTGAAGGTTCCGCCAAGCGTGCCGAGGTCCAGTGGCGCTTGGCCGTAGCGCCATAGCGCCGCGTGCTGGCCGGCGTCGCCGTTGAGCGTTGAATAACCGACTACATCGCCATTGCCGTTGATGGAGTGACCTTCGCTGAATCCGCCAGCCTGCAACGTGCCGAGGTCTGTCATGACCCCGCTTTGCCAGATGAAGGCGTGCTGTTTGCCATTCGGGAGACTGGAATAGCCCGTCACTTGATGGGCGTCATTGATTCCGTTGGCTTGGCTGAATCGTCCGCCCGGAAGCGTTCCAAGATCCTGGAGGGAATTGCCGTTGCCGACAAAGGCATGTTCGGTCGTATCACCCTTGACGTCGGATACACCGGCTACCGTCCCGAGGCTATCAAGCGCAAGCGCTCGGCTGTCGGATCCCCCAAGGGTGAGGAGGTCGAAGACTTGGCCGCCCTGCCAAAGCACGGCGTGATGGTTTTGGGTTCCGCTGCTGAATGAAAAACCCGTTGCCATTCCATTTGCATTGATGGCGAAGGCTTCGGAGTGAGTGCCTCCGAGGTCTGGCAATTGGGTTCGTGTCAGGTCGTTCGCGGTTGTCTGGAAAGCTTTAACCGCGGCATTGAGTGGGAGCGTGTGGATGCCCGCCACATCGGAAGAATCGTTGGTTGCCCAGCCTTGGCTGAAGCGTGTCTCAGGGCTCAGGGCCCCAAGATCGGTAATGAGGTAACGAGGCCCGGCTTGTGTCGAAACGGTGACAAGTCCACCCGCGACTGCTGAGGCCAGTAAGAAAAAACGGAAGTTCGTCGGTCTGTCCATGGTCTTTGGCCGGGGGCTCGAGATAGAACTGGAGCCACTTGGGCTCCAGCCGGGTAAATCACCGCATTAACTTAGCGTGCGGCGATACCTATGCAAAGTTATGACGTTCTGCTCCATGTTATCTGGCTTATATCCTGTATGGAATGGCCGGCGGGGCCAGGTGTACTGGGCGATTCGCCGGCATTCTCTTGCCTTAGGTACGGGCATTCATGGTGATGCTCGCCGAGTTGTTTGCCGCATTGGGATCGTTGGATCCGGTTGCCGCGCTGCCCGTGTTGGGGATGGTGCCGCTGCCCACGAGTGGCGTAACGGTAATCCGCACGGTGGGGGCCTGACCGCTGTTCAGATTACCCAGGTTGCAGTTCACAGTGCCGCCATTGCTGTTGATGGGCGCGGTGCAGGTGCCAACGCTCGGAGCGACCGAGACAATTCGCAGACTGCTCGGCAGCGTATCCGTGAACGTCGTGGTCTGTGAAACACCCGGTCCTGCGTTGCGCACCGTGAAGGTATAGGTGAAGTTCCTGTTCAGTCGCGCCTCGCGCTTACCAGTACTCTCGGTCACGCTCACAGCCAGATCTGCCGTGGGCAACGTGGTCACCGGGGGGTTGACCCTGACGGTGAAGGACCCCGTTGTGACGTTGCCGGACAGATCAGAAGCCGAGCAACTGACCAGCGTATCGCCGACCGGGAACAGGTTGCCGGATGCCGGCTTGCAGCTCACCGGGACTGAACCGTCTACCGCATCCGTGGCGCTCGCAACGTAGTTGACTACTGCACCGCTGGCATCTGCAGCCGTGGCCGTTACTGGACCAGCGGGGAGACTCAGGACCGGAGCAACCTGGTCGGTGACAGGCCCCGTCAGCAAGCTGACCGTGACCGGGAACGACTTGCTGGCGCTGTTGCCGTGAGCGTCGGTCGCGGTGCAGGCGACGGTCGTGGTGCCGATCGGGAACACCGAACCGGAGGCTGGCGAACAGGAAGGCGTTACCGCGCCGTCCACCAAGTCGCTGGCCGACACCACATAGCTGACCGCCGTTCCGGCCCCGTCCGTGGTGGAGGCAGAAGCGCCCGTCGGGACCGTCAGCGTCGGTGCCGTCGTATCAGCCACAGTGACGACGAAGCTGCCCGTTGCCGTGTTACCGGCCACGTCGGCCCCGCTGCAGTTGACTGTGGTGTTGCCGAATGGCATCACCGTGTTCGAGGCAGGCGAGCAGGTCGCAGATTGCGTCGCGGGACCGGACGTCGCGTCGGACATGGTGCGCGGGTAGATCACCATAGCCCCCGTCGAGCGGTCGGCCTCGACCACCAGGGTGGTCGCAGAGATGCCCAGGTTCGGCGGGGTGGCGTCAACTTTCACGCTCTGAGGCGAGTTGGTCGTGCCGCCGGCGCTGGTGGCTGAGCAGGACACCAGCTGATTGGCGCCATCGCCACTCAGGGTGGTCGTCGTATCGCAAGCCGGGGACTTCGTAGTGATGGTGGACTGCGCGTCGCTGACGGCGAAGCTCACCGTCGTCGGTCCCTTGAACCAGCCCGCATTCCCGGCGGGGCCGGTGATGGTGGGTGTAACCACTGGGGCAGAAGGGTCGCGCACCGTGACGGTGAAGCTGGCCGGGGCGGCGGCATTGCCTGCCAGGTCCTTGGCGTTACAGGTCACGGTGTTGGCGCCCAGCTTGAAGCTGCTGCCGGAGGTCGGCGAGCAGCTCACGCTGGCGGTATCGACTCCGGAGAGCACGTCGGTGGCGGTCGGGGTGACATAGGTGACCGTGGCCGCTTCGAAGGTCGTCGTGATATCGGCGGCCACGGGCGCCGCGGCGGCGAACGTGGGTGCGGTCGCATCCACCTTGATGGAGGTGGTAATGGCCGGGTTTACGCTGCCGCCCGCGCTGGTGGCGGTGCAGGACTGCACGGCCGTGGCGCTGCTGTCCGCGGTCACCTGGAATGGCGCGCAACCGACGCGGCTGGTGATGGCGGATTCCGCATCCGAAACACTCCAGCTCAGATCAAGCGGCAGCTTGGAGTACCAGCCCAGGGTATTGGGCAGGACCTCCGCGCCACCGTTGGACCAGACCGGCTTGATGACCGGCGGCGTGCTGTCAGCGTTGATGGTCACGAGCTGGCTGCAATTGCTGGCATTGCCAGCGCCATCGGTCGCGGTCCAGACGACGGTGGTGGTCCCGTTGGGGAAAGTCGCCGGACGGTTGCTGGTGATGACCGGCGCCGGGTCCAGATTATCGGTCGCCGTTGCCGTGCCGATCGAGGCCGGCTGGGGCCCGGTGGTCGTAACGGTGCCAGGACACGTAATGACCGGAGCGATCTTGTCGGGCTCCAGCAGCACGGCGTGCTTTTCTTTGCCGATGCTGGCGATGCCTGCGATCAGGCCGCTGTCGCTGATGCCATCCGCTTGTGTCAGCAGATATCCGCTGTTGGGCAGGACCAGAGTGTTCAAGTCCACCGGTGCCTTGCCAGCGGTCCAAAGGGCCGCGCGGCGGTTTTGCTGGACTCCGCCCCCGGTGGCATAGCCCACGGCATCGCCGGTGGTATTGATGCCCAGCGCGGCGGCCTGGCCGCTGGTTTGCAACAACCCGAGATCTTTCGCCAGGTTCGATCCGGCCGGCCAGATCACCGCGCGTTGGGCGCCGTTGGCATCGGTCGAATAGCCGGCGACGGTTCCGCTTTCGTTAATGCGCAAACCTTCGGCGTAGGCGCCGCCACTCAGCGGGGCCAGGTCTTGCATGCTGCCGTTTTGCCAGCGGAAGGCATGGAAGCCCGCCGCGCCGGCAAGTTCGGCGTAGCCGGTTACTTGCGAGGCCGAATTGACGTCGTTGCCCTGGCTGCTGGTGCCACCCAGGGTGCCGAGGTCCACCAGGCTGCCGGCGCGGGTCAGAAACGCATGTTCCGCAACATCGCCGGTGGTCTGTGCGCTGCCGGTTATCTCGCCGGTCTCGTTGATGCCATAGGCGCGGCTGCTGCCGCCACCCAGGGTGCCCAAATCCTGCACCGTGCCCTGGGAAACGCGTGTCGCTCGGGTTTGGGCATCGCCGGCCAGCATGGCGAGCCCGGCTTGCTGGCCGGCGGAGTTAATGTCAAAGGCAGCGGAATGGGTGCCACCCAAGCCCCCGGCATCGAACAGGCTGTCTGGATTGATCTGGCCCAGCGCCGCACGAATGGCGATATTCAGTTTGCTCGGGCTGGCGGAAATTCCGGAGACCTGGCCAGCGTCGTTGACGCTGAAGCCCTGGCTGTAGGTTCCGCTCAGCGTGCCGAGGTCGTGGATGATGTATTGGGGCGCAGCCGTGGCGGAGCCGTTGAATAGCCCGAAGGCTAGGGGCGCCGTCGCAAGCAGCGCCCGTTTGGTATTTTTCATGTGTTTCATAGCGGCAGTCTCAATCGGTGGTCTGGCTTAAAAGCTGGCCAGGGGAACTATGGAGTAGTAGTTGGAGATCCATGCCTGATTACTGCCGCCTGGAACGATGGTCATCTCCGTAAATCCGTGCGGGTCCTCGATTCCGATAAATAATGCCGCCGCCGGCGTGGCGACCGGTGTCGGTATGGTGAGCGTCTGCCGGTTGACGATGATCTGGAAGCTGCCCAGGTTCGAGCTGTCCATGGCTTTCGGGTCGATCAGCATGCCGAATTGGGCAATGCGCCGGTCGAAGCGGAACTGTGTGATTTCTCCAGGCGCCGGCAGGTTGAGGCCCGGGGAGAAGAAGTTGACGCCCTCGGTGATGCCAATGGAGCGAGAAATAGTTGCCAGCTTGAATTTGGGGTCGCCAATGGCGTCGGCAACCAGATTTTCCGGGCTCGGCAGGACCGAGTCGAAATTGTGGGTATAGAGTTCGCTGCCGAAACGGATGGCGCCGTTGCCGCAGTTCATGTTGTTCACGTTCAAGTCACCGGCCACGACGCAGGCGGTAAGGCCAGCGGGTGCGATGGCTGTGCTCAGTGCGGCCGTGACGCTGGCGGTGGTTTGGCCGCCGGAGAACTTGGACGGGTCGATGGTGAATAAGGCGTAGGTGGTCTTCGTGGTGCGCAGCTCGGCGGTACTGGTTAGTACCCTGGGCTGCCCCATGGCAGGGTTGAAGCCTACACTCCCAAGCGCTAGCAGGGCGAAAATCAAGGAAGTTTTGCGGTTCATTTTATATGGCCTCGTCAAGGTCACGACACGCACGTTCCGCCGCGATTCGCCGACCTTGCTATCTGGTGTGTGAAATCGTTGTTGCCTTCCAGGCCCTCGTCAATATAGCAACGCATGCGGCGTCCAGGCCTGGTCATTAAAACCCCGGCGCTTGCGCGCCGGGGGTATTGCCGTGGAACCTTACAGCAAGCTCGCGCTTACTTTGGAGTGCCGGTCATGGTGACGGTCGGTGCGCCCACCACGGTGTTGGTACCGCTAATGTTATTGGAGGTACCGCATCTCACCGTGAACTGGCCATTGCCGGTTGCCGCCGGGGTCAGCAGGGTGTTGCCTTCAATGCTGGCGAAGGAGCTGCCGGCCAGGAGCTGGAGCTGCGGCGTGCCGTTGGAGGCGGAGCCGGAGCCGATCAGTCTCGGGGTTATAGCGGCGCCATTATTCTGCGTCTGCCAGCACCAGGCGGTCGGGGTCAGGGTCACCGGGTTGCCGTTGCCGGCGGTCGGGGTCTGGGTGCCGAACCAGGCCGCATTGGTGATGTTGAAGCGCACATCCCAACGCTGTGTGCCCACCGCGAACTTGGCCGAAGACGAGCTCACCGTTTCCGCCGACGGCTCCAGTACCACCGAGACGGTGATGGGTGCGCTGGCCACCGAAAGCTGGCCGTTGGTAGCCTTGGCCTTCACCGTGTAGGTGAAGCTGTCGGTACGCAGTACGTTGCTGCCGGTGGTGGCCTGATAGCTGATGCTGCCGTCGGCATTGACGCTGGCCGTGCCGCGGGTGCCGTTGGTCGCAATGGCTACCGTGGTCGGATCCAGGGTGGTTCCACCCGGCGCCGCGTCGTTCAGCAGCACCCGCGCCACATAGGTATTGCGGGTAGCCGCGCTGGACAGTACGCCGAAGTTGTCAGGACTACCGGTGGGCGCCTTCGGCGCGTAGGTGATCGCCAGCGAGGCATTGGCCTGGAAGGACGCATCGTTGGCATTGTCATAGGCGGTGAACTGGAAGCTGTCCGCCAACTCTGCTGCCGGTGCGCTGTAGGTCAGAACACCCGCGGCATAGGTCACGGTGCCGCCCAGAGAAGGCGGAACCAGGATGTCCACCGTGTCGCCCGCCACGACCGTGATGGGGAAGGTTTGAGTCGATATGCCCGCCACGTTGAAGGTGATGGTGCTGCTGCGGCCTTCGCCTGCTGCGTTGGAGATGCGGTAGGTAAAGCTGTCGTTGATCAGATCCGACGGGGTGTAGATGACCTTGCCGGTGAGAGCGCCTGCAACGATCTCCGGCGCCAGGGTGCCGGACAGGGGCTGGCGGGTGATCACCGGACGCAGGCCGGCTGCCAGGCCCAGGTCCAGGGTCTTGGGAACTGCGGTATCGGCCGTCACGTTCACATCAAGCGCCGCCGGGGTCACCAGGTTGTCCTTGGCGCCATCGAGGCTGACTAGGGACTCGGTATGCTTGCCGCCGGAGTTGCTGGCGACCGTCACCGTTTCCGCGACTTCCGTCAACGCGCCGCCAGCCTCGGGGAGGAAGCCCACGAATACCAGGTCGTTGGTGGCTTTGTTGAAGGTGGTGGGGCAGCCGTCGGTGGCGATATCGGCCTGCTTGCCCATAGAACCGCTCACCGGACCGCTGGCGGCCGTCAGGCTCGGGGAGGTCGGAGCACCCGCGCCGGGCAGCGCGAGGCTGGCATCCGAGAACTGGTCGCTGCTGTGGGCGGCGACGCAGATCATGTTGTTGGTCGGGTTGAACACCGCGCTGGTGATGGTGATGGCGTCGGTCACCGGGGCGGTGACGCTCACATTGGGATTGCTGGTGATGTTGCTCACCGTCACGGTCTTCGGAGCGGCGCCGACATTATCCACATGGGCGTGGAACGTGCCTTGCTTGACGGGCGGGGCGCCGGCAGCCAGTTCCTCGGTCATCTTCACGCCGGGGAAGTTGGCGGACGACAGGACCAGGGTGTTGCCCGCGCTGCTGTGGGCCCATACATCCAGGGAGGTGGTGCCGTTGGGCTGGCGGGTGAGCTGGGCGTTGTCGATCGCGGTCTGGGTGGCGATGGGCGCGGTGTAGACCTGGCCCAGCAGGAAGCCGGTGGTCTGCTTGTAGATATTGGCAGGCAGACCCAGGCCGGCGCCGCCGATGTCGCAACCCGCGGGAGCGTAGACCTTGACGTAGTTCTGGTGTTCGAATAAGGACTCGTTGAGGCCGTTGAACTCTGTACCGCCGTCAGCGGCCGTGCCGTATGTGGCGGTACCTTCGACCGCGCCGTTGGGCGAACCGTCATTCAGGTAGACCGGGATATTGGTGATGCTGCCGTCCGGCGCGCGCTTGAACTCGATGCGGGTACTGCCGGTGAAGCTGTGGTCCACGTTGGGATCGCCGATGAACTGCTCGGTGCCCACCGCCAGGGCCGGGTCGGTGGTCGGTAACGCGGCCTCCGGGTTGGCGCCTGCAGGATCCTTCCAGCGCAGGAATGGTCCAACCTGGCCGTTCAGTACGCCTTCGAAATCACCGATGGCGCCCAGCGGGGTATCCAGGGTTGCGAACAGGGCGCGACGGCCCTCGGGCACGTCGGTGAAGACCTCATCGCCATAGGGATGGACGATGCGGTATTCACCGGAGCCGGCAACGCCATCCTGCACGCTGCAAGCCGCCCCGTCAGGGCTGGTCACATGCATGGTGAAGCGGGTGCGGGCGAAGACCAGTTCCTGACCCAAGCGTGCTGCACCCACCGGATTGGGGGTGCCGTAGGCCATTTCCAGCGCAGTGATGTAGCGCAGGTCAATGCCGCCCTGCTGCACGAAGGCATTCAGGTTCATATAGAAGGCTTCGTCACCGATGTTGCCGGCGAAGGACGGCGGAACCGGAGAGGGCGTGATGGGGAAGCACATGGTGCCGCCCAGGGCTGCGCCATCGGGCGACAGGGCTGTGGACAAACAGGGCTGCAGGGCGGTGCCGAGGAAGTCGCGGTACCAGGCCGGGAAGCCCAGGTTGGTGACGCCGGCCGGGGTGTTGACGGTGAGACCCGGACCATGGTCGCGCAGGATGGCGTGGGACATGCCGGAGGCCAGAACGGAACCGGCCAGGGCCATCTGGACCGCACGGCGGATGGCGCGGTGCGTTCCTTTCGCGGGTACTTTTACGTTGTTCATGCTAATTCCTCTGTTTGAGGTCAATCAATCGGGATGAGTTCGGGAACCGTGATTTCCGAGGTTTGTTACCGAGACTGTTCGCTCCTGATGGCTTATGCTCGATAGAATCAGCGCCACCAGGAGATTCCTTAAGCCTCGGGAGAGTCTTCTGTTTGACTCCTTTCCCTGGTAGATCCAATCTGAAAACACTTTTCTTGATAGTTACTATCGAAGAGTTTTCAGTCTTGGACCTTCCGGGGTTTTACTCCCCCACTCGAGGCTTGCGCTTTTCGATTCATCCATGAATCCCCCGTTTTCGAGGCGAAGTTCAAAGGCGAGTAAAAAAAATTCCCAAATCGTGATTTGACACAGGCGATAGGCAATATGTAACATTTTTGTTACATGTAACATTGGTGAGATAAACCCCAACCGCATAACCATTTATCAAGCGCTTAGAGCGGATTGAAGGGTAGCCATGACCAGAGTGTCGCCGGAGGGCAACGAACCTCCCTGTCAGGAAGTTTTACAGGTGTTTCATGAGGATGGGACGCCAAGGTGGCCGATGCAAGTAGGGTGCAGGGCCTTGAGACAAGGCACTGCACCCCGCGAGGCGTTTCTAGCAGACTACATTAAATGCGGAGGGCTTGGCGCATTCAGATCGCGATGGTCAGGCTGCAGCCAAACACTTGAACCGGTTTATCCAGGAGCCTGGATAGGGAGTTGGCGCAGTTTCGCGCCATGCGCGGATCGTCGAAATACCCGTTGATAGCGCCTGCTGACTCAAAGGTATGGCCACGGTGGGAGATAATCAGGTGTTTGATGATTGCGTACATGACGGCTGCCTCCGGTGATGATTCTGTTTCAGTTATCCGTATATCCATACATTCCCTGAAAAGGTTCATCGCAGTCGATACAATTTAAATTATTTAACGCAGTTTATAACTGTCACAGATCTGTGACATACATAATCAAAAAAACACTTAGTTGGCACCTTAGAAATAGGTTTTCATTGGGTGTGCCTCAGGTAACCGATGAAACGTGCCGGTTCCGCTTCAACCCCCCATCCCAAGCTTCCGCTTGCATGGGAGAAGGAGCGAAGACAGCGTCGAAACAGGCGCTGTCCCTGCTCCTTCCGGGGGCGAGCTGGGCTCGGCAAGCGGCGTGGATTTGATCCGGAAAAATAGCCGGCTGCGCCATGGGGCGGTCGCGCCGGCTCGGAAGGGGTAGGAGCGGGGCGAGCGCCACCGGGCGTCGCCCTGTTTACGAACGCGCTGCGGGATAGGGATAAGGCTTATCTGGCCGCCGTTGGGGGTTCGGCTGCGGCGGTGACCGGAACCTGGGCGCGCCGGTCGGAGGCTTCCAGGTATTGCAGGATGGATTCCACCTCCCTATCGTTCAATTTGAGATTTGACATGGGGATTTCCCGGTATTGCCGGTACAGGGCCAGGGCCGTGGGGTCCTTGCGCGCAATCATGCGATCCGGTTCCTTGATCCATTGCTTGAGCCAGGTCCGGTCGCGGCGCTGGGTCACGCCCGCCAGTGGGGGGCCAATGCTTTCCGTGCTGTCCTCACTATGGCACACCTCGCACTTATCCCGGAACAGGGACTGACCCGGAGTGTCGTCGTGATGGTCGTGCATGGCGATAGCCATGGGGGGCACGGCATGGCCGCGGCCACCCTGCAGGCGCACGCCGAGAATGCGGGCGAGAGCGGCGGGTTCCTCAAAGGGCGAGCGTTTGATCCACTGGCCGCCGGTCTCGCTGCCCATGAGCACGTTGATGTTGTGCTCGCTGAGATCCTTTTCCTGCTTACCGTCGTCGCGGTACATGCCCAGCTTCTGCCGGATCAGGGTGACATCGGCCTTGCTGCCGCTGAGAAAGGTCCAGCCCGGACCCGTGTGAAATTTGTCGGCGTAAGCCTTCAGCACTTCCGGCTTGTCGCGCTCCGCGTCGATGCTGATGGTGTAGAAATGCACGTCCTTACCCATGCGATCTCCCAGTGCCTGCTGGACCTTGCGCAGGGCTGCGGTTTCCAGCGGACAGGCGTAGACGCAATGGGTGTAGATGAAATTGATGGCAAACACCTTGCCTTTGATCAGGTCGTCGTAAAAACGGACCTTCTGCCCGTCCTGGGTGATGAGTTCCACATTGGGAAAGTAGCTGGCGCCCCAGGGAGAGCCGGAAGGGGCGGCCCACGCAGGGCCGCCCTCCAGGTTCACCGCGAGACCGGCCAGCAGCAGCAAGGCTTTGGCGCCGCGGCTGATGGATGCGATCGTCGCTTGCATGGTGAGATCTCCCTGCCGCTTACGGCGTCGGCTCGGAGCCGGCAGGCACGTCCGCCGACTTGCTGCCCCAGCCCGATGGCAGCGTGAAGTTGGTCACCGTGCTCACATTGGTCTTGAGCTTGGTGTCGTACTGGGTGCTGCCGGTATCGGCGGTGCCCAGCTTGTTGGTCAAGCCGTCGCCGTCATAGTTGGCGCCGTACCAGGTGGGGTAGGGCGTCCGCACCCACTTGGCGTGGGTCGCGTCCTCGCTGTCCCAACGCAGCAGCATGGCGTGGTCCTCATGTTGGGTGTTGTGGCAGTGCTCCACGTAGCTGCCAGTGAAGTCGCGCACACGGATGGCCACGTCGATATCGCTACCGGAATCCTGCTCCGGTCCGAGACGGTACATGTCCTTGCGGGCGAACCGTTCCCAGGGGGGCGGCGCAAGTTTGTTCTTGAGGATGATCTGGCCTTCCTCGAAGTGGATGTGCGCCGGATGCGACCAGCCGCCGGAGGGGTTGCTCAGGTGCCAGATTTCCACGGCACCGCCCTTGCGGCGATCATTGGCATCCTTGACGCCGGTGGGGGCCGCTGAGATGCGGTCGATGTCGGCATTGAGGCCAGCCCCGCCATCGGTTGCCACTGTCCAGGGTAGCCCGTCGGTGATGGTGTCCGGCTTCTTGCCGTATATGAAGGTGCGGTGGATGGCGTTGTCCAGTTCCGCCTTGGTGAAGGTGGGCTTGGGCAGCAGCACTTTCTTGCCTGCCACGTAATCCGCAGGGTTCATGCTGGTGTCCTTGCAACCGCCGGTTGCGGCCTTGGCCGCATCATAGATGGGCGTGCCGGACTGGCAGGGCCGGATGCGGAACTCCATGAACTTGCCGACGGCGAAGTCCAGGTCGTTGTACCCGGTCTTGGGGTTGCCGTTGAAGGCGTTCCAGGCCAGGTTCAACTTCACGGGGGTCTTGATCGGACCCGCGCCGGTGGTGTGCTCCATCAGGTTGACCAGATAGACCTTGACGAAGTTGCCGTTCTTGTCCTTGGGCACCTGACTGAAATCGACGATGACGTCGTCGCGTTCGGCGATGGACTGGGTGGGCAGGCCCTCGTTGCCGGACTGGGCGTGGGGGAACAGCACGGCGTGCTCCATCAGGTTGCCGTCGTTGCCCACCATGTACATGGGTACCTGCTTGTAGGTGCCGGCCTTGGCCGGGTCCTCGTAGGCCATGGCGACCTTGAGGTAGCGCGACACGGAGCCGTTGAGGATGCGGAAGCGGTACTTGCGGGCGCGCACGTCCATGAAGGGCTTGTACACCCAGTTCACGGTCATCACGTCGCCCAGGTAGCCGTCGGTGATGAGCGGGTTGAAGAAGAGCTGACCGCTCTGGTCGAAGGCCTTGTCGCCGATCACCAGGTTCACGTCGTAGTCGCGGTTGCCCCAGCTTTTGGCGTTGCCGCTGGGGAAGCGCAGGTTGACGCCGTCGTTGATGGCCTCGTTGCCGCGGTCGATGCGGCTGTAGTAGTTCATCATCGCGGCGTTGCCCTTGTATACGTTCTGGGCGGTGAAGTCGAGCATGTGGTCGTGGAACCAATGGGTGCTCATGGTCTCGCGGTAGTCGCCGGGCACCTTGGCAAACTTGGCGCCGTCCGGCCCTTCGCAGGGGAACACGCCCACGGACGTTTCGCCCGGCTCGCAGGGCGTCGCGGCGCGGGCATCGTTGGCGTCCGGGTTGATGGAATCATGCCCCGCCAGGGTCATGGGCCAGCGGTAGTCGAAGTACTGGCCCGGATAGAAGAAGGCGCCGGCGAAGCCGTCGCTCTCGGCCGGGTTGTGGCCGTTGTGCTCATGGGTGGAAATGGTGTGGGTGCCAAAGCCGCGGTTGCTATCCAGGCTGTTGGTGATGGGCAGCGCATTGTAGTGGCGGAAGTGCAGGGTTTCGCCATAACGGGCCATCAGCAGCTTGGGCGGGATGGTGCCGTCGAAGGTCCACACGGCGCTGCGGTCCTGGTTGGGGAAACTTCCATTCAGCGGGTTGATGTTGACCGGGATGCCCGCGGTAGTGCCTTCGAAGCCCTTGATGTATTGGCCTTCCACCGTGGCTTGCGCGTCCTTCGGCGTTGCCCAATCCGGGCTTTCGGAACCTGGCGCATACGGCGAGGTCACGGTGTTGTAGTAAAGACCGCCGGGACCGAATTCGGTGAAGGCCGTGGTGCTCTTGTTCTTGTCGGTGATCTCGCCATAGCCGTGGGACTGCAGGCGGTCGCGGGCGCCGCCGCTGGTGCGCGCGTTGGCCATGATGGTCTGGAAGAAGCGCTTGGGCTGGAACTCGAAGTCGTTGAGATTTTTCGAGTGCTTCTGGTCCCAGCGCTGGTGGGCAAAATCCTCGCCCCAGGGGCGGCCATCTTCGGGCATGTTGCCGTCTGCCGCGCCTTCGCCGCAGTCGGCGATCTGGGTTTTCCAGGGGTTTTGGGCAACCTGGGGCTCATCAGGCTTGCTGGGATCGTTCTGGGCGGAGAATTGGCTCAAGGCCGGATAGACCGAATTCTTCTTGATGATTTCGTCGAGCCCCGCTCCGTTGATGTCCGGATTACCCAAGCAATCAACCGTATTTCCGACGACCGGGTTCGGCAGCTTCGGATAGGAAACGCTGCCGTCTGGATTGGTCGAGTTTTCGACCTTGTAGGGCTGGGTGCCGAACTCTTCGAACAGCACGATGCGCGCCTTGAAGGGGCTGGCGCCGAACAAGGGGCTGCGTTGCTCGAGGCCGGATGGGACGTTCAGGGTTGTTGCCCCGTAGGCCGATCCCGCCGTTAGGGCAAGGGTGGTGCCAACGGCCGCCGCCAGAGCGGCGTTGCGGCCTGGCGTCGCTGGCGGTCGCGACCGGCCGTGCGTGGTTTCATCGTATGACATAACAGAATCTCCGAACTTTAGGTGTACCGTCAGGCACAAAGCATCCGTGAGGCGGGAAAACCAGCAGGTTTCCACCTTGCGGCGCAATGCCGTCACTTCAAAATCAATGGGGTATGGTTCAGCCTATGAAATCAGGACTAGCCTTACCCAGAAATGGGTTATATGTAACATTTATGTGGCATTAAATTCAGGTTTCACGCCTGCAACTTCGAGCAATTAACGGGACATTTCGTGCTTTTGTAAGCTTCCTTGCGACTGGCCTCATGGGTTCTTCGCGCCCTTGGGCGACGCAGAATTACCCTTCCGTTTGACCCATTAATTCCGCGAGACCTTGAAAAGGTTCATGGGCTGCGCAATAAATCAGAAAATTTGTTAGTTGGGTTTGAGAGTTAATTTCGTATGCCCGTATATGGGTTAATTGTCACAGAATTGTGACAATTAACGAGGAGCTGCAGATGCCAAAGGATGCTTTTAATAACAATAAGTTAAAGTGCTAATGGTCCAATTCGAGAATTGTTGTAACAAACCTGTGACAAATTCCGCCAAGGGGCGTCGAGTGGATAATTTCAGGATGAAATTGCGGCCTTATCGATGTCCCATGGGACTTGTCTGGATTTTAGAGAATGCTCTGATTCAGTCTGAATTCGAAGGAGTGCTAAAACTATTTTGCGGTTTCTGTCAAAAATATTGACAGTTGAAGTAAGGAAGCTCATGCATAGTGGTCCTGCGGGATCGAAGCCGATCAAGCCGGCGTCAATGCGCTTGAGCCAATGCCAAGAGTCGGGATGGTCTTAGTACTGTGGGAGGGTTAAATGAGAAGCCCCTTTCTCGCAAATAGCCTACCTTGATGGAGACGGCTGGGTTTCGAGGGTGTCGAGGACGGCAAGCTTGGATGGAGCCAACGGCTCTGTCGGCGAAAGTAGGGCGAGGGATCTTTGGCGGGGGAGAACGGTGAACGGGGCCGCCTGCTGCGGCCCGCGTCAATGTGATGTCTTCTATTGCATGGACAGGGCTTTTGCGTCGTTCGCGGCAAGTGGCTTGGTTTGGCGATCGTTGGCTTCGAGGTATTGCACCAGATCCTCGGCCTGTTGATCCGTGAGACGGAAGTTCGGCATGGGGATTTGCTTGTACGCCTTGTAGATCGCCAGGGCGGTCTTGTCCTTTTTGGCGATCAGCTTGTCCGGTTCCTTGAGCCAGCGCTTAAGCCAGTTGCGGTCGCGCTTTTTGGTGATTCCTGCCAGGCCCGGGCCGATATCGTCCGCTTCCGCCGTACTGACGCTGTGGCAGTTGGAGCAGCGAGGATAGAACAGCTTTTCCCCCGGCAGTTCCTTGGTGGGGTCCAGAATTGGCGCGTTGATGTGGGCATTGGCGATCCCCGATGCGCTGCCGGGCGATCCCAGTCGCTGGCCTATCACACGAACCAGCGCCGCAGTATCCTCGAAGGGGGAACGCTTGATCCATTGGCTGGCCGCCTCATTGCCCAAAAGGATATTGATGCTGTGCTGGTTGAGGGCAGTCTCTTGCTTGCCGTCGTTGCGGTACATGCCCAGTTTTTTGCGTATCAGGTCTACGTCGGCCTTGCCTCCGCTGAGGAAGAGCCAGCCCGGACCCACATGGAATTTGTCAGCGTAGGCTTTGAGCTCCTCGGGTTTGTCCCGTTCGCCGTCAATGCTGATGGTGTAGAAAAAGACTTCACGCCCGACCCGGTCCCCCAGGGCCTTCTGCACCTTGCGCAAGGCCGCGGTTTCCGCGGGGCAACTATCCTTGCAGCGGGTAAAGATGAAGTTGAGGGCAAACACCTTGCCTTTTAACAGGTCATCATAGAAACGGAGCTTGCGCCCGTCCTGATCGATCAGTTCCACATTGGGAAAGAAATTGGCGCCCCATGACGAGCCGGAGTCGGCGGCCCAGGCCGGGCCGCCCTCCAGGATCGCCGCGAGACCCGCCAGCAGTGCCAGAATCAGGGTCCGGGTGCTGGCTGAGATCTGCGGTTTCATGTGTATTACCTCGCTTGGTTCATGGCTTATTGAGGAGGCAGCGTCTTGACGTCGCGGGTCAACGCGGCGTTGGATGTGTCCACCTTGTTGGCGACTACGTCAGTGGCCTGCGCACCCCACGTGCCCGGATCCGTGCCCCACTTGGCCGGCGGCGTGAAGCCCAAAACGGTGCTGGAGGTAAAGCCGGTCTTGGCGTCGGTCTTGGTGCTGCCGGTGACGTAGGTGGGCACGGTCTGGGTTGGACCCAGGCGTTCTTTCGCGCCGTCGCTGCTCTCGCCCGCTTCGGCGTAGTAAGAGCCATCCCAATCCGGATAGGGTGTGCGTACCCATTTGTTGTGATCGCCCTGGCTGTCCCAACGCAGCAGCATGGCGTGGTCTTCATGCTGGGTGTTGTGGCAGTGCTCCACGAAGGTACCGGTGAAGTCACGCACCTTGATGGCGATGTCCACCTGGCCGGAGGAGTTCTGCTCCGGTCCTACGCGGTACATGTCCTTGCGGCCGAAGGCTTCCCAAGGCGGCGGAGCCAGTTTGTCGCGCCAGATGATCTGGCCTTCCTCGAAGTGGATATGAGCCGGATGCGACCAACCGCCCGACGGGTTCTTCAGGTGCCAGATTTCCAGGGAGTTGAGGGTCGGAGCCGCCGAGATCATATTGATCTCCGCGTTCTTGTCCGGGCCGCCGTCGGTGGCGATGGACCAGGGGTTGTTGTCCACTACGCCCGGAACGGCCGCCTTGCGCCCGAATACGAAGCTGCGGTGGCGAGCCTTGTTCAACTCGTCTGCGGTGTAAGTGGGCAGAGCCTGCATGACCCAGTTCTTGCCGGTACCGCCGTTGCCCGCCGCCGTGTAGTCGGCAGGGTTCATGCTCTGGTCGAGCTGGTTCGCCGCCATGGGCCGGATGCGGAACTCCATGAAGGTGCCGATGGCCGGATCGCCACCTTTGTAGGTGGACTTGACCACCCGCGGATCAGCCGGATTGAACACATTGGCCAGGGTCTGGGGAGTGACCAAAGGCCCGGTACCGGTGGTGAATTCCGCCAGGTTGACGAAGTACACCTTCTTCCACGCCGTGCAGACGTTCTGCACCTTGGTTTTGCAAAGCTGGCTGTTATTGAAGTCGATGATGATGTCATAGCGCTCGGCGATGGACTGAATGCCCATGCCTTCCATGGTTTTGCCTGCGACTTTCGGCGCATTACCGGTACCGAATTCCACGGCGTGCTGGAGCAGGTTGCCGTCGTTGCCGATCTGGTAGAAAGGCACCTGTGCGCCGGTTTCGTCCACCACCGCGATCTTGAAGTAGCGGGAGACCGAGCCATTGAGGATACGGAAGCGATACTTGCGGGCGCGAACGTCCAGATACGGCTTGTACATCCAGTTGACCAGCACCGCGTCACCGAGGAACCCATCGGATTGCAGAGGGTTGAACCAGAGTTGGCCCTGGGCGTCGAAAGCCTTGTCCGCCACCACCAGGTTGACGTCGTAGTCGCGGTTGCCCCACTCCTTCGCGGATCCGCTGGGGAGTCGCAAATTGACGCCATCGTTAACGGCCTCGTTGCCCCGGTCGATGGCGCTGTAGTAGTTCATCATCGCCGCGTTGCCCTTGTAGACGTTCTGGGCGGTGAAGTCGAGCATGTGGTCGTGGAACCAGTGGGTGCTCATCATCTCGCGGTAGTCGCCGGGAATATTGGCGGACCAAGCCTTACTGTTCGGATCCTGCACGCATTTCCAGCCGTTTACATTGTCTTCGCCATCGAAGCAAGGTGTGGCGGCGCGCTTGTCGGATGCCTTCGTGTTGATGGTGTCGTGACCCGCCAGGACCATGGGCCACCGGTAATCGTAATACTGGCCCGGATAGAAGAATGCGCCGGCGAAGCCGTCGCTCTCGGCCGGGTTATGGCCGTTGTGCTCGTGGGTGGTGATGGTGTGGGTGCCGAAACCACGATTGGCCGAAATGTCGATAGGCAAGCCGTTGTGGTGACGGAAAAGGATGGTGTCCGCGTAACGTGCCATCAGCAACTTGGGCGGCAGTGTGCCGTCGAAGGTCCATACCGCGTTGCGATCCTGAACCTGCATTTTGGGGTGCGGCAGAACTGGCATGCCTTTGGTGGTGCCTTCGAATTGTGACAGGTAGCCTCCATCCACGGAAGCAGCGGGATCATTGGGGGTTGCCGGTCCGCCGGGAGCGTAGGGGGAGGTCAAGGTGTTGTGGTAAAGCCCGCCCGGCGCAAACTCGCTGAACTTGCCGTTGGTCTTCGTGCCGTAGCCATGGGACTGCAGTTCGTCACGGGCACCGCCGCCGGTGCGGGCGCCGGCCATGATGGTCTGGAAGAAGATCTTCGGCTGGAATTCCATTTCCTTTGTGAGCTGATTCGGTTCGTCCCAGCGCTGATGGCCGAAATCATCACCGTCAGGCCGGCCAGAGGCAGGCATCGAATCCATCCCCGCAGTATACGGATTGCATTGTTTGATCTGCTCTTTCCAGGGGTTTTGATTGCGTATACCGTTGCTATCGACGTCCTCTTCGGAGTTCGCTTTCGGAAGCGGGCCCAAATGATCTGCCTTGATCACCTTGTCCAGTTCCGATTCGACATCGGCGGGATTGCCTTGGCAGTCGAGAACACCCGTCTTGCTGACCGGCGGAGCCAGCAGTTTCTTGCTGTCGTCGAGATCGTTGTAGGGTTGCGTGCCGAACTCCTCGAACAGGATGACGCGCTGGTTGAAGGCACGCTCCTTGAACTCTGTGGCGGTCATGCTGGTCTGTGCGGCGCCCGTGGGAATGGGCACGGTCCCGGCCTGCGCGGCGGTGCACGCTAGGGACAGGGCTGCTGCAACAGCCGCCGCCAGGCGTGATTCTTTTGCGATGAGGATCGACCCTCTATCGCGGTGCATCGCTGAATTATCTGTTTGCATTACGATCTCTCCGACTGAAGTTGTAAATTTTTGGCGCAAACCATCCCTAAAACGGTCAGTAAATAACTGGCCGTCCTTCGAATTCTGCTTTATGAATGACTAGATACTCTTTCCTGTTATTGGTTTTAAGCTTTAATGGTCTGCGCTAATTACTAGGTTGTAACAATTTAGAGACAGTTCTGATGCCCTAAAAATACGTTTGGCGTTCGGATCCCAGGCTGACGTACGCGGGATCGGAGTGCCACTCAATTCTCAATGCGGACTTTCAGGTTCATCCAAAACCACTCACATACACTTCCTGGTCATCCATTAATTCTGGAAGTATTAAAAAAGGTTCACATGCCTTTAAAAAAATATCAGAAAATCTTTTAGTTGCTCTCAATAGTTAATTTCATTTGCTCTAATTTGGGCGTCATGTATCAAAAATTGGACATTTGAAAGACCGATTGACGCGGTGAAAATTTAAAGATCAATGACTTAGGATTATTTTTTGGCGGAATAGGGATTTTTTGTCGCAGAATTGATACGCATCTGGAAGATGCGTACTTAGGTTTATAAAAATGCGAGAATATACTTCATGCGCCAAGTACTATCGTTGCGACACTGAATTTTCTATGTGAATTATAAAACCCAATATAAAGCTCAGAAAATAGTCAGTGAGCGACTGGTGCTAATTGTTTCCCGTGTGACTCAAAAAGGTTCATTTAATCTTGATATTTCACGACGGAATGATCTGGTCTTTGTTGGCGGGATGAAAGTTGACGAAGGCACGCTGCTGTCGAAGTGCTTGGCTCAGTGAGGCCTATGCGGGATTTCTTGATGGTTCGGGTGGTTTTATGTCAGTGAAGCCGTGTACGTCCCATCACGGCGATTCAGCAAGGTTTATTTGGGAACGTCCGTGCAATGCCATTCCCCACTGACACGCGGCCGAAGAGGGATCGCAGGAGGCAAATAGGCGACAGGATGCCTTCTGACCAGCCTGATGGACGATCAGAGAGTGTCACGGGATGCCTGCGGAGCGATCGGCGGTTCGTCTCGCCCAGCGTACAGTTCGCTAAGCGCGCCTGTGTGGCGGGGAAGGGAAAAGGTTATGTCTTGGTAAGCGAAGAACTGTGTCGGCTTCTCTCCCAAACGCCGATTGTGGGTAGGGCGCGGGTGCTTACAGGTTGCGCGAACTGCGACGTTGCTTCTTCGCGGCAGCGTTCTGCCCTCATTCCATTCATCCCCCTGCAAGTGGGAAGGAGCCAAGACATTTTCAACGCGAAAAGCGGACAAACAAAAAAGCCCGGCGCGCGGGCGCCGGGCTTTGGTGGCTTGCGGTCAGAGGTGCCGGATCAGGTCACTTGACTGGACCGGATACGACCGTTCCGTTGTTGCTGGAGGTGCAGCGTATCTGCCACGTACCAGACGCTGACGGAATGCTTCCGCCGGCGCTGGCTTGAATCTGCACGGCGCCTAAGGGGTCCACAGGCCCAGTGCCGATCAGTTGGGCTGTAGGCAGCGAAGTGTTGTTGTTTTTGATCAAGTAACAACTCACCGACGGCGTCAGTGGTGCGCCGAACCAGGTGTCGGTCAGCCGGATGTCCCACTTCGGTGAGTTGAAGCGCGCCCGGGTGACGGTCAGTGCTTCGGCCAAAGGCTCAACCACAACGGTTACAGTGACCGGCGTTGACCGTGCTCCGGCGATATTGGCCACCGAGTAGGTAAAGGTGTCGGTGCCGGCACCCGGGGCGCTCAAGGTCGTGGTGCAGACTCCAGGCGCAGAAGTCTTGCAAGGCCGGTAGGTGATCGCGCCGGTTGCGGTGTTTACCGTAGCCACGCCTCGGGTTCCCTGGGACTCAACCTTTATAGTGGCTGGATTGATAGCGACGCTTCCAGCGCCGGTGCTGTCATTGGTAAGCACGTTCGCGGTAAACGATGCCACGGTCGAATTCAGGATGCCAAAATTGTCCGCGACGCCGACCGGAGGGGCGGCTTGTGCATCGACGTGCAGGCTTACCTTGGCCACATTGGATATCTTGTTGGTAACCACATCCTGAATCGCATAGAAGAATGACGTGTCGTGGGTCGGCAGGCCCTCCGCTGCCGTATAGGTCACGGTACCACCCGAGGCGGGCGCTGATACTGTGCCTGAAGGCACGACCTCGCCATTCTTTTCGGTCTCGGGCTGACTGACCACGACAACGCGGTAGTTCGTCGGGGCGCCGGAGTCGTTTTGTCCGACGTTGAGGGGCGATTGTCCGGTACCGGTTACGCTAAACAGATCATCCTGTGCGATGGTGGTAATGGTGGCGTCGGACACGCCGGTCAGGGAAATGACGGTCTTGGAATCGCTTCCGCCGAGGCTGGATCTTACGTTGACGCTCTGCGGGGGTGACACGCGTTCCAGGAAGTCGTCGAGGTCCTTGACCAGCGCGACGTCCTTGGGATCGACCGCCGGGCAGTTGGAGTTTGGCGCACCGAATACACCATACGGCGGTGCCTCCAGGCTCGCCGGAGTGGACGCCAGGGTGCTTTCCGAATGGGCCGTCACGCAAAGGACATGGGAGTTGGGATCATAAATCGCCTTGGTGATGTCGATGGCATCCACCACGGAGGCGGTATCCTGTGATGCGGGCGTACTGGACAGGTTCGTCACCTTCACCAGCGGGGGGGGATCGCCGGCAAATTCCAGGTGTGCGAAGTAGGTGCCCGACGGCGTGTCGTTTTCTTTAAGCCTGACTCCCGGGACGGAGGGTGACTGGTCATTAGCGGCGGTGACAACCAGGTTTTGTCCGGGTGACGAAGTTGCCCAGATGTCCATGGCGTTTGTCGATCCGGTTTTCGCCGCATAGGTGGCCTTCTCAATTCGTGTGGCCGTTGGAATAGGCTGAGTCCACTTGATGCCGGAAAGTGAACCCAGAGGACTGAAGAATACATTCGATCCTTGCCCGAGATCGCATCCAGTGGGGCCCTCTATTTCGATGAAATTCTGGAAGTCGTGTTCAGGGTGGCGAGTCTTAGCCGCGCCGGTGTTGGGCACGGCGCTGCCGGTGTAGGTGTGTAGGACGTTCGGATCGCCGATGTACTCGTGGGCGGGACCGACGGGTTGCGGCACGATGATAGGTAAATCGGTATCCCAACTCAGGAATGGCCCGTGATGACCTTTGTGCGCCGCGCTGAAGTCGCCATTGATTGGCGTGACATCGTCGGTGTAGTTCAGCGATCGGGTTCCCGGTTCCAGGTCGAATTCATTGGTCCCAAACGGATGACGGATGATGTAATGCCCACCGCACCCGTCTGGCACATCCATACGCATTCGAATCCGGGAGAAGACCACTTCTGTCGGATTCGCAGGGTCGCGTATTGCCGGAGGCGCGCCGGTCGCACTCAGATACGCCATTTCCAGGGCAGCGACATAATTGAAGTTGATGTTGTTGCCTATATCATTGAAATTGAAAGCGCTGTAAAACGCTTCTCCACCCAGGTTTCCTGCGAAGCCAGCCGGGTCGGTGTCCGCCGGCGTGGTCAGGCACAATGGCCCGTTTGCGCTGGAGTCTGCGTATTTGCATATTCCCAGCACGTTATCATTGAAGTCCCGATACCATTGCGGAAATATCACAGTGGCATCATTGGGCCCGTGGTCTCTCAGGACGGCATGTGCCATGCTGCTCGCAAGGATTGATCCGGTGAGTATCAGTTGAACTGATCGGGCGATTTCTCTGCGTCTGCGGTGGTTATTCATCGGCGTTGGCCTCGTAAGTCCGTTCATTGATCGAGCGAGTATTGCGCCGACGCACAGAGCGACTTTGCTTACTCTTGGCTGTCATTGGCGCTTTCCTGATCTCGTTCGAACTGGCATGTCCAGCCGCTCGGGAAAGCGCTCACGTACATTGCGCAAAGCAGTCGCCGTGCCAGAATTAAATCAGAATAATTTCAATAAGTTGGTGTGGTGTTTTTCTGTGACTGGACAAAGTGTAAAGAATGCTTACTTCAAAATATGGGTAAATGTCCTTATGAAAGCCCTAAACCACTGACATTATTTAAGAAAGTGTTTGTCACGTAATTGTTACGATCATGTCCTGCATGAGATGTCTAGCCCTTGAGTCGCGGCGCTTGCCAGACAAACCGTGCATTTGGGAATCGACCACGAACGTCACATACTCATTCAACAAGTGCCGCATGCGCTGGTTCTAAAGCCCGGCCATACGCTGTTCGCGAGTGCTGTAAAGCAGGCTTAACAATTGAAGGACGATTCTTATATGAAATTGGGCCGTGGCGCATTGGCTATGCGTTTTCTGCGAATGCGCTGCTACGTGTGGGTGTAAATCTCTGCGCACGCGCCGATACTCCGTATTGAGAGTGCGTGTCGAGCTGTCCCTTGGGGGGCGTTCGTAAGCGCGCCGAATGTCCTTTCCACCCTATCCATCCAAATTACCTGCCTGACGTTTTATGAGAACAGATCCAATCCTTCTTCGGCATGCGCCTTTATGGCGCTTTTTCGCGTGGTTTGCCCTGGCCATAGTTACGTGGCTCTCGTTGACGCCGGAACCACCTTCGGTGCCCACCTACATTGGCTGGGACAAGGGCCAGCACTTTGCGGCCTATGCGGTGCTTACCTACTGGTTCGGCATGACCTATCAGAGGGTTTGGTCTGCGGCGCTCTTTCTTTTAGGTTGGGGCTTGCTCATGGAGGTGATTCAAGGTGTTGGGGGACTGCGTACCATGGATCCCTTCGACATGGTGGCGAACAGCATCGGCGTGGCTGGGGGGCTCTCACTGCTGTGGACGCGTTGCCGACTGCTTCTGGGCTGGCTGGAAAGCCGGGTCATCCCGCGATGGGGTCTAAATGCCTGAAGATGTATTTTGCTTACGGCTTCGAGCCGGGCTGCCGCTGTCGGCAATCGGCGACAGGAGCCGGGTCGAAACCTTGTGTGCTACGATAGGCGCCATATCCAGCACCTTCTGTACTGAATTTCCTTAAAGGATCCATCCACGTCTATGGCGACCGTTGAAAAGCGTACCAGAGGCTTGGTACGGCCTTATCATGCAAAGATCAACGCCCTGTATCGAGTGATCGACGGCGTGATCATCTACCTGAGTCTTTGGCTGGTTGCGGAGTACTTCGGCCATGACTGGGATCAGCGCTACTCCTGGGTCGCCATCGGCGGCGTCCTGTTCTACCAGTTCTACGCGGAATACAACGAAGTCTATTATTCCTGGCGCGGCTCTCCCTTTGCGCGGGAGGCCCTACGCATTTTCTCCTCCTGGGTGATGGGGGCCGCCAGCCTGTTCGTTACCCTGTTCTTCCTGCACGTCGCAGACCAGTATTCGCGACTGCAGTTGGGCATCTGGATGTTTCTGGCTCCGACCGTGATCATCACCTTGCACGGCGCGCGGCGGGAGGCGCTGAAAGCGGCCCGCCATCTGGGCCACAACACCCGCGCCGTCGCCATTGTCGGGGCCAACGAACTCGGGGCGCGCATCCACAAGGCCTTCGTCGAAATGCCCTGGCTGGGCTATGAAGTGAAGGGCTTCTACGATGACCGCACCAAGCAGTTCGGGCGCATCAAGAGCGAGCTGTCGGTGGTGAACAACCTGGCGGGACTGTTCGAGCAGACCCGCAAGGGCGAGATCGACATCGTCTACATCACCTTGCCGATGAAGGCGGAGGACCGCATCAAGGACCTGCTGCGCAAGTTTGCCGACACCACCGTGTCGGTCTACGTGGTGCCCGATTTCTTTGTCTTCGATCTGTTGCACGCGCGCTGGAGCGTGATCCAGGGTATTCCCGTCGTCAGCGTGTACGACTCGCCGTTCCGCTCCTTCGATTCCTTGCTGAAGCGCGCCGAGGACATCGTCCTGGCGAGCATCATCCTGGCTCTCATCGCCCTGCCCATGGCAGCGATCGCCGTTGGGGTGAAGATGTCCTCGCCCGGCCCCATCATCTTCAAGCAGCGGCGCTATGGCGTGAAGGGCGACGAGATACAGGTCTGGAAGTTCCGTACCATGACGGTTTGCGAGGACGGGGCCGAGGTGAAGCAGGCCCAGCGGGATGACCAGCGCGTCACCAAGCTCGGTGCCTTTCTGCGGCGGACCTCCCTGGACGAGTTGCCGCAGTTCATCAATGTGTTGCAGGGGACCATGTCCATCGTGGGTCCCAGGCCTCATGCGGTGAGCCACAACGAGTACTACCGCAGCCGCATCTATGGCTACATGCTAAGGCACAAGGTGCTGCCCGGCATCACCGGCTGGGCCCAGGTGCACGGACACCGGGGCGAGACCGACACCCTGGACAAGATGGAACAGCGCGTGCGCTACGACCTGGAATACATACGCCACTGGTCGCCGATGCTGGACCTCAAGATCATCGCGAAAACCATCTGGCTGGTGATCAAGGGGAAGAACGCCTATTGAGGCTCTGCCTCAGTAGGCGCCTTCCTGAGTGCTTAGTCCCCGGCGCCTCGCCGCGCTGTCAATCTGTTCCAGGGCCTTGGCGATCAGGGATCTCGGTGCGCCAATGTTCATCCGCATGAAACCACTGCCGCCCCGGCCGAACACCGTGCCGGGATTCATGCCCACCCCGGCTTCGTGCACGAAAAAGTGCTGCAGTTCAGCATCCGTTAATCCAAGCTTGCGGCAATCCATCCACAAAAGGTAAGTGCCTTCCGGCTCGATCAGGTGGATGGCGGGCAGGCGTGTCCGGAGAAAATCCCGAACGAAGTCCCGGGTCTGCGCCAGGTAGGCCAGGAGCCGGTCCAACCAGGGGCCGCCTTCCCGGTAGGCGGCCTCGAAGGCTACCAGACTGAAGGGGTTGCTTGCGGTCATGTGCAATTGGCCGAAAGCCTCGCGCAGCTTTTGGCGGCGCTGCGGGCAGGGCACCACCAGGGCGGAAAGACCGAGTCCCGGTATGTTGAAGGTCTTGCTCGGGGCAACGGCCGTAACGATATTGTCCGCATTGCCTGCCAGATGCCCCAGGGATCGATTGCGATACCCGGGGTAAACCAGGTCGGCATGGATTTCGTCGGACAGCACGGTCATGCCGTATCGATCGGCAATCTCCAGTACCCGCGCCAGTTCGTCGGCGTCCCACACCCGGCCCACCGGGTTGTGCGGCGAACACAGGATCAGCAGGCTAGCGCCGGCCTGTGCATGCTGCTCCAGATCGGCGTAGTCCATGGCATAGCGTCCATCATCCAGGAGCAGTTGGTTTTCCAGCAGACGCCTGCCGCAAGTGGTCACGGCGGAGAAGAAGGGGAAGTACACCGGAGGCTGCACCAACACGCCCGCGCCGGGCTCGGAAAGGGCCAGCACCGCTGCGTGCAGGGCCGGCACCACGCCGGGGCAGAGAATTATCCACTCGCGCTCGATGCGCCAGCCGTGGCGGTGTTCCTGCCAGTCGATGAGGGACTGCAAAACGCCATCGGTTGCCAAGGTGTAGCCAAAGACCGGATGTGCGGCCCGGCGCGCCAGAGCGGTGCTGACCGCTTCGGGCACGGCGAAATCCATGTCGGCCACCCAAAGGGGAATGACATCCGCCTTGCCGAAATAACCCGTACGCCCGTCGTATTTTACCGAGGCCGTTTCCTCGCGCGGGATGATGCGGTCGAACTCGGTCATGCGATTCGCTCCCAGAGAGTGGTTTCCGACAGGGTGTGCTGGAACTTTCGGCGGGTTTCGCGGATCACGAAGGGCACCTGCACCGGCCCTTGCAGCAGCCGGAAATGCGGGGCCAGGCATTCCTTGAGGCCATCGAAGGTGGTGTGGCTCTCGCCGTCACGCTTGAAACCGCCGAGCCATTCCTCGCGCGGCGTGTGTTCCTCCAGCCAGGTATAAGGCGAGGCGATGAGCAGCAGGCCCCCTGGATTGAGCCGCTCGTGCACGCTCTCCAGGAACTTGCGCGGGTTGTAGAGGCGGTCGATGAGGTTGGCGGCCAGGATAAGGTCGAAGCCGGCGTGGATGGGCTTGAGGTTGCAGGCATCGCCTTGCAGGAATTCCAGTTTGTCGCTCAGTCCATCCAAGCCCAGATCGCTCAGCCGCCGTTCGCGGTAGAGCACCAGTTCCCCTTCGTCGGTCAGGGTGTAACGCAACACGCCATCCCGCGCCAGGGTTGTCCCCAGTCCGATGAAGCGAGCGGAAAAGTCGATGCCGGTGACGTGCTCGAAATGCCGCGCCAACTCGAAGCTGGCGCGTCCAGTCGCGCAGCCGAGGTCCAGGGCCTTGCGCGCGGGCCTGCTGCCCATGGCGGCAATAGCCAGATCAGCCAGGGCCTTGCTGAAGTTGGGCACGCCGAAGTACTCCTCGCCGTAGTGGAACTCCGCGTACTCGGAGAGCAGTTTGTCAGTTTCGTAGTGGGAGGCAGGCAGCACCGCCGGCGTGGACTCGGCCACGACATAACGGAAGCCTGCGTGCTGGAAGAAGTGGCGGCGGAAGGCATAGCGCGCGCTGAGGCGGCTCTCGTTGCCGCAGGAAATCCAGGACCCGCCCTTGATCAGGTTGTGGCGTCCGTCGAAGGTAGGCGTGGTGAAGTCGTCATACAGCGGGTGGACCTCGAAGCCATCGAACGGATAGATTGAGGTTTCCGTCCATTGCCAGGCATTGCCGACCACGTCGAAGAAATCGCCCTGAGGGAAGCGATTGACCGGGCACGCAGAGGCCCGGTGATCCAGGTGCAGATTGGCTGACTCCGCTTCGGCCACGGCTTCATCGTTCAGGCCGGCGGCCGCGCAGAGCCGGTACCATTCATCTTCGGTGGGAAGCCGGTAAGGCTGTCCGGTGCTGGCCGTTTTCCAATGGCAGAAGGCTTTGGCTTCGTGATAGTTCACTTCCACCGGCCAGTCCCAAGGCATGGGCACTTCCTCCAGCATCAGGCGCAGCCGCCATCCGCCGTCACTCCTGAGCCAGAAGCCGGGATGATGCGCATCGGCGAAGCGCTTCCAGGCTGCGCCTTCCTCTTCCCAAAACGCGTCGGTTTCATATCCGCCGGCCTCGACGAAGGCCAGGAACTCCAGGTTGCTGACCAGGCTGCGGGCAGCGGCGAAGGCAGGAACCTGGGCTTCATGCCGGCCATATTCGTTGTCCCAGCCATACCATGGGACTTCGCGCCTTAAGCCCAGCGTGACCGGACCTTCGGGGATATCGATCAGTTCGTTATCGGGCGCAGCGCCGGTTTCGCGGCAGGGTTCCCAGTCCGTGTGAGGCCGCACCAGATCCAACTGCTGCTGGCGGATGAGCACCGAGGAAGTTTCCAGGTGGATGCGCTCATGCTCGATGCCCATGAGAATGGCCCACCAGGGGTGGTTCCAGTCAATGGGCAGGACGAGCGGCGCGTCGCGGATGACGGAGGATACTGTTTCCCGCACGGCTTGTCGGTAGGCGGCGACCTCCGCGACCGCCGGCCAGTCGTAGTGGGCGTCGTTCAGGTCGTCCCAACTCATTTCGTCCACGCCCACGGCGAACATCGACTCGAATCGCGGGTTGATGCGCTGGCCGATCAAGCCCGCCAATAGCAACTTGTTGATGAAAAAGGTCGCCGTGTGGCCAAAATAAAAAATCAGAGGGTGGCGCAAGGCTATTGGCTTTCGATAAAATGACTCGTTCCCCTGCAATACCTGAAACAGCCGTTCGTAACGGTCAAAGGTGGCTTTGAAGTAGTCGCCGATGGTTTCGCGGGCCGATGCGGGGGAATTAAAGTCGAGCCGTGGCGTGCGCGGGAAGGGAAGTCGGTGCATGGGCAGTCTGCGGAAAGGATAACCATCTCTGTGGTAGGAAGACCCGGGCCGGGCGCAAACGTTCCGGTCCTGCGCGGCGACGGCCAATAATAACAAAGCCTGTCGACAGGTTTACTACGGGGGTGCGAAACACTGTCATGAGCAAGTACGACCTATCCTGCTTGAACGACCGCTTCGGCTGCAAGGGCGAGCTGGTCTTCCGCCGGGGACGCGGCGGACTCACGCTGGCGGACATCAGCAACGAACACGCCAAGGCCACCATCAGCCTTCAGGGCGCGCAGGTGCTGCAATGGACGCCCCATGAGGAAAAGCCGGTGATCTGGCTTTCGCCCTGCGCCGAGTTCGCGCCGAACAAGACCATCCGTGGCGGCGTGCCCATCTGCTGGCCCTGGTTCGGTTGTCCGGAAGGTTGCGAGCACCTACCCAATCACGGGTTCGCGCGCACCGCGCCATGGGAACTGATTGAAACCGGCATCACCGACAACGGTGATACGCGCCTGGTCTTTCGCATGCCAGAGACCGAGGAACTGCAGGAACAATGGCCGCACGATACGTCTCTGGAAATGTCCGTGGTGGTGGGCGAGCATCTGGAAATGTGCCTTAAGACCCGAAACCAGGGCGATGCCCCGGTGGTGATCGGCAAGGCCTTGCATACCTATTTCGAGGTGAGCGATATCCGGCGCGTCAGCATCCATGGGCTGGAAAACTGTTATTACCTGGACAAGGTGGACGGCGGTAGCGTCAAGCGCCAGTCGGGCAAAATGACCATCGCCGAAGAGACCGACCGTATCTACCTCGATGCCACGGCGGACTGCCTGATCGAAGATCCGGGTCTGGGGCGTTGCCTGCGCATCTCCAAGTGGGGCAGCCGCTCCACCGTGGTATGGAATCCCTGGGACAAGTCCGGCGCCATGGAAGACATCGGCGACCGCGATTATCTGCGCATGGTCTGCGTGGAGGCGGCCAACGCCGCCGACGACCGGGTGACTATCGGTCCCGGCGGCGAGCACGACATGGGCGTGCGTTATAGCGTCGAGCGGTTCGCCTGAATCCGGGGTGGCCGCGCCTGCGCGGCCTGGCCGATTGCCCGGGCTATTTGGAAGGCCCTGAGTAACGGGCTTCCTCGGCATAATATCCGGGGAAGCCGACGGCGCTCTTGAGCGACTCGAAGTCCATCACCTGATCCGGTTGGCGCCCCTCGCGCAGGGCGGACAGGGCTTCGCGCATGGCGGCAATGGAGACGTTCAGCAAGGTCAGGGGATAGACGGCGATCTTGTAGCCGATGTTCTCTAACTGCGCCGCAGGCAAGATCGGCGTCTTGCCGTGCTCGATCATGTTCGCCATCTTGGGCCCCTCGACCGCCGAGCAGTAGCTCCGCATTTCATCCTCGCTGGTCGGCGCTTCCAGGAAGGTGATGTCCGCCCCCAGTTCCCGGAACATCCGGCAGCGCGCGATGGCCTCTTCGAGGCCTTCGGTCGCGCGGGCATCGGTGCGCGCCATGATCAGGATGTCGGCGCCTTCGGCGCGGGCATCCACCGCGGCGCGGATGCGCAGGGCGGCTTCGTCCCGACTGACCACGGCCTTGCCCTGGGTATGGCCACAGCGTTTGGGCGCCACCTGGTCTTCCAGCATGATGCAGGCGAAACCGGCGTCGGCATAACCCTGCACGGTGCGCTTGATGTTCATGGCGTTGCCGAAGCCGGTATCGCCATCGCCGAACAGAGGGATGGATACCGCGCGGCAGATATTGCGGCCCTGTTCCACCAGTTCGCCGTAGGAGATGAGTCCCGTGTCCGGCAAGCCGAGACGATCGGCGGACACCGCGAACCCGCTCATGAAGCCGATGTCGAAACCAGCTTCCTCGATCAGGCGCGCCGACATGGCGTCGTGACAGCCGGGCATGGTAAGGATGCCGGGACGTTCCAGGATGGCGCGCAGGCGTGCGGCGGGTGAACTCATGTGCGTTTCCTTGTGTCGGTTGAGGACTGGCGACCATACCCCGACCGGACGGCTTGGGCAAGCCGCATCGCCGTCGGCAGCTCTGAGCCTTGCTGCGGATTCTGCGACTTTGCCCCACAACCGGCGCGCGGCGCACCAGGGCAGGGCAGGGCAGCGCGAGAAAGTGGCGCCCGACGTTTCAATTCAGGATCTTGAGAGTCTGGCATAGCTCCTGCTGGACCAGAATTTACGGCTTCATCACTTCATGGCAAGGGTTTCGATGTACGGAGAAGACAAAGAGCTGCGCGACAACGTCCGCCTGCTGGGCATGCTGCTGGGGCGGGTGCTGAAGAACCAGATTGGGGCCGAGACCTTCGCGGTGATCGATGAACTGCGGCGCGGCTACATCGGCCTGCGGCGAGAGGATGATGCGGAGCTGCGGCATCGGCTCAGCGAACTCATCCACAGCCTGGATGCGGAAACCCTGGGCCAGGCGGTGCGTGCCTCGCACCTGTATTTCGCCCTCATCAACTGCGCGGAGGAGGCATACCAATTGCGGCGGCGGCGCAAGGGCGCCAAGCGCTACGGGCATTTGTGGCCGGGGTCCTTCCACGATACCCTCAACGGTTTCCGCGAGGAAGGCATGACTGCCGGGCAATTGCAGACCCTGCTCGATCGCCTGAATTACTTCCCGGTGCTCACCGCTCATCCCACCGAGGCTAAGCGGCGCTGTATCAAGGAGGCCGCCCGCAAGATCTTCATCAGCCTGGAGAACCTGGACGATCCGCGGCTGACCGGGTTTTACCGCGACGAAGAGATTCGCCGCCTGCAGAACCAGATCCAACTGCTATGGAAAACCGATGAGGTGCGCCCGCACAAGCTGGAGGTGCGCGACGAGATCGCCAATGGCCTGTTCTACTTCCCCATTTCCCTGTTTGAGGCGGTGACCCAAGTCTACCATAACCTGGATGCCACGGTACGGGACGTGTTTGGTGATGATCCGGGCGGCGAGGAGATTCGTGTTCCGAGCTTTCTCACCTTCGGCTCCTGGATCGGCGGCGACCGCGATGGCAACCCCTTTGTCAAACCGGAAACCACGGTGCTGGCACTGCGCATGCAGGCCGTCACCATCTTTGAAGAGTACACGCATCGGCTCGAAGCGCTGCGCGACCAGTTGACTCACTCTCTTCGCCTGTGCCGGCCCAACGATGCGCTCCTGGAATCGTTGCAGCGCGACGAGCGTTACGCTGAGGCCTGCTTCGGCGGGCGCGTGGAGCAGTTTGCCAGTGAGCCCTACCGGCGCAAGTTGGCCATCATGCATTACCGCATGCAGAGCAATCTGAAGGCGGTCGACGCCCGTATCGAAGGCACGCAACCCAGCAACGAGGAATACAGCTACGGCAGCGCCCAGGCCTTCCTCAAGGACTTGCTGCTGATTCGCGAATCGCTGATCAGCCACGGCGATGAGGAAATTGCCGCGGCGGGCTTGCAGGACCTGATCCGGCTGACGGAAACCTTCGGCTTCCACTTGATGAAGCTGGATATCCGGCAGGAATCCACCCGCCACGCCGAGGCGGTGGCGGAAATTCTCCAGGCGGCCTTGCAGGTGGACTATCTGCAACTGGATGAGGACGGTCGCCTGGCACTACTGGCCGATGCCATCGAGAATCCGACGGCGCTGGATTATGAGCGCGAGCACCTGAGCGAGACGACCGAGGAAACCATCCGTGTGTTCGAGGTGATGGCGCAGATGCGGCGCGAACTGGGCGCCGACTGCTTCGGCAGCTATGTCATCTCCATGACCCATTCCGCCAGCAACGTCCTCGAGGTGCTGTTCCTGGCGGCCCAGTGCGGCCTGGTGGGGCGTCTGGCGGGGAAGCGCTATTGCCACATCGGCGTCAGCCCGCTGTTCGAGACCATCCGCGATCTGGAAAACATCGAAGAGGTTCTGACCCGGTTGCTAGACGTGCCGATTTACCGGGAACTGCTGGCGGTTTCGCCCGATTGCCAGGAAGTGATGGTCGGGTATTCCGATTCCTGCAAGGACGGCGGCATCCTCGCCAGCGCCTGGAAGCTTTACGAGGCGCAGAAAAAGATTATCGCCATCACCCAGGCGCGGGGCCTGGAGTGCCGCATCTTCCACGGCCGCGGCGGCACTGTTGGTCGTGGCGGCGGACCCACCCACGAGGCTATCCTGGCCCAGCCGCCTGGCACCGTGCGCGGACAGATCAAGTTCACCGAGCAGGGCGAGACGATCTTCTATAAGTACAACAACATGGAAACAGCGATCTATGAGCTGACCATGGGTACTACCGGCCTGATGAAGGCCAGCCTGAGCCTTTTGCGGCCCGACCCCGATGAGCGCCGCGATTACCTGGGCATCATGGATGAGCTGGCGCGGATCGGCGAGGACGCTTTCCGTCGCCTCACCGAGCGGGAAGCGGGATTTCTGGACTACTTCTACGAAGCCACGCCCCTGGACGAAATCGGCGCCCTCAATATCGGCTCGCGCCCCTCCCACCGCAAGAAGCAAGACCGTTCCAAGGCCTCGGTGCGGGCCATCGCCTGGGTGTTTGCCTGGGCCCAGTCCCGTCAGACGCTGCCGGCCTGGTTCGGTATCGGCACGGCACTGGAGACCTGGCGCGGCAAGGATCTGGCGCGCCTGGCCAAGCTGCAGAGCATGTACAACGACTGGCCCTTCTTCCGTACCTTGCTGAGCAAGACCGAAATGGCCTTGTCCAAATCCGAGATGAACATTGCCCGCGGCTACGCCGACCTGTGCCGGGATCGGGAAACCGGTACGCGCATCTATGGCCTGATCGAAGGGGAATATCGAAGGACCGTGCAGCACGTATTGAACCTCTCCGACTCCAAGGTGCTACTCGGTGAGTCGCCCGCGCTGGCCATGTCTCTGAGGCACCGCAACCCCTATATGGACCCGCTCAACTACATCCAGATCGCCCTGCTGCGGCGCATCCGTTCCCTGCCGGAAGAACAGGTGCGTGACAGCGAATGGCGGGTGACGCTGTTGCGCACTATCAATGCCATCGCTGCTGGTATGCGCAATACGGGCTAAAAAGGGAAGGGGCTCGCCGAGGGTTCGGCATTTTCCTCTGGTTCCAATGCTCTGCGTTGGAACCCATCGTCTGGCGCTCTGCGCCTCTTTCCGTCCCTTCTGGCTCCCATGCCCTGCGTGAAAACCCGCTTTTTCTCTGGTTCCAATGCTCCGCGTTGGAACCCTTGGCTCTGACGCTCTGCGTCTGACCGATCCCCTGCGGTTCACATACTCCGCGCGTTCACTGGTTCCCGTGATCAGCGTCCATTACTTGGCGCGGAGCGCCGGGTTTGCCGCTCCCACGCAGAGCATGGGAGCGAGCGCATTCTCTGGTTCCAATGCACTTCGTTGGAACCCATGGCCTGACGCGCTGCGTCTGACCGAATCCCTGCGGTTCAAATCCTCCGCGATCACTGGTTCCCGCGCTCAGCGTCCATTGTTTGGCGCGGAGCGCCGGGTCTGCCGCTCCCACGCAGAGCATGGGAGCGAGCGCATTCTCTGGTTCCCGCGCTCAGCGTCCTTTGCATGGTGCGGAGCGCCGGGTCTGCTGTTCCCACGCAGAGCATGGGAACGAGCGCATTCTCTGGTTCCAATGCTCCGCGTTGGAACCCATGGCCTGACGATCTGCGTCTGACCGAATCCCTGCGTTTCACATACTCTGCGCAATCACTGGTTCCCGCGCTCAGCGTTCTTTGCTTGGCGCGGAGCGCCGGGTGTGCCGCTCTCACGCAGAGCATGGGAACGAGCGCATTCTCTGGTTCCAATGCTCTGCGTTGGAACCCATGGCCTGACGCTCTGCGTCTGATCGAGCCCCTGCGCTTCAAATCCTCCGCGCGTTCACTGGTTCCCATGCGGTACACGGGTGCGTTACAACAACAAAAGGTACCAGGGATCAATGGCCATCATGCGGCGTTCCATAAAATTAATAGACGGATCCATCGCCCGCATAGACTCGTCCATGTTTTAGATAGACGGATCCATCATCGGCATGCATCGATCAATAAAATTTGATGGCGCTTCCATGATTCGGATACATCGATCAATGATTGAGATAGAACGTTCTATCCCGGCGATAGGTCGACCAATAAATCTGATGGATCGCTCAATGATTTTGATGAACCGATCCATCTCAAAGTTGGATTGATTCATCATTGCGATGGAACCGTCCATCGCCGCGATGAATCCGGCCGTAGCGAAATATGACCCGTCAATCGAAATGGTACACCGCTTGCCTTCCGAGGCTGCCCCATGGACAGAATTAATGCAGCGACGATGCAAGCGGCTGGAATCGGAACACTGTGACTTGGTGTGGATTGGGGGGCGAATCCTTTCGCCCCGGAGCCAACGATCAGACGACTCGTTTGCGCAGAAATTCATCGACGCGACGGACATGATTCGCTGGCAAGACGTGATGTGGGCTGGATCATCCCGATCCAGAAAGAAGCGGCAACGGATCAAGCCGCTACATTCTCGGCATCGGCTTTTTCGGAGGCATGGCTGCGGCGGGCAAAACGCCTGCCCAAGTCACCCAAGGCTCCTTCAAGCGCGCCCGTGGCCACATGCGCGGCCTTGGCGTAGTTGTAGACCTGCAGGGCGGCACAGTACGCCTCGCTGCCTGCAGCGTAGTACGAATCCTCGACACGGCCCAAAAGATCGTTCAGGGCCATCTGGACCGGATAAAGCTGCTCGACGAGCCTCACATCGGATTTCATCTCATCGAGGCTAAACCCGCGAGGCAGAATTTCCGGGTGCTGGCTGGCAAGCGCCTCGGCCTTGACCACGAAGGAACGGTTCTTCTCGCCGAACTTTGCCATGGTTCTGCGTTCGTCTGGGGTTAAATCAATCAGGAACGGCAACAATTCCTGAATCTTGGCAACGGCAGCCAATATGGCATCGACATTCTCCTGAGCTAAGGTCGCGTTGATACGATTAGTGTTCATGGAAGTCTCCCAAAAATAGAGCCAAGGAAACCGGACAACCACCACCCCTTACGTTCGCATCCGGCCTGCCGACTTGGACTTTTGTGCCCCAGCGGACGAACCGGTCTGTGACTCATTGGTGGAAGATGTTTACCGCAATTGCCTGAGTCTCCGCATGGAAATTCAGACACCTGCAAAACTAATCGAATTGCCGCGAAAAACTGTGAATTGACCCAAAAATAAGCAAAACAGCAACGTTGGAGCGGGCGTGGCTCACGAATTTACTATGGGCACGACAGCAAGCGTGCCCTGTTTCTCACGAATTGCGAGAGAGGCGATCAAATTTGCCTTAAATCTGATTCCCATGCTCTGCGTGAAAACCCACTGATCCTCTGGTTCCAATGCTCCGCGTTGGAACCTTTGGCTTTGACGCTCTGCGTCTGCTGCTTGGCGCGGAGCGCCGCGTCTGCCGCTCCCACGCAGAGCAGGTCCGGATGCTCCGCGCGTTCAATGGTTCCCATGCTCCGCGTGGGAACCTTAGCATCACGCTATCCGTGTCCGCGCGAAAAACCGTCATAACCGCAGTTCTAGAATAAGAACTCCCATGCCGCCGAGCCGCATCGAAAAGGCATAAAGCGCTCTCACATCGACCAAGAATCCTTAAAGCCTGGACCTCAGGCACCATGAAAAAGCACGAACCCATCCGCCGGGCCGCAAAACGACATGGAGCGGGGCACCAACCTTACTCGACCCAACACGCCCATGAACCCTGCAAGCGAAGCTCCCATATCGAAGCTTGCGTGCGCCAAATTCCGAACACAATAGGGCGGGGACAGGGCCAAAAGGTCTCGATCGCGCTAGAACATATCAGGATAACTACCAGTGGCACGAACCTCGCATGCAATCACGGACCCAATGAGACTGTGACATTGCTGTAACCAGGAGCACGCTAGCTCCCTCCGATACGGGCGGTAAACCCATGAATCATCGTTCCGAATTAGCACGCACCATACGAGAAGGCATGAAGTGGCGGAGTTGAGAACAACTTTCAGAGAACTGCTAAGCTTCGAATTTGCGCCAAATCACTTGGGTCGTGCGTTAAATGACCTAATTGCTTGCATGGAAGCTTAGGAAACGTCGATGGAGATCAAGGTCGCTTGTGTCAGAGACTGGTGGCGCCATGTCAGCATTGCCGCGTCGACGAGATGCTTCAAAATGCAGATGGAAGGCCTAGCCAGGGCGAGGCAAGAAGCGAGGGTTACAGAAGAGAACATTACTCGACATGACAATTTCGATAGCCGTGCTTAATCGTGACTAAGCTCATTTTTGTAAACCGCTATTTTTATCCGGATCACTCCGCCACCAGCCAAATGCTTTCAGACCTGGCATTCGCGCTTGCGGAAAATCAGGAATTTGAAATTCATGTGGTCACCAGTCGCCAACGCTATGACGACGCGATGGCTGCACTGTCCACAGAAGAGAAAATTCGAGGCGTCAGCATACATAGAGTCTGGACGTCACGGTTCGGACGACAAAACCTTTTAGGAAGAGCCATCGACTATGCGAGTTTTTACGTAACGGCATTTGTCGCCTTAATGAGGTTGGCGGACGAGTTCAGCCTTATAGTGGCAAAGACCGACCCTCCCTTAATTTCGGTGGTCGCGGCTCTGGTCGCAAGGATCAAATCGGCAAAGCTCGTTAACTGGATACAGGATTTGTTTCCTGAAGTGGCAGCGGCCTTGGGCGTCAAGTTTGTCCGGGGACCTTTGTATGATCTGCTCAAAGCGTTGAGAAACAGTTCCCTTAGGTCTGCCAAGATCAATGTTGTGATAGGCGAATTGATGAAGCAGAAACTCATCGATGTCGGGATCAGCGAAGACCATATCCGTGTGATTCACAATTGGGCGGATGGCCATATAAGACCGGTGCCGCCGGAGGAAAATTCACTGCGCAAGGAATGGGGCTTGGATGGCAAATTCGTCGTGGGGTATTCCGGCAATTTGGGTCGCAGCCATGATTTCAAAACAATCCTCGATACGGCAACCGCTCTAAATTATAGGGACGATATCATTTTTTTATTCGTCGGAGGAGGGGCCAATCTGCGCTGGGTAGAACACGAAACAAAACAGCGTGGCCTACGTAACATTCGCTTCAAGCCTTATCAGCCGCGCGAACGTTTGTCGGAGAGTCTATCTGCAGCGGACGTCCACTTAATCACTTTAAGGCCGGAACTCGAAGGCCTAATTGTACCGAGCAAGTTCTATGGAATCGCAGCAGCGGGAAGGCCAATCTTATATATCGGTTCGCGCGCGGGTGATTTGCCACAAACTATAACACGTCGTGGCCTCGGATATGTGGTGACTGAAGGAGATTCGAGCACGTTCCAGAATCAAATTATCGAGATAGCAGAAAATCATAAGCTGAGATTGGGTATGGGCAAAAACGCTCGGGACCAACTTGATAGACTATATAATAGAATGATCGCGCGCAAAGCGTGGCAAAGCTTACTGCTCGAACAGTAAAACGTAGATTAATGATATTGTTATATGGCATTCGTACGCAATTTCAACAAAAAACTAATTGAAATAAACCATGGTTCGGCGCCGAAATATAAATGTTACAGAAAAATAAGATTACCCCTTGGTGCTCTGCAATGGCGGCATAAGTATATTTGCCACGTATAATATTGATTCATAATCTTATGGAACAGCAGTCAGACGAATCGTATGTAAAGCCACGAGTCGCAATTATAACGAATATAATGCCTGTCTATAGAAGAAATTATTACCAAAGAATACTTGCTAATCCCTTGCTAGACATAAGAATATACTGTCAAAAAAACATCCCTGGCATGAACTTATCTTCAATACACCAAGAATTTGCCGATAAGATAACCGAAGTGCGATATGTCGGAACAAAAAGAGAGAAATTGGGCTGGCAATGTTTACCACTTCTAGAGCTAATACGTAACTTTGACGTCTATTTTATACTGGGCAATCCAAGAATTCTATCAAATATATTCTTATCTTTGCTGCTAGTAATTAGCGGCAAGCAAGTTGTAGTGCAAGGCCAGCTCCATACTGCTGGCAGTCGCCGCCTATTTCAGAGAATAAGATTATATTGGTGGAAGAAGTTCAAATATTTCTTCTTATATAATGACGGGGAAGCGTTTCACCTATCTCATACAAATGGTTTTGGAAATAAATTTATAATCGGAATGAACAATGGCTTAGATCAAGACTCGATAGATGCGGCTGCAAGTCTTTGGACCAAAGACAAACTAAAACAATGGCAAGCTCAAAATGAAATTGAAGGAAACTTGCTAGTGTTATCGTGTGCTCGCTTGGAGGCAAAAAATAACTTTGAGTGGATGATAAACGCCCTTCCGTTCCTGATAGCAAAATACCCAAAACTAATGTGGTGTGTCATCGGCGACGGCTTATTGAAAACAGCATTGATTCAACGGGCTGAACAGCTTGGAGTTAATAAGAAAATAAGATGGTTGGGCGCTATATATGACGAATTAGAGTTGGCCCCTTGGTTTTTGAGCAGCAAGGTTCTAATCCACCCAGGCGCTATAGGGTTAAGTCTGCTTCATGCTTTTGGATATGGATTACCTGTGTTCACTCATGACGACGCCAATAATCATATGCCAGAATTCAGCGTATTGGAGCCCGGGACGAACGGCTCGGTATTCCGCTATGCTGATATGAGGTCATTTCAGGACAATCTTTCCGATTTACTCTCTGATCCAGCAAAATTGGAGAATTTCAGTGCGCAAGCACGCGCAATAGCAAAGAATAAATATAACACTCGCGTAATGAGTGAGAGATTTCTAAGGATGTGCGAACAAGTTATAGGTGTAAACACTGAGGGGAATAGAAACCCATGCGCGTAGCTATGGTCAACACAGAATTCAGCCGTGGCGGTGCCGCCCGTATGGCCTCAACCCTCGTGGATGCCCTCATCGCAGAGAAGACGGATGTATGTCTGTACCATGCGGGCGACCGAGTGAAGACGAAAAAGTTTTATGGAATGCAACGAGTTGGCTCAAAACCACTAAATGCATTGATGGAAAGAGTTGGTGGGTCGATGTTTATGTATGACATGGGGCTCACAAAAGATCTTCTCCATGAAATCGAAACCGCCGATTTGCTGCATGTTCATAATCTCCATGGTTATTACATTAACTACACAAACCTGCTTTACACCTGGAGGCAACGTCCAATCGTGTGGACATGGCATGATTTCTGGGCCGTGACGGGACGATGCTGTCTACCTAATCCTGACTGTGGAGGATGGCGAAATGGCTGTGGGAAATGTCCATATCCAGACGTATATCCAGCCGCATGGTTAGATTGGTCCGCGCGAGATTATAGATCAAAAAGCGAACTATATAGAATCCTAGAAAACCTTACTATTGTCACGCCTGCTAACTGGCTTGCTGAAATGGCAATCGAACGTGGCTTTTCATCCGAACGTATTCGTGTCATCCCAAACCCGGTTGACATTACAAAATATTGTCCGCAGCCTCAAGTGCAGGCGCGCCAAACGCTAGGTTATAGTCAAAATGAACCATTGATATTATTTGTCGCCTCAGATTGTAACGATCCACGTAAAGGATATCCCAAATTTTGCAAACTGATCGAAAGTACGGGTTACCATGGAATAGCTGTAGGGATTCCATCGAGGCAAACAAATCCACTTATAACTCAAACTGGCTCAATAAGTGATCCCGCTACTTTATCTTTATATTATAGCGCCGCTGATCTCCTTGTAATGACCACACAAGCGGACAATTATCCGAATGTGATAATAGAAGCAATGGCTTGTGGAACACCAGTGCTTTCTTATGGGGTAGGTGGAATCGCCGACCAAATGCCGACATTCTGGAATGGAGTAGTACCGCTCAATGATGATGAACAGCTACTTGTACGTTGTCAAAACATTATAAGGGATCGAAATGCTCTTTCAGAATTGCGATCTGCTTTTCGCGAACATGCCACCACTACCTGGAATCCGCGCAGCGTTGCGCGTCAATATAACTCAGTATATCGGGAAGCGGCATCATTAGAGCGTAACACTAGAAATAACGCATTTAAATAAACATCATTGCTAATACAATCCCTAAAAAAGTACATGACGGAAAGTTCTAGGTCGCGCACTTCTGTGGTAACTGCCACTCCACAATTGAAAGTTCTTGCACGGATAAAATCTGGCCCCCAGAAACTTCTTGAAGTAATCAAACTTTCTCGATATTCATTACTGAGCCTCTTCGCCATGATATTGGGCTTCGTGCGGGAATTGGCCGTTTCTTCCAATTTCGGTCTCAGCAAGGAGCTCGATGTATATATTGCGGTAACTGGATTTTATCTTTTTTTTGGCGTCCAGATAGCAAACACTATGGAGATGGTGTTTATATCGAAGAGCGCAAACTTTGAATCCCCAGGGCTTGTAGCAACCCAATTGTTCAGAGCGCTCAAAGTATTATTTGCATTCAATGCCGCATTTGTGCTTGCTCTATACATTGGCGGTCAGCAGTTGCTCGTAATGTTATTTCCTGGCTTCACAGACGCACAGACAGCACTAGGAGTCCGGTTTCTGCGTCTAATACTCGTCGCTATTGTTTTGGCAAACAGTTGTGGAATATTGAAGGCGAGCTTAAACGTTCTTAGAGTTTTTAGCCCTGGAATGTTGTCCGGCGCAATAATATCCCTCTCTACCGCCGTATCAATTGTGCTTTTCGGAAGTGAATTTGGAATTAATGCTTTAATCTATGGTTTCATTATTGGTAACGCCTTATCTTTTCTTTTCATGTTGACAATTTTTATTCGAACAGTTGGCTGGGACCAGATAAGTCTTAGTATCAAGAAAACACCGACGCATGATGGGTTATGGGCAGCATCTGGCATCGTTTTTCTAGGGGAATTATGTTATCAGGGATTCAGTTTAGTTGAGCGGAGCCTAGCCTCTTCATTACCGGCCGGCACGATATCAGCATTTTATTATGCGTGGACCCTTGTCTCGGTGCCGCTTAGTCTTGTCGTAATGCCATTATCCACTGTAGTTTATCCAAAATTAGCGAAAAGCTTCGCAAAGAGTGCTAGACAGGGATATAACCTTGTAGAGCGATACGGATTGATGTTTTTTATCTTTGCCGTTTCGATAGTTCTCGTCGTGTTGTACGATCCATTGCTGATAGTAAAAATGGTATATATGCGAGGGAAATTTTCCTCCGTAGACGCGGAAAAGACGGCTGAAATATTAAGTATTTTGATCTTCTCATTGCCGTTCTCAAGCTTTGGACGCGTAGCAAGGTATGGCCTTTATTCTTTGTCAGGATACATTGGTTCTAGTGCAAGTCAGTTCGTTACTTTGGTATCAATTATGCTCTTAGCTCCCGTATTTGTATTAAATTTTGGCATTATTGGTCTTGCATACGCCTCGTCCTTGTCAATCTCTGTACAGTCTTTAGTTATGTTATTAATGCTCCGATATAAGGTTAGATAATTTGTGGTCCATGTAATGCTTAAGGGTGATTCTGTTGTTGTTTCGAGAAAGATTTCTTCAAAATGGGTCGGAAGACTACTCGGCTTATGGTTGTGCGGTGTATTTGCCGGAATGATTCTCGCGCTAATAGGAAGTGTCAAAGGTGACGCGACTAACGTCGGCGCCGTCGCGACGGTTGGATTGGCCGTGCTTTGGCCAACATTTTATTTCTTATTCTCGAAAGAAGGCATAATTCCAAGAAATACTAGTAACGGAACGTTAATCTTGCTAACCATATTTTTCTTGTTTGGCTTTCTATCAGTGTTCTTTAGCTCGTTGATGGTTATTTCCACCGCTTATATGGTTCTAACATTATTAAGCGTGTTGATATGCTTGAAGTTTGCTTCAGTATTAGATGCCCAAGAGCTCGGAAATGGTTTAAGGACCTATACCCTATGTGTTGCTCTATTGGTTGTGGCGTTTTCAATTTGGGATTATGAGCCAGGATCCCGTCTTGGAGAAGGTCACCGCGTGCTGGAACCGGCAACAATTGGAATGGTTTCAATGTCGGCTGCAATCTCCGCAATGTGTTTTCGTAGCCTAATTACGCGCTTTTTATTAATTTCAGCTTTGATCTATGTCATTTATCTTACTGGATCGCGCGCGTCGGCCCTTAGTGTATTAATTGGACTATTTGTTGTGGTTTATGAACGTACGCGTATTGCGGCCAAAACTTCACAAGCTATTGTGCTCCTTATGGTCATTGCGTCTATAACCTTGGCCGCAATAAATTTGGATTACGTACTTGACGTTGTGGAAGGCTTTTTGGAGCTCCATGATAAACACCGAGGGATCGATTCGGGAGGATCTGGTCGTCTTGAGGTTTGGCAAGAGACTTGGCAACTTTTTGTGGAAAACCCCATTTTTGGAGTAGGGTTTCGCGCCCACGAGGCGCGTCTAAAACTTGGGACTTCCGCACATAATGGTTATCTTGCATTACTTGCTGAAATTGGAATATTTGGGTTCCTGTCGATAATCATTTTAGTTATTAGCGGCGTTTATAAACTTTGGCGCTGCTGTCGTCGCGACCCTAAACTTTCTTATAATTACAGTATACTAATAGGAATATCCGTTTCGTACTTGTTTCTCGCAATATTCGAGCGGTTCCTAATAAATTCGGGTAACCCTACGTCGCTCTTGTTTATGGTTGCTGTTTTTCTTGGCATGTCTCAAAGTAAACGCTCATCAGCTAAAGTGCACTTTCATAACGACTCAAATCCAGCAGTCGCGAAAGAAGCTCGTGGGCGCAATTCTGATAAAGATGGATTTCTTTATAATAGTGAGAATAGGTATGTACGACGGCTTCATTAAATTAAAAAGGATCGCAAATGTTTTGCGCGGCAAAGATTTTTACCCGGTAATTGATGCTCGTAATGTCCCTATTGAACATTTTGGTGGAAAGTATGGTGGCTGGGATCTTTCCGTAGAGCATTTGAGTTCTGAGTCAATTGTTTATTCGGTAGGAGTAGGTGAGGATATAAGTTTCGATCTGGACTTGATCAAGTCGTTTCAGATGAAAGTTCACGCATTTGACCCAACACCTAAATCAATAGAGTGGATAAAATCGCAGACATTGCCGGATAATTTTATTCATTACCCATATGGAGTCGCGGATTTTGATGGTGTTGTACAGTTTAATCCGCCTGAAAATGAGGATCACGTATCTCATACTATCTTAAGTAGGCCTGGTAAAAGTGAAAACGGAATTTTGGTACCTGTGAAATGTCTTCGCTCTATTATGTCTGAGCTTGGACATACATCTATAGACTTATTGAAAATGGATATTGAGGGTGCGGAATATTGTGTAATTGAAGACATGAATCGATGTGCTATTCGACCGAAGCAGATATTGATCGAATTTCACCATCGATTCCCTGGTGTCGGCGTTAGAAGAACTAAGCAGGCCGTTGGGCTTCTTAAAGCGATGGGCTATTCTCTCTTTTCAGTTTCAAAGGCCGGTGAGGAGTATAGCTTTTTACTTTCGCCTTGAAGTAATTTATTTTAGATCTATTGGTAATTATGTCATCTACCGAGATAGTAGTGGAAGAAAGCCGGATTTGTCATCTATCGCGGGATGAGATTGACACAATAAAAGGCATATATATCCTTCTTATTGTTATCGGGCATAACTTGTTGCTGACAAGTTTATATCAAGGTCTATTTGTTTTTCTTTATAACTTTCACGTGTATGGGTTCTTGCTATTGCCATTTGTTTTCCCGGCCAAGAAAATAAGTCGTGATTTGGTTATTAATTTGTCGGTTCGTTATTTGGTGCCATTCGTTGTTTTTTATTCTATCTCATCACTCATGTATTTTCCGATATATATCGGTGCTCATTCTTTGTGGGAGTGGTTTGGAGATTTTATTCTCGGTTTAATAGTCAATGATGCATATTGGGTCAAGAAAACAACTGGCTTTCAGCTTTTCTGGTTTTTGCCAACATTCTTTACATTGACTTTATTTCGTTCGTTACTAAATAGTTTTGCTTCGGGAATTCGTCAATCTGTGTTGCTTTTACTTTTTGTTGCGCACATTACCGTCGGGTGTTTGCCGGATTGGGCGAAATTAAATATTCCATTTGGAATTGGCATTGTAGCGTACATATATATTTTGGGAGAAAGCATAAGTTGTGATGCGCTTCTAAGCGCAACTCGATCGCGTTACTTTAGTTTGATTACTGTTCCAGTGTTACTTATGCTTTTTTTCCTTTCATCTAAGTTCGGCTTAAGGACTAATTTAGCTTGGTTGAATCTAATGGCCATATCGGACGTCATTTTGTTGTTGTTGCATGATGGGATAGTAGTCATTTCTTTTTTGACGGTGCTTTCACTGTCTCGATCATTTAAAAAGCTTCCATACTTAAGTTGTCTTGGGAAATTTTCCTTGCAGATATATCTGACACATTCATTTGTCTTTTATTTCTTTTACATGCTCGTGTATCCGTTGGCTTCATTTGATGATCCGTTATTGGAGGCTGTTGTTGGTATTGGGTCTCTGTTATTTACGGTAGCGGTTACTTTGCTTCTTTCGATTCTTGCTTCAAAAAAAATGGGTCTTTATAAAATGATTTTTCCGTCGTCGCGCTCGGATCTTCCGTTTTTTCGAGCTTACAGTAAGGTTACTTAAGGGTGATTGATTTGGGCTTGCTGGCTATACGGCGCCTTCGTGGCATGTGGGATATTGTGGGTTTTTGAATGTGAATTTCAAATCAATATTCCTGGGTTTTAATGTGTGTCCGAATTACAGAAGAATATTTTCTATCATTGATGCCGGAGATAAGTGGATATTGATCTGGGTAAGAGTATTCTTGGGGAATCTTCGGTCAGTATTCAGTCGGGCGGGCGCACTATACCTGTCCAGAGTGAACGGGTTTGGGCACTCTAGGATCCATGGTGATGTAACGTAGGTTTTTGATGTGCATTTATACGTTTCAGAGACCTTTCGTATTTTATATGTAGCTTTTTGCGGGAGGGATAAGAATTTATTAAGTTTCAACCTATTCATTGATTTTAATTGCGCGGGTCAGACTTTGGGTACAAGAGAACTGCTTAATAGATTTCAGTCGTGAATCGCTTGGTGCGGATTCGCAGTTAGTCGTAGATATTGATAGATGTCGAGGAATTGGGGTGCGCCTGATTTTGGTGCGGTGGACATATCATTGTTGGGCTTTTGGATTGCTAGTTTGGTCCTTTATGCATATTAGTCCGGTCATCCAACAGGTTTACTCTAAGTTGCTTGTTTAGTTTGGGGGGCTTTTTTATTTGGATAGGTTGTTGGGGATGTAAGAAGTGCTCTGTTGTTTTTCCAAATTGGGGCGGGTGCGGTAGATTCGTATTTGGCCGTATCTGTATTTACAAATATTGAGCGATAGGTTCTAGGAAATCATGCGGGGTAGGTGTTTTTTTTTGTGCGTAGTTCTCTTATCGGGGGCATGCGTGTTTTCTTCGTCCTCCTTGTCTGATTTTTTGATTAATGGTTCACGCACATATCTTGCCGGGGCCAAAAGCCCGTCTAAGCAAATTGGTGTAACGCCGCGCGTTGGCTTTCGCATTTTTGACGGTACATTGTTTAAGGATAAGCCTGTCCTTTCAGTCTTCGGTATTGAGAGGATCCAAGTAATCTATGCATCGGCGATTTTTGGTAAGGATACTGATCGTTCGGCACTGCCAGATCGTACTCGGATTCGAAGGTCTAGGGAATTGAACCGTGGATCTGAGAGCAACGTTGTAGTTGATATTGAGGATTGGCCGTTAAGTAGAATTGACGAACAAACACTCACCGATAATATAAGTAAGTATATTCAAGTTATTGCCTGGTATAGAGAGCATGATGGTTCAGCAAAGTACGGTTACTATGGGTCGCCACCACTGACGGATTATTGGAGGTCGATTAAGGGCGAGGGGAGTAAAGAGCTCAAGTCCTTGATGGATGATAACAATAAGCTTCAGAGGCTTACGGATTCAGTGGACATACTTTATCCATCGCTTTATACATACTATTCGGATCAAAAAGGTTGGGTGGAATTTGCAAGGAGGCAAATATCAGAGGCTAGACGGATCGGGAAAGGTAAACCTGTCTATGTATTTTTGTGGCCTCAATATCATGATTCCAATTTCTTGATGCGTTGTAAGTTTGTCTCTCCGGATTATTGGCGTGTCCAATTGGAGACTGCTAGCCAGTATGCCGATGGAATTGTTATTTGGGGAGGCTGGGATGTTTGTAACCCGAAAGGTACAGCGCTTACGTGGGATGAGAAAGCGGAGTGGTGGCAGGTGACGAAATCCTTCCTAAGAGGGATGTAGGTTTCAACGGAGCGCAACTGAAACTCACTTTAGAGCCGGCTATGCAAGTTTCTGATTATGGATCTGAATTATTGAGCTAAATGTGGTCGCGTTGTGCGAACATGCTGGCAGGTGTTTTTTTAATGAATACAAGTTACCGTGTCTCCATAGCCCTTACTGAAGATAAAATATAGGCTGCTAATGCTCTGGAAAACGTCAATACGCATTTGGATGTATTTGCTGCTGATTGCTGGATTGGTTTTTGCTTGTTTTTATGACAGCGTAGGTTTTTTGCTGCATGAATGGGGCAGGGAAGAATATAGCCATGCTTTGCTTTTACCATTTATTGTTGGCTTCCTTATATGGCAGCAGAAAAGAGATCTTGCCTTGCTGCAGTTTACAGGGTCGTGGTTTGGGTGTCTGTTAACGTTAATGGGGGTGACTCTGGGCTTGATTGGGGAACTCGCTTCCTTGTATGTTTTGGTTCACTATGCGCTCGTAGTGATTATTTTGGGGTTGGCTTTAAGTATTTTCGGTCGACAGTTCTTCGCGCGAGTAGTCGTTCCACTGTGCTTTCTGTTTTTTGCAATACCGTTACCGCAATTTCTCTATAGGAGCCTTTCATCGACGTTGCAGCTGCTCTCTTCTCAGATTGGGGTTTCCTTTATAAGACTATGTGATATCAGTGTGTTTCTGGAAGGAAACGTCATTGACTTAGGGGCAATGCAGTTGCAGGTTGTTGAAGCTTGCAGCGGGCTGCGTTATCTATTTCCGTTGATGAGCCTGGCTTTTATGTGCGCCTACTTCTACAAGGTGGCGCTGTGGAAGAGGGCCCTGGTTTTTGTTTCTAGCATCCCAATTACTGTCCTGATGAATAGCTTTCGCATCGGCGTGATAGGTGTTACGGTGGAGTACTTTGGCAAGGAAGCGGCGGAAGGCTTTCTTCATGACTTTGAAGGCTGGATTGTCTTTATGGCATGTACCGGGATTCTTGTGGCTGAGATGTGGCTACTCGCGCGCTTTGGGAACGATCCTCGCCCTTTACAAGAAGTGTTTGGTTTGACATTTCCGGAGCCACTCCCGGCTGACACTCCATATCGTGACCGGACGCTACCAATTCAGTATTGGGTTGTCGGGGGGTTGCTGATTCTGTCTTTTTGCCTTTCTCTATCTCTTGAACATCGAGAGGAGGTTTCTCCAGCCCGCGTTGGTTTCAGCGAATTGCCGTTGAGGTTAGGCAATTGGATTGGGCGGCGTGAGGCTATGGAACAGCAGTATATCGATGCATTGAAGTTCGATGACTACGTCCTTGCGGATTATGTTTATAACCCAATTGCCGGAAGCGAGTTTTCGGCGATTCCTCTGATCTCTGGTTCTAGGATGCCGGTCAATTTCTATTCGGCCTATTACTCCTCTCAGCGTAAGGGCGAGTCAATTCATTCTCCGCGCTCCTGCATCCCGGGCGGTGGTTGGCAGATCGCCTCGCACGAGGTCGTGACTGTGGATGGTGTTTCCTTGTACGGGCAGCCGATGAAGCTTAATCGTTTGTTGATTCAGAAGGGTGAAGACCGGCAATTGGTGTATTACTGGTTCCAGCAGCGCGGGCGAGATCTGACGAACGAGTACGTGATCAAGTGGTATTTGTTCTGGGATGCGTTGACCATGAACCGCACTGACGGCGCGCTTGTGCGCTTGACTACGCTGGCGCCGAAGGGGGAGGACATTGCGGCTGCGGATGCGCGTTTGCAGGATTTCTTGAAGGTGAGTTTGCCGGAGTTGGATAAGTATATTCCGCGTTGAGTGTGATGGAGTGGATGGGATTGGCGCGGAGCGCCAAGTGCGGGTTCCCACGCAGAGCATGGGAACCAGAGGGCGTCGGGATCGGCGCGGGGCTCCAAGGGGAGGTTCCCATGCAGAGCATGGGAACCAGAAGAGGTAGAGGGAAGGGCGCGGAGCGCCAGGGGAAGGGTTCCCACGCAGTGCATGGGAACCAGAAGAGGTAGAGGGACGGGCGCGGAGCGCCAGTGAATGGGTTCCCACGCGGAGCATGGGAACCAGAAGGGAGGCGGAGCATGGGAACCAGAAGAGGTAGGGAGGGCGCGGAGCGCCAGGTGTAGGGTTCCCACGCGGAGCATGTTAACCAGAAGGGAGGCGGAGCATGGAGACCAGAAGAGGTAGGGAGGGCGCGGAGCGCTAGGTGTAGGGTTCCCACGCGGAGCATGGGAACCAGAAGGGAGGCGGAGCATTGGAACCATAAGGGGCAGGGGGCTTGGCCCTTGGAGGTTTTTGGCCCTCATTGCGGCGCCTTCTGAGTGATGAGGGAGGGTTATCACGCGGAACTTTAAGTCTGTCGGTCATTGATGAAGTTTTATACGGTTTTTCTCACGGCCCTGTTCTTCGCCATGGTGCTCGTGTCTGGCTTGATGCGCATGGCATACAAGTTCAACTTTGTGGATGTGCCGGATGAGCGGAAGGTGCACTCTGTGGCGATTCCGCGGGTTGGCGGTATCGGTATGGTGCTGGGCAGTTTTGCCGCTGTCTGGTTGTGGATGGAAGTCACCGAGGAAGTGCGTGTGTTCCTGGGTGCTTTAGTGGTAATTGCTGGGTTCGGCTTGTGGGATGACAGGGCCGATTTGGATTACCGGCTCAAGTTCTTTGGGCAGATTCTGGCGGTTGCGATCGTCGTGTTCGGCGGCGATGTGATGGTACATACCCTGTCGTTTGCAGGTTGCGACCCGCTGCCGGAATGGGCGGCAGCGACGCTGACGGTTTTTTACCTTTTGGGCATGACCAATGCGATGAATCTGGCGGACGGCTTGGATGGCCTGGCCAGTGGTGTGAGCCTGCTGAGCCTGGTGTGCGTCATGGCCTTGGCGTCGCTCGCGGATTCTACCGACCTCTTGCTGGTGTCTCTGGCCATCGTCGGCGGCACCATGGGGTTTCTGCGTTATAACACCCATCCCGCTCAGGTTTTCATGGGGGATACGGGAAGTCAGTTTCTGGGCTTCAGTCTTGGCGTGTTGACGGTATGGCTGACCCAGAGAGCCAACACCGCGCTGGCTCCGGAATTGCCCTTGCTGATCGTCGGCCTGCCGGTGGTGGATACCCTCACGGTGATGACGACGCGCATTCTGAAGCGAAGGTCTCCGTTCAAGGCCGATCGCAGCCACTTCCATCACAAGTTGCTGGATCTGGGCCTGGATCATCACGAGGCGGTCTTGGCGATCTACGCCGTGCAGACCTTGTTCGTGATTTCGGCGTATTTCATGCGTTACGAGAGTGGCGCTGCTGTTTTGGGGTTGTACGCGGGCTATTTTGTCGTTTTGGTGCTCTTTTTCCCCGTGGCCGGGCTTGCGGGATGGCATCTAGATAAAGGCGATGCTGCCAGGATTTCCCTCATTACGCGGGGTATAGAAAGCATCCGCCGCCAGCGTTGGCTGGAACGGGCCGCCAATTGGACGGTTTCCGGGATGATCGTGGCGCTGTTTGTGGCGGGAGGCATGATCATGCGCAAGCCGACGCTGGACATGGGCACCATGGCCTTGTTCATCATCCTGGTGGGCTTGGTCTTCCGCGCGTTTCGCTTGCCCTATTCATCCATGATGCAGCGGCTGACGATCTATACCTGCGCCATTCTCATCGTATACAGCCTGAATTCGCATGCGCCGGACTTCATCAGCAATTTTCGCCAGATATTCAAGTTCTTCTTCATCGCCCTGGCCATAGTCATAGCTGTGGGCGTTTACAATTCCAGCAACGAGAGCTTCAAGCTGACCCCGTCAGACTTCTTGGTCATGATCGTGCTGCTGATGTCGGCGTACCTGCCGGTGGTGCGCAAGACGCATATGGATTTTGTGGTTCTGCAGTCGGTGATTCTGCTCTACGCGGTGGAGTTCGTCCTGAGGCGGGACGGGCGTTTGCCATTGACGGTTTGGGTTTCTTCCATGGCTGGGCTGTTGGTGGTGGGCGGTCGCGCCTTGCTCTGAATCCGGGGGCTGCCGGCACCGCTTCGAGGAACGGGGTGGATGGCGCGCGCGGAGGCGATCAGCCTTTTCGCCATTGTGTATAATGCCCAGCCATCACCTGATGCAACTGCAAGGGCTCATCGCCCGCATCCCCTCAACCGGTAGACCTTCCTCTCGCTGTGCGCACCACACCCTCTGCCATCGTCCATGCCGAACGCCTGTGCAAGAGCTTTGGCAAGCAGCGGGTGGTGGACGACATTTCCTTCCGGATCGAGCCGGGTGAGTTCTGCGGCATCCTCGGCCCCAACGGCGCGGGCAAGACGACCACGCTGCGCATGTTGGTGGGTAGCACGCCCTGTTCTTCCGGCACGTTGACCGTCTTAGGCCATTCCATACCTGCCCAGGCACGCGCGATGCGCGCACGTATCGGCGTGGTGCCGCAAGCGGATAATCTGGACCCGGACTTCAGCGTTGTTGAGAACCTGCGTGTCTACGGCCGCTATTTCGGGCTTGGACGCAGAGACGTGGAAGGGCGGATTCCGGAATTGCTGGCCTTCGCCGCGCTGGAAGAGAAGGCCGATTGCCGTATCAGCCAGCTTTCGGGAGGCATGCGCCGGCGGCTTTCCATTGCCAGGGCATTGATAAACCGGCCCGAGCTGCTGATTCTGGATGAACCGAGCACGGGGCTGGACCCGCAGATTCGCCAGAACATCTGGCAATTGCTGCGGCAGTTGCAGAAGGACGGCCTGACCATCATCCTCACCACCCACTACATGGACGAAGCGGAACGGCTGTGTGGGCGCATTATCCTCATGGACCATGGCCGGATTCTGGCGGATAAGCCCCCCGAAACCCTGGTGCGGGAGCGCATCGAGCCGCATGTGCTGGAGGTGTTTGGGCCGGACCTGACAGCCTGGCAGCGCGCCAATCCCTTGAATGGTCCTATTCGCTGTGAACAGGTGGGGGAGACGGGCTTTTATTACGGAGCGGATCTCCAGGCCTTGGTGCAATCCCTGGATGGTTGGCCGTCTTTGCGCTATTCCTACCGGCCCGCCAATCTGGAAGACGTGTTTCTCAAGATGACTGGCCGCGAGCTGCGTGATGCCTGACTGGCTGAAGCGCTGGCTGGCCGTTTGGCGGCGCAATGCCCTGGTGTGGCGCAAGTCCGCCAGGACCGCCTTGCTGGGGGGCTTTGCCGAGCCGCTGTTCTATTTGTTTGCACTGGGTTACGGCTTGGGCAGTTTTGTCGGCGAGGTGCAGGGCGTGCCTTATATCGCCTTCCTCACCGCTGGCATTCTCGCCACCAGTTCCATGAACTCGGCTACGTTTGAGGGACTCTACCTGGCATATACGCGGATGGAAGTGCTGAAGACCTGGGACGGCATGCTCGCCGCGCCTCTGAGCATCTCGGACGTGGTGATGGGCGAGATACTCTGGATGAGCACCAAGAGCCTGATCAGCGCAGGCCTGATCCTGCTCGTCACCTCGGCCTTCGGTCTGGCCGCCGGTTGGGAGGCGCTGTGGGTGCTCCCGGTAGCCTGCCTGAGCGGGTTCTGCTTCGGCAGCATGGCGCTGCTGGTGACATCCTTCGCCCGCAGTTACGACTTCTTCGTGTATTACATCACCCTGGTCGTTACGCCCATGGTGCTCTTGAGCGGCGTGTTCTTCCCCGTGAATGCACTACCGGAACCCATTCGCATCGGCAGTGCCTGCCTGCCGCTTAGCCATGTGGTCGCCGTGATACGCCCCTTGGTTTCCGGGCAGTGGGAATGGTCCTTGTTGCCGCACCTTGGCGTGCCGGCAGGATTCGCCGTGATCTGCACCGCCCTCGCCATGTTCCGCCTGCGCCGGCGCTTGTTGCAGTGAGGGTTGGTATTATCTGGTTCCCACGCAGAGCGCCGACTTTTGGCTCCCACGCAGAGCATGGGAGCTAGGACATGAGCTTTCTGGTTCCAATGCTCTGCGTTGGAACCTTTGAATTGACGCTCCACGTCTAATCTTGGTTTTGTTGGCGCAGAGCGCCGGGTTATGGCTCCCACGCGGAGCATGGGAGCCAGGAGTTAGGCTTTCTGGTTCCAATGCTCTGCGTCCGCCAAGTGTCTTGAGGCATCCCTTGTCCAAAAGGGATTGCCGTGAAAGATGTGGCATACTTGTGAATTGATGCCACTTTCTCGATGGGTAGCGAAATGACTCTGCAAGCCGAAGTGCAAGTGGGTCCACAAGGCCGCTTGGTCATTCCCGCGCAGATGCGCAAGGCGATGAATCTGCAGCCTGGCGAGCTACTCATCGCCCGCGTGGAAAACGATAGTCTGGTGCTGGAAAAAGCGGATGCTGTTAAGCGGCGCCTGAAAGCCCGATTTTCCCATCTACCGTCTGAACTCAGCCTGGCAGAAGAACTAATTAAGGACAGGCGCGACGAAGTCGATGAGGATGCATCGACGTGAGCCATGTTCTGGACGCTTCTGCCTTGCTGGCCTTCCTCAAGGGCGAGCCTGGAGCAGAAGCTGTTGAAGGGATTTTGTCGGGCGCCTTGATGTCTTCGGTCAACTGGTCCGAGGTAATTCAGAAATGCTTGGCTTATGGCGTGGAGATCGAAGGCATGCGACAGGAAGTGGAAGCCTTAGGGCTATCCTTCCGGCCGTTCGACGAGGAACAGGGCGAACTGGCCGCAGCCTTATGGCTTAAGTGCAAGGGGCTCGGGCTCTCGCTCGGTGACCGCGCTTGTCTTGCTTTGGGACTCCAATCGGGGCGGGCAGTCGTTACGGCGGATAGGGCGTGGGAGCGCGCCGATGTGGGCGTGGAGATTCGATTTGTGCGTTGAGGACGCAGGGCGCCAACTTTTGGCTCCCACGCTGAGCATGGGAGCCAGGATATTAGCTTTCTGGGTTCGTTGCTCGTGTTGGAACCCTGGACTGGACGCTCCGCGTCCTTACGCTGGCGCGGAGCGCCAAGTTCGCCGCTCCCACGCGGAGCATGGGAGCGAGTACTGTCCTATGGCTCCCACGCAGAGCATGGGAGCCAGGATATAAGCTTTCTGGTTCCCACGCTCCGCGTGGGAACCTTGTAATGTGACGCTCTGCGTCGTCATTCTCATCCATATCATGCACGATCTCCAATCCCTTGAAAAACGCCTCGCCGATTGCCTGCGCAAGGACCAGCACCGCTTCAGGCGGAGCCTGGATCGCATGCGCGCCGACCAGAAATCCGGCAAGCAACCGGGTGGCCTGTCCGAACTGGTCAGCCGCATCGAGGAATCCAGCGCCGCGCGAATGACGCGCCAAGCCAGTATCCCGAAGCTGGAGTATCCGATGGATCTGCCGGTCTCCGGCAAGAAGGACGATATCCTCGAAGCCATCCTGCATAACCAGGTGGTGATCGTTTGCGGGGAAACCGGCTCCGGAAAAACCACCCAGTTGCCGAAGATCTGCCTGGAGGCGGGCAGGGGCGTTTCGGGTTACATCGGTCACACCCAGCCGCGGCGCATCGCCGCCCGCAGCGTGGCGACGCGCATCGCGGAAGAATTGGGGCAGGCCATCGGCAAGGCGGTGGGCTACAAGGTCCGTTTCCACGACCACACCAGCCCCGACAGCCTCATCAAGCTGATGACCGACGGCATTTTGCTGGCGGAAACCCAGAACGACCGCTTTCTCGACCAGTACGACACCCTGATCATCGACGAGGCCCACGAGCGCAGCCTCAACATCGATTTCCTGCTGGGCTACATGAAGTGGCTGCTGCCGCGCCGGCCCGATTTCAAGCTCATCGTCACCTCGGCCACCATCGACCCGGAGCGCTTCTCGCGCCACTTCAACGACGCGCCCATCATTAATGTCTCGGGCCGCACCTATCCGGTGGAGGTCCGTTACCGTCCCATGCAGGTGGACGGCGATGCCGAGGACGAGACGGGGGACGAACTGCAGCGCGGCATTCTCGCGGCGGTGGACGAACTTTATCGCGACACCAAGGGCGATATCCTGATCTTCCTCATCGGTGAGCGCGACATCCGCGAGACCGCCGAATCTCTGCGCAAGCACCATCCGGCGGATTGCGAGATCCTGCCCCTGTATTCGCGCCTGTCGGTGGCGGAGCAGGACCGGGTCTTCCGCACCCACCAGAAGCGCCGCATCGTGCTGGCCACCAACGTGGCGGAAACCTCGCTGACGGTGCCGGGCATCCGCGCGGTGATCGATGCCGGCCACGCGCGCATCAGCCGCTACAGCCATCGCAGCAAGCTGCAGCGCCTGCCCATCGAGAATATTTCCCAGGCCAGCGCCAACCAGCGGGCCGGGCGTTGCGGCCGTATCGGCCCCGGCATCTGCATCCGGCTTTATTCGGAGGCGGATTTCTACCGGCGTACCGAGTTCACCGATCCGGAAATCCTGCGCACCAACCTGGCCGCCGTCATCCTGCAGATGAAGGCCCTGGGCCTGGGCGATCTGTCGGATTTCCCCTTCCTAGAGCGCCCGGACGAGCGCATGGTGCGCGACGGTGTCCGCACCCTGCAGGAACTCAACGCCATCGACGACAAGCGCCGGCTCACCGAGATCGGCAAGCGCCTAGCCAAGCTGCCGGTGGACCCGAGGCTGGGCCGCATCCTGCTGGCGGCATCGGATGAAAACAGCCTGACCGAGGTAGCCATCATCGTGTCGGCACTGAGCCTTCAGGACCCCCGCGAACGCCCGTCCGACAAGGCCCAGGTGGCGGATCAGAAGCACGCGCCGTTCAAGGACGAGAATTCGGATTTCCTGAGCTATTTGAAGCTATGGCGCGCTTATCAGGAGCAGAAGAAGCACCTGTCCAACAGCAAGCTGCGGCAATGGTGCCAATCCAGTTTCCTGTCCTATCTGCGCATGCGCGAGTGGGAGGACATCCACCAACAAATCCTGCAGACCGCCAAGGGCGAGCTTACCCTGCGCTTCAACCAGGCGGAATCCGAGTACGGCGAAATTCACCGGCCCTTGCTGACCGGGTTGATGGCCAATGTAAGTTGCAAGCAGGAAGGCTCGGAGTACCTCGGCGCGCGTGGGATCAAGTGCCAGATCTGGCCCGGCTCGGCGCTGTTCAAGCCCAGGCCGAAATGGATCCTCTCGGCGGAGACGGTGGAGACCACCAAGGTCTTCGCCCGCACCGTCGCCAAGATCGAGCCGGAATGGATCGAGCGCTGCTGCGCCCACATGGTCAAGAGCCATTATTACGAGCCTCACTGGGAGAAGAAGGCGGGCCGTGCCGCGATCTTGGAGCGGCTTACCTTGTTCAGCCTCACGGTGCTGGCAGGCCGGCGCGTGCCGCTGGAGAACATCGACCCGGTCATGGCGCGCGATCTGTTCATTCGCCACGCCCTGGTGCAGCAGGAATACGACAGCAAGGCGCCGTTTTTCATTCATAACCGGGAATTGCTGGCCGAAGCCGACTACCTGCAGCAGAAGGGCCGGCGCGTGGACCTGGTGGCGGACGAGGAATGGATCTATCAGTTCTACGATGAGCGCATTCCGACCGAGGTGGTGAGCGGCGTCACCTTCGAGGCCTGGCGCAAAAAGGCTGAGCGCGGCAATCCGAGCCTGCTGAAGATGACCCGCGAGGACATCACCCGCAAGTCCGACGAGGCACTGCATGACCAGAACTTCCCGGACGAGTTGGCCATTGGTGACATCCGCCTGACCCTTGAATACCGCTTCGAGCCGGGCCACGAGGACGACGGCGTCACCGCCATCATTCCCATCCATCTGTTGAACCAGTTGCCGTCAGAGCCGTTTCAATGGCTGGTGCCGGGGCTCATCAAGGAAAAACTGGTGGCCTTGATCAAGAACCTGCCCAAGGCAACGCGGCGGCATTTCGTCCCGGCCCCTGATTATGCCGAGCGCGCGCTGCCGCAACTGGATTTTGGTCGGGGCAAGCTGACCGAACAGCTCAGCGCGGCCTTGCGGCGACTGGGCGGTTTCACCGTGGCGCAGCAGGAGTGGAGCGAGGAAGGCATCCCGCTGCATTTGCGCATGAACTTCGCCCTGGTGGACGAGAGCAAGGTGGTGGTGGCGCGCTCCCGAGATTTGGAGGCCCTGAAGAAACAGCGCGGGCAGGAAGCCGTGCAGAACTTCCAAGTGCTGGCGAAGGAGGAACTGTCGTTTACCGGATGCCGCGACTGGGCCTTCGGGGACATGCCGGAGCGCTTCCAGTCGGGCCAGGTGTTCGGGTTTCCGGCCCTGGTGGACGAAGGCGAGACGGTGGGACTGCGTGTATTCGACACCCCGGAGGCGGCTGCCGCCAGCCAGGAGCGGGGACTGGTGCGTCTGTTCCGCCTGGCCATGAGCAAGGAACTCAAGTACCTGCGCAAGAATCTGCCTCTGAATCCTCAGGCTGAGCTGGCGTACCGGCAACTGCCGCCGCATCCTTACATTTATCCCGAATTTAAGCCGGGACGCGATCTGCGCGAGGATGTGCTGGACCGCATCATGGCGGCATTGTACCTGGACGGGCAGCCGGATATCCGCAGTTCCGCCGCCTTCGAGAAGCGCCTGGCGGAAGGACGCAGTGAGGTGGTACCCGTGGGAAATGCGGCGGGCAAACTAGCGGGTGACATTCTCGCGCTCGCTCACGATGTGGCGGCCAAGCTGAAGAACCGGCCGGGGCCTTCGGCGGAGGACATGCGCCAGCAGTTGTCGCGGCTGGTTTTTGCCGGTTTTGTGGCGGTGACGCCGTATCCGGCCCTGAAAGAACTGCCGCGTTATCTCAAGGCTCTGCAATATCGGCTGGAAAAGTCCGCGCAAGACCCGGGCCGCGACCAGCGTCAGTTGGCGGAAATCGCGCCCCTGTGGCAGAAATATTGGCAGGAGGTAGAGCAGAAACGGGCGCGCATCGCGCCGGAACGCGACCCCTTCCGCTGGATGCTGGAGGAGCTACGTGTTTCCCTGTTCGCGCAGGCTTTGAAAACGCCGTATCCTGTGTCCGCCAAGCGCCTGGCGGATGCCTGGGCCGCGCGTGCTGGAAAGTAGTCTTGCGTTCGGGTTTCCATGCTCGGTGTGCTTCTGGTTCCCACGCTCTGCGTGGGAACCTTAAACGGAACGCTCCGCGTCCGTCCGTTGGCGCGGAGCGCCGGGCTTACCGCTCCCACGCAGAGCATGGGAGCGAGTACTTTTGTCTGGTTCCAATGCTCTGCGTTGGAACCCTTGGCTCGACGCTCTGCGTCCAAATGCTGGCGCGGAGCGCCGGGCTCGCCGCTCCCAAGCGGAGCCTGGGAGCGAAGGCGGTTTTTTCTGGTTCCTTCGCAGAGCATGAAGGCGAGTGTTCTCTTTTAGGTGTCCGAGCGTGGCTCACCCCGTGCAATACAATTGCTGATTTGCTGGAGACTTGATGAAAATCGGTACCCCCTTGAGCGCCGGCGCGACGCGCGTGCTGCTGCTCGGCAGCGGCGAACTAGGCAAGGAAGTCGTGATCGCCCTGCAACGCTATGGCGTGGAAGTGATCGCGGCGGATCGGTATGCCCACGCCCCGGCCCAACAGGTGGCTCATCGTGCCCATGTTCTGGACATGACCGACCCGCTGGCAATTCGGCGGTTGGTGGAAAGCGAGCGACCCCATTTCATCGTTCCGGAAATCGAAGCCATCGCCACGGATGCTTTGGCCGCAATCGAGCAGGAAGGACTGGCGGAAGTCATCCCCACGGCACGTGCGGTGCAACTGACCATGAACCGCGAGGGCATTCGCCGGTTGGCCGCCGAGGAATTGGGGCTGCCGACCTCGCCCTATGCCTTTGCCGATTCCTTTGAATCGTTCGAGGCGGCTGCCGAATCCATCGGGTACCCGTGTTTCGTCAAGCCTGTAATGTCCTCTTCCGGCAAGGGCCAATCCATGCTGCGCTCCAGCTCCGATCTGGAGCGCGCCTGGAACCACGCCCAGGAAGGTGGACGGGTCAAGCACGGCAAAGTGATCGTGGAAGGCAAAGTGAATTTCGAGTTTGAGATCACCTTGCTGACGGTACGTACCCTTAATGCGGCGGGCGAAATCGAAACCAACTTCTGCGAACCGGTGGGCCACCGCCAGGAGAGCGGCGATTACGTGGAGAGCTGGCAGCCTCAGGCTATGTCGGCCAAGGCCTGGGAAGAAGCAAAGCACATAGCCGGCGCGGTGACGGCCAGTTTGGGCGGGCGCGGCCTGTTCGGCGTGGAATTGTTTGTTCAGGGCGATCAGGTCTGGTTCAGCGAGGTGAGTCCCAGGCCCCACGACACGGGCATGGTCACCATGATCACCCAGAACCAGAGCGAGTTCGAGCTGCATGCCCGCGCCATTCTGGGGCTGCCGGTTTCAACCGTTTTGCGCGGTCCCGGCGCCAGCGCCGTGATCTATGGCGGTCTGGATGCGGTAGGCATCGCTTACACCGATTTGGAGCAGGCGTTGTCGGTCCCCGAAACCGAGGTGCGCCTGTTCGGCAAGCCGGAAGCCTTCGTCAAGCGCCGCATGGGTGTAGCCCTGGCCTTGGGTGCCGATACCCATGAAGCCAGGGAACGAGCGCGACTTGCCGCCAGCCGTGTTCTGACGTCCGAGGTTTGAGTCCGTTCCGAATTTTGCAAAATTCCTGAAGCGTGCAACACTTCCAGTGAGCCTGCGCGTAAGGATCATGAAGTGATCAGAAAGGCATAACATGCGATTCTTGCTGACTATTTCTATTTTGGTGACGGCCTTGGGCCTGAGCGGACTGGCGTCGGCGGATGTTTACAAGTTCGTCGATGGCAGCGGGCACGTGGTCTACACCGACAAACCCAAGCACCGTGGCTTCAAGCTCATCATACGCACTCCGGTTTCGGTCATGCTGGCTCGTCGCAGTCAACCCGCTCCCCTATCGAGGAATTTCTCGTTCAGTCGCGCCTCCGAGCGGGGACGGCTCGCGTATTCGCCCCTGATCGAGGAAACCGCCGACCGCTACGATCTGGATCCGGCCTTGCTGCATGCGGTGATCCGGGCGGAATCCGCCTACAATCCGGGGGCCGTTTCCAACAAGGGAGCCGCCGGATTGATGCAGTTGATGCCAGCCACGGCCGAACGCTTTGGCGTGAGGGATCGCTTTGATCCGGCTGAGAATATCGAAGGTGGGGCGCGCTACCTCAGCGAACTGCTGGACATGTTCTCCGATGTGCGCCTGGCGGTGGCCGCCTACAACTCCGGCGAGAACACGGTGAAGAAGTTCGGTTATCAGATTCCCCCGATTGCCGAAACGCAGGATTACGTCGCCAAGGTGCTCAATTACTACCGGCGCTGAGCACGACGGCCCTTCGCACCATTTCGGAAATAGTCGTTACCCGCCGTCGCGCTTGAAGCGTTGCGGCGGGTTTTGTTCTTTTAGTCCAGGCCAAAGCGGATGATCTGCGAGAAGTCCTTGGCCCGAAGGCTCGCTCCTCCCACCAGCACGCCGTCGACCCCGGAAAGCATCATGATCTCGATGACATTGTCGGGCTTGACATTGCCGCCGTAGAGGATCCGGATACTGGCGGCGGTCTGTTCGCCATACAGGTCCATGATGAGGTTGCGCAGGAAGTCGTGCACTTCGCTGATCTGTGCCGGCGTTGCCGGTTCGGCTCCTTCGCCCACCGCCCAGACCGGCTCATAAGCAATCACCACTTCCTTGATGGTGCGTGGGGACACGCCTTCAAGCGCGATGCGGATCTGCCGGTCCAGCAAGTGGAAGGTTTCATGGGCAGCCCGCGCTTCCCAATTTTCCCCGCAACAAAGGATCACTTGCAGTCCCTGAGCGAGCGCCGCTTTCACTTTGCGGTGGATCGCCTCGTCGCTCTCGCCCGCGCGCTCCTTCAGTTCATCCTCCAGGAAACGCGCCATGCCCGCCAGAATTTCGGGTTTGACGCCGACCAGATGCTCCAGCGCCGCGATGACCTGCTCGTCGCGAGTTTTGGCGGCCTTCTGTTCTTCCAGTTCATGCGCGAGAAAACTGGTGGTCAGGCGACGGGCAACGCTGGAGCCGAAACCGAAATACTTGCCCAGGTTTGCGCGACGGTCGGAATGGCCGATGATCACCCGGTCGACGCCGATGGCGCTCAGCATCTCCGGTGAGATTTCTCCGGTGAAGGCGCCCTTGTACTCAAAAAAGGTGTCCTGGGCCAGCAGGAACACGTTGCGGCCCAAGCCATACTCGGAGCGCAGGAAATCGGGTTTAATGTATTCGCCCAGGATGGACAGGCCGGTAAAAGGCGGCGCGAGGCCGATATCCACATCCTTGATTCCCCGGCACTGGTCGAAGATGCGGGCGGCCAGGGCGATGCCCGACTTGGGGATCATGTTCATCTTCCAGTTGCCGGCGATGAACGGCCGGATGGCGTCCGGGGTGCCGACCTCGGCTTCGATCTTGTGCCACTGGTTAGCGGTGCGCTGCCGGTAGTAGTTGCGGAACACACGAGCATTCGCGGCTTTCATGGTTCACCCCCTCCCGTGGGTCAATGGTTCTTATAAGAGCAATGCTAGCACAGCCGCCTGACCGCGCGCCCGGGACTTTCAGGACCCTAGGAGCCGCGAATCACAAGGGATTGACCTGGGTCAGAAATTAAAGCGTGTGGAAAATTGCACGCGCTGCAAATCGCCGGATTCCCCGCTCTCCAGCTCGCGGCGGGCATAGATGTATTCCAGCCCAATGGTGGTCTGCAGCAAAGGACTCCACAGCAGGTTGACATGCACGCTTTGCGCCTGGCGATTGGCGGTTCCCGCCACGAAGGCCGGGTTGTCGGCTTGGGCGAAGCCGTAGGCCACGGTGGAGCGCCAGTTGGCGTTCCACCAATGCTGGTAGGAGATAAAGGCGGCGAACACATCGAACAGAGCCACCGTGCCGTTGGGTTCCAGCGCGCCGTCGTTGAAGATGTCATAGGTGGTATAGCGTCCCAGCACATTGCCGTAATTCAGCATGAAGCGGATATTGTCCAGGTCGAAGGTCTTGACGCGTCCGGCCAGGCTAACCGCGCCGCCCCAGCGCGAGGACTCGTTGTCAGCGGTGTTCTGGGAATTACGGATCAGACGCGCCATGCCGGCGGCGGATAGCGATCCCCAGGTGGGTGTGTAGTTCACCCGGCCCACGATGTCCGGCGCGCGGTCGTCGTCGGTGGTCAGGCGGTTACCGTCCGGCAAGGTCAAGGTGGTTTCGGGGGATTCCAAGGCCGCCTGGAATTCCAGCGGCACGCCACCCGCGTCGAAGGGCTGACTCCAGCGGATCAGGGCCTGGCGCACGAATATCTGTCCCACCGGGCCGCCGTGGTCGTTGGTTTCCGGCAGGGCCGCGACGTTCATGAAGGTGGACCAGGTCTGGCCGGCCAGCAAATGTCCCAGGGAGCCATAGGCGTGGCGCAGGCGTGGCGCGTGGGAGTTGGTGGCGCGCTCGTCGCCGGGCGACTGGAAGGCGTAGAAATCCATCTCCAGGAAGGTGTTCAGTTCGCCCCAGGCGGTGGGCGTGAAGCTTTTCAGCCAGAAGCGGCTTTCGCGGGCGGTGAAGTTGACCTGGCTGTGTTCGCCTTGCCGTGCCTCACCCACGGGTATGGCGCTGGGCACCAGCAGCAGGTCGGTGAAATTGTTGATGCCGCTGCTGATGCTGTTGTAGATCGCATCCAGCTTGGCGTAGCCGCCGATGGCCAGGGAGGTTTCGGTGCCTGGGATCTTGAAGGAGCCTTTGACATCGCCGACGGTAACCGCCCTGCGCAGGTCCACGTTGTCCTGGGTGGTGCCCAGGGCGGAGCCAGTGATGCCCGGGGGCATGGTCGGTAAGGGGCCGGCCGCTTTGGCGAAGGGCATTGGACTTGGCGAAGCAGATGCAGGCTTCGACGCGAGCGCTGAAGCGGCATTTGTCTGTTGCGCCGGAACCGTAGGCGGGGAGGGGGGGCTTTTGGCGGCTTGCGCTTGGGACAGCTTCTGCTCCAGTTCGCTCACCCGGCTGGTCAATTGCTTGACCTGACCGGCCAGTTCCTTGACCAGCGCCTTGAGCTCTTCGTCGTCGGCAGCCGCCGGCTTGAAAGTTGCCAAAGCCAGCAAAAACGTGAGGAGGCTTCCAGCCCGAAGATTCATGGCTTCTTGCCGTGATGGTCGAGCTTGCGGAAGAGTTGATGACAGGCGTTGCAAGTCAGGGTCATCTGCTGCAAGGCCGGTTCGATGGAATCGATTTGATTGCTGCGGGAAAGTTGCTCGAGCCCTTGTGCCTGGTCGTCCAGGCGATGGGCCAGGGCTCTGAAGCTCACCTGCTCCGCTTCGCTCAGGCCTAGCCGAGGCAGGGTGGCGGGTATGCCGTCCACCGCCTTGGACAGTTCGCGGGCCGCATCCGCGATCTGCCGGGCCCGCTGCCGGCGTTCCTTGTCAATTTCCAACTCCGTGCGCAGGGTGTCGAACATCAGGCTGTTCATCTGTGCCATCACGGCGCGGAGTTCTTGCTCGTGCACGGCATGCAGGGCCGGTTCCCCGGTATCGGGCAGTCGGGCTGGGGCGCCAGGGACGACCGTGCTGCAGGAAGCGAGGCAAATTGTCAGGCAGGACACTGCGAGGGCAGGCCCCAGGGGCGTCACGTTTCTTCCTCCTGCGCGTCCTCGGCTTGCTCGACCATGAGTTCGCGCAGGTATTTGAACAGCAAGCGCGCGGAGCGCGGCGGCGCCTCGGCCGCTCGTTCGCGCCGGGCGTCCCGCACCAGTTGCCGAAGCTTCTGGCGGTCGGCCTCCGGGTGCAGTTCCATGCAGGCATTGACGTCGTGGTCATCGCCTGCAAGCAAGCGGTCGCGCCACTGCTCGACACGGTGCAAGGCATGCACCGCTTGCGCGCTCTGCACCGACAGGCTGGCCAATTGCTGGCGGATGGGCTCGGCGTCCGTTTCGCGCAGGAGCTTCCCAACGAATTTTCGCTGGCGCTTGAGCGCGCCGTGGCTGGTGATGGTCTGCACCTGGCGGATGGCCTCGCGCAGCTCCGGCGACAGATCGAAGCGGCTGAGCTTCTCGGCCGACAGGGCCGCGAGTTCCTCGCCCAACTCTTCCAGGGCGTGGCATTCACGTTTGATCTGGGATTTGCTGGGACGCTCGGCGTAGTCGTCGAATTCTTCTTCTTGGTCGTGCACGGTCATGTCAACTGATGACGATGAGAAAGATGACGAACAGGACCACCAGGCCCAAGGGGAGCACGACATCACCCCAGCGCGCTTGGCTCTGGCGGCTGCGGGCCAGGGAGGCCTTGATGCCCGGCCGGAACCAAAGCACTATCAGCACGGCGATGCCGGCGATGGCGATGGTTTCCAGGGTGGAGTAGGGTCCCACTGGCGTTTTCCGCTCAGATGTCGAAGCCGATCAATTCCACCGCATTGCCGTCGGGATCACGGCAGAACAGGGCGCGGCGCCCGGACTTGCTCACCGAATACGGCACTCCCGCCTTGTCGAGGCGCTCCATCAACTGGTCGAAATCGTCCACCACCAATGCCACATGGCGGTCCACGCCGCCGTGCTCCGGGCGCTTGGATCCGGCATCGGGGTTAGGAACCTGAAGCAGGTGGATCTGGTTGGCGCCAATCTCATACCACACCCCGCCGTAGGGCAGCACAGGCCGCTTGTCGCTGGGCGTGAGCCCCAGTACGCCCTCGTAAAAATTCCGGGCCGGCTGCATCTCGGAGATGATGACGGAAGCATGATGCAGTCGGGTGATCAGGGACATGGCTCGGGTCTCCAGAAGGCGCCTAAGCTGCGAAGTTTGACGAAGACGCATCGATCAGGCAAGCCCCGTCCACACGGTGCGGGCCCAGCGCGCGCCGCCGCAACTCCTGTTCAGCCATGCGGCGGTAGTGTTTGTTGAACAGCTTCACCGTGACCGCCATGACGAAGTAGCCGTGAGGCAGCCTGGGGCTGTCCGTGTGGAAGCGCAACTGTTGGAACGGCTTGGTCGCATGGGCATGATGATCGGCATGGCGAGACAGGCCGACGAAGGCATGCGTGGTCATCCAGGCATCGGTGCTCCAGGCGTCGGCACCCGAGAAATACCGCCCGCCCCGGGTCAGGCCCCAATGCTGGAAGTAGTTCACCGTCTCCAGCAGGTGTACCGCCACCAGCGCCTGGTAGAGAAACATCAGCAGGGCGACCAAGCCGAAGCCATAGGCGATGGTCACCAGCAGCACGGCTTGGATCAGCAGGCCCTGCAGGACTCGGTGGTGCCACAATCCTGCGTCCAGGCATCTGATGCGGCGGCTCTCCAGCCGCCAGGCGCTGCTGAACTGTTGCGGGAGGCTGCGGCGCCAGAACGCGCGGTAGCTCTCGCCGAAGCGGGCTGTGGCCGGGTCATCCGGGGTGCTGGCGCGGCGATGATGGCCGAGCAGGTGTTCCACCATAAAATGGTCGTAGCAGACCGTCCACAGCAGTATCCTGCCCATCCAGCGTCGATGAACGGCGCGGCGGTGTATCAGTTCGTGGGCGAGGGCAATGCCGGAACAACAGGAATTGGTCCCTGTCATAATGCGCATCGCGGCGATGTTGCAGGCGGAGGTCAGGAAGTCTGTCCAACTCGACCAGCTGAGGCGGCTTGCCATCAATAGCATCAGCAGGATGTTGGCCAGTTGCAGGCAGAACAGCAGATACAGGCTGGGGTCGAACCAGCGGCCCGCGCTATCCATGGGCTCGCTTTTCGCCGCGGGGCCTTTAAGGTCGGCGTAGATGAGCAGCCAGACCGGCAGCGTCCAAATCAGGGCTACGTCCCAGGCGTGCGGTCCCGTGGCGAGGAAGACCAGGTTGGCGGCGGGCAGTGCCATGCTGACGGCGATCGGCAGAAGCGGCCGCAACTGGTCTTGCAGGCCCGAGGGCAGAGGTAAAGTGATTACGCTGGCCATGGCTGTTTTAGTTTTTATTGATCCGGACCCGCAATAGACAGCGGACATTAGCGCATTATCCGACGATTCGGCATGGCGAAAACCTTTTATATCGGCCTGGGGGTCACCTATCATGATCCGGCTATGGCAATCGTCGACCAGGACGGCAGGGTTCTATTTGCCGAGGCGACGGAACGGTATCTGCAATACAAGCGCGCGCTCAACTGCGAGCCCGACAATCTGTACCGACTGCCTGAATTGCTGGCGACGTATTGTTCCGGCGCGCAGCGCCTGGTGGTCGCCAGCAATTGGTTGGCCAGGCGTCCGCTCTATGAGCGGTTGGTGAGTCGGCTCGGGGTACTTTCGGCACGGGGGCTTTTGCGCCCCGGCATCAAGCGATTGCGTTCGCCCCTCGCCAATTATCAGCTGCACCACATGATGGCCGCCAACCGCAGCGCCATCGGGCGCACCGGGCTTAACTTGGCGCGGATGGTAAAGGAAGTTGCTCCCGACTGCCGGGTCGAATATCGCGACTACGATCATCATGCGGCGCACGCAGCCAGCGCGGTGTATGCCTCGCCTTTCGAAGCCTGTGCTTGCGCGGTGGTGGATTCCTACGGGGAGCGCGGCTCGCTGGCTTTCTTTACCTACCGTGACGGACATCTGCAACGTCTACCCAAGGTGCGGGGATTGGCCAGCCTGGGCCTGCTCTACATGAAGCTCACGGAGTTGTGCGGCTTTGACTGGCTCAAGGGCGAAGAATGGAAGGTCATGGGGCTAGCGCCCTACGGGGCGCTGGATGAAGAGGTCTTGGCATTGCTCCGCAGCGTGCTTAGGGTCAGCGGATTGGAACTCGATTATGTGGATGCCACCCTGTTTGATGCGCTGAACGCCCTCGAGGCCCATCGGCGGTTGCCGGGTGAGCCTGCCGAGGCCGTGGCCGACCTGGCCTTCACCGGGCAATATTTCTTCACGGAAATCATGATGCAACTCCTGGGCAATCTGGCCCGATCGACGGGCATGGAGCGCCTGGCCCTGGCCGGAGGCTGCGCCTTGAATTCCTCCTGTAATGGACAGATCGCGCAAAGCACGCCCTTTCGCGAGGTCTATGTGCCGCCGGCGCCGGCTGATGATGGCACGGCTTTGGGGGCGGCCTGGCTGGCCTGGCGCGAGGATCATGGCGAAATTCCACCCGGGCGTGAAAGTTTGTCGCCTTACCTGGGTTCGGAATTGTCGGAAGAGGCTTTGCGGCGGCTGGCGCGGTTTGGGTCCGGCCTGGATTGCCGCCACCTGCCCGAAACCGTATGCGAGGAAACGGCGCGCCTGCTCGCTCAGGGCAGGTTGGTCGCCTGGGTGCAGGGCCGGGCCGAATTCGGCCCCAGGGCTTTGGGGAACCGCTCCATTCTCGCAGACCCGCGCGAGCCTGGCATGAAGGATCGCATCAATGCCCTGGTCAAGTTCCGCGAGGAGTACCGTCCCTTCGCGCCCTCCATTCTGCACGAGCACGGGCCGGAGTATTTCGAGCACTACCAGGAGTCGCCCTACATGGAGCGCACCCTGCGCTTCCGCGATGAGGCCGCGCGGCGGGTGCCGGCGGTGGTGCACGTGGACGGCACGGGCCGCTTGCAATCGGTGACGCAGGCGCGCAATCCCCGGTTCCATCGCCTGACCGAAGCCTTTTACCACGAGAGCGGCGTGCCCCTGCTGCTGAACACCAGCTTCAATGTCATGGGCAAGCCCATCGTCCACTCGGTTGAGGATGCGGTGAGCGTCTTCATGACCAGCGGGCTGGATGTGCTGGTGATCGGAGATCATCTGATTGCCAAGCCGGGGGTGCTGTGAACGGAGCGACCATCGCCAATCCAGGCGCGCCCGTGGATGAGCGGGATCGCTTCCTCCGGTGTGTGCAGGGCGGCTGGCAGCCGCATGCGCGGGAGTGGCGGATTCCTGTGGCGGACGAGTCAGAACTGGCTGGTTTCCCGCCCGATCCCGACAGGTTATGGCAAGCCGTTTCAGCCCGCGCCTTCGCCTGCGCTGAGCCGCCCGATGATCCGGCCCTGCTGGCTTTCCACGCACCACTGGGACTTACGGAAGGGGCTTGGCTGCAAGGTTTGGCGCGTGCCGACAATGCCCACAGGCCGGAGGTCGTCCGATTGTTCGGCGGCTATCTTGAACTGCTGGGGGCGGACGAGGCCGCCAGCCCTGCGGCTGCCTATCGCGGCATGTTGGCACGGCATGGCTGTTTGTTGCCGCCGGTGGCGTCCCGTCAGTTTGCCTACGACCCTCGCGTGGGTAAGCAAGCCCTGGCCTTGGCCAGTCTGCGCCTGGAGCTGGGCTGGCTGAGTGGTGACTGTTTTCCGGAAGTGCTGGGCTTTACCCTGGCCTATACCGGCAGTGTCTCGCCCTGGCGGCTGGTAGGGCTGGCCCCGGAAGAAAGGAGCCGAAGGCTCGGGACACTGGCAGAGGCTGCCGATCAGGCACTGCGCGCGTGTCTGGCACCTTCACCGCATGCAGGACAGATTTGGCGGCGCGTGAGCGCCGGATATCGCTGCTATCAAAGCCAGGAGGCGACGTATCTCGCGGCCTTGCAAGCCATGGCCCTGCATCCGGTCTCGCTCCAGGAACGGGTGGCCGATTTGCTAAGAGCCAAGGCTAACTACGCCCGAGGTTATCACGGCCAGGCCAGTGTCGGCGGCAAGACCCTGGATGCCTGGTTTGCTGAGGAGCCTTTCGATGCGGAGGGTTTCCTGCGCGCTTTTGCCGCTTCGACCTATGTGTCGGGTCCGGCCGGGGAGCGTCCTTTCGACCGCCTGACAGGGTTTGGAGGTCCCATGTTCGGCATCTTCAGCCGCGAGGAACTGGCGCTCATCGGTGCCTGGCTGGAGCAGCCGCGGCAGGATGAACCGCGGGCAGACCGGGAGACGGGAAAGCCGCGCGGCGATCGACCCGTGGTCGGCGGCAGGGTGAGCCTGAAGACCACGGACTCGAGGACGCCAGGCGGTGCGTGCACCGCTCTTGAAACCCGGGAACTGTTTCATCGGCTGCTCAACCCACATCGCGTTCCCGATGCGGCGGAGGCGGCTGGCATTTATGCCGAAGGCGTCCTGCGCCGCGCGCAACGACGCATCGGTCGCAGAGGCAGGCTGCGGGAAGCTTACTTTGATTACAGCCCGCAAGGTCTGCAGGACTGGGTGAATCGTGTCCATGCCCAGGAAGTCGCCCGCTACAAGCCCTTTCGGGGCCAGGCCCGATTGCGGCGGGAGGAATACGAATTCGGCATTCGCCAGTTCGCCCCGGCCATCCTCGTCGATGGCGCCTGGCTGCAGCGGGCCTGCGCCGCCGGCCAGCAGGACCGGCGTCTGCAACGGCTGCTGCTGCGGATCTATGCCGATGAACTGGGCGCGGGCCAGGTTGAATGGAACCACCCCAACGTCTATCGCCGACTGCTGCGGCAGTGTGGCATCGAGTTGCCCGAGGTGCGGGAGGCGGCCTTTGCTGAGGACGCGGGCTTTCTGGATGCGGCTTTCGACCTGCCGGCCTATTTGCTCGCCATCGCCTGCTTTCCCGAGCGCTGGCTGCCGGAAACCCTGGGGCTGAACCTGGCCATAGAACTCAGCGGGCTCGGCGCGCAATACCGCTTCCTGGCGGATGAACTGGAGCACTGGGGACTTGACCCCCTCATCGTGAGCTTGCACCAGTCCATCGACAGCCTGGCGGGCGGCCACGCCGCCTTGGCGGTGGAAGCGGTGCAGATCCATCTGGAGCAGGTCCGTGACCTGGGCGGCGAAGTCAGCGTGCAGGCGCACTGGCGTCGCGTGTGGTGCGGCTACCGCTCCCTGGACGCTGCAACGCGGCGTTTCCGTTGGCAATTGGGGCTCGCTTTCTGTCGCCGGTTCGTTCCAAAACGATTGGCCAAGGTCGTACAGAACGGCCTGCGTCATCTTGTGACGGCGCGCAATCCTTTCAGGGTACTGTCGCCATGAACCGGCGCAAGGACGCCTCCGTGCAAAGCTGGTTAGGGACCAAGCCCAGCTTGGCCGAACTGCGTTCGCGCTTTCCCGCGGAATGGGATGCGGTGGAAGCCGAATTCGCCGCGATCGTCGCCAAGCGCGATTTCAAGCAGTTGCATGCCCGGATTACCTCGGAATCCGGACTTATGGCCGGGAGTCCGCCCAAAGACCGGCGCGGGCGGGCCGGCGATTCCCGGGCTTTGGTGCGAAAACGCATGTTCGGCCTGCTCTTCAAGAGTTACTCGCTGGCGGCTGCGGCAGGTGGCCAGGGGCGGCGGCTGCGCTTCGGCCTGGTCAGCGGGACCCTGGCGCAGTGGCTGCTCTTTCGGCGTGCCTTTGAGCGCAAGCCGGTGTCCCTGCGCTGGTTCCGCCTGCTGTGGCCCTGCATCCGGCAGCGGGATCTGCTGATGCCGCTGGTGGAAAGCAAGGGCATCTACTGCTTCTATTCGCGCGAACTGGTCCAGCGGCTGGCGAGCCTGATCGGCGGGCGAACATGTCTGGAGATAGGCGCCGGAGACGGCACCTTGGCGCGGTTTCTCTCGGATGCGGGCGTCAGCGTCACCGCCACCGACGATCACAGTTGGGGACACCGCATCGACTATCCGGCATCGGTTCTGAAGCTGGAGGCCAGCGAGGCCCTGCGCCGCTTCAAGCCGCGGGTGGTGATTTGCTCATGGCCGCCGGCGGCCAACCGCTTCGAACGCCATATCTTCCAGACCGCCAGCGTGGAGTTGTACATCATGATCGGCAGTTGCTACCGGACCGCGGCGGGCGACTGGAAAGCCTACGGGGCTCAGCGTGAATTCAGCCTGGAACTGGACACGGCGCTCAGCGCCTTGGTGCTGCCGCCGGAGTTGGGCTCGGCGGTGTATGTGTTCAGGCGCAAATCGCTGGCTGCGCCATCAGCTTAGTTTTTCGGGAAGCTCCGGCACTGACTTCGTTCAGGCGGCCTGCAATTGCAGTTCGCGCAGTTTCATCAGCGCATAGAGCGATTCCAAGTGCGGGATCGCGACGCCCAGGCGCTGGCCGTAGCGCACCGCATTGCCCAGGATCGCCTCGGTTTCCATGGGGCGGCCGGCCTCGTAGTCCAGCAGCATGCTGGTCTTGTAGGGCGGCATCTTGTGGGTGCTGGACACATTGAGCTCGATGATGTCGTCGGACAGCTTGTGGCCGGCTGCCGCCGCAATGGCGCAGATTTCCGCCATGATGGCGCGCACGAATGGCTCCTGGGTGGTGAGGATGTCGCTGGTGGGCAGCCCGCCGGACAACACCGAGAGCGGACTGAAGGCGGCATTCCACACGCATTTCTGCCAACGCGCGGTGGCGATGTCTTCGGTGGCGACGCAATTGATGCCGCTGGTGTCGAACAGCGAGGCCAGCCGCTTGGTTTTATCCGAGGTGCCCGACGGATAGCTGCCCAGCGCCAGCTTGCCGTAAGCCTGGTGCCAGATGCGGCCCGGAGCGGTGCGGGTGACGCAGATGAAGGCCAGACCGCTGATGAGTTCGTTGTCGGGATAGGCTGAGGCGACCTCCGCCTCGATGTCGATGCCGTTGGAGATGAGTACGATGGCGGTGCCCGGGCCGATGGCGTCGCGCAGGATCTCCGTGCGGTCGGCGCCTTCCACCACCTTGATGCAGAGCAGCACGTAGTCGGGCTTGCCGAACAACTCCCGGGCGGAGCGCACTACCTGGTGCGGCCGGAACTCGTAGTTGCCCAGCTTGCTTTCGATGTGAATGCCGTGTTCCTTCACATGCTCATAATCGCTGCGCGCCAACACCGAGACTTCCGCGCCTTGCTTGGCCAGGAGGGAGCCGTAGAAGCTGCCGATGGCGCCGGTGCCGATGACGAGTACTTTCATGAGGATTCTTCCAGATAGGTTTTCAGAAACGGGATGGTGAGCTTGCGCTTGGCGGCCAGGCTGGCCTGATCCAGGCGCTCCAGCAACTGCCGAAGGCTCGCCAGGTCGCGCCGGTAATGGGCGAGCAGGAAACGTCCGACCGAGGGCGGCAGGTCCAGGCCCAGGCTGCGCGCCTGTAGCGACAGGGCCGCGAGCCGGTCCTCGTCCTCCAGAGGTCTGAGCATCAAGGTCAGCCCCCAACTCAGGCGGGTCTTCAGGTCCGGCAGGGCGATGGAAAGCTCGGCGGGCGGCACACCGGCCGAAACCATCAGCCGGTGCCCGCCATCGCGCAGGCGATTGAACAGGCGGAACAAGGCCTGCTCCCAGGGCGGCTGGCCGGCCAGAAGGTCGATGTCGTCCAGGCAGACCAGATCCTGTTGCTCCAGCCCTTCCAGTACCTCGCTGCCGTATTCTATGAGCAGGGCCAGGGGCAAGTAGGACACGGCCAGCCCGGCGGCATGGGCTTCCCGGCAGCAGGCTTGTAAAAGATGCGACTTGCCCGAACTTTCGCCGCCCCAGAGGTAGAGTAAGGGTTCATCGGGGCTGGCCGCGAGCCGGCGCAAATGGGCCACGGTTTCTTCGTTGCCGCCGGAATGGAACTGCTCGAAACCCAGTTCGGCGTTGAAGGCGAAGGGCAGGGGAACTTGCCGGGACATGGCTCTAGTGTTTCAAACGCAGCAGGCAGGCGCCGAACAGGAGCAGGCTGAAGCCCACTTCCAGCAGGGCCGGAGCGCGGTTGCCGGCATCAGTCGCGGCGCCTATGCCGTGTATGAAATAGCCGAGGCTGAACAGTCCCAGCCACACATAGGAGCTGCGCCGGTCGTAGAGCAAGCCGCGCAGCCAGGGCAGCAGGGGCAGGGTGCCTACGCTGAGCACCAGGGCGGTGGGGGCGTGATGGAGCGGCGCCAGCAGCGTGGCCCAGACCACCCAGAGGATCAGCAGGGCGAAATAGCCGCACAGGGCTGCAGCCGCGGCGTGGCGTGCAGCGAAGGTCACAGCTTGGCGTTCTTCAGCGCCAGGGCCACCTTTGCCAAGCGGGCGCCGAAGGCGCGGCACAGTTTGTTCTCGTCCTCGGTGATGCCTTCCTTGCCGCCGGTGTGCCGGCTGGGGCCGTAGGGCGTGCCGCCCGAGGTGGTCTTGCTCAGGGCCGATTCCTGGCTGGGAATGCCCACCAGGATCATGCCGTGATGCAGCAGGGGCAGCAGCATGGTCAGCAGGGTGGCTTCCTGGCCGCCGTGCATGGATGAGGTGGAGGTAAAGACACCCGCCGGCTTGCCCGCCAGATCGCCGGAAAACCAGAGGGCGCTGGTGTTGTCCAGGAAGTATTTCATGGGCGCGGCCATGTTGCCGAAATGGGTCGGGCTGCCCATGGCCAGGCCGTCGCAGTTTTTCAGATCGTCCAGGGTGGCGTAGGGCGCGCCGGTTTCCGGCACGGGTTCGGCCGTCGCCTCGGTCACGGTGGAGATTTCGGGCACGGTGCGGATCTTGGCCGTCGCGCCCGGCACTTCCTCGACGCCGCGGGCCACGAGATTGGCCATTTCGGTGGTGGAGCCGTAGCGGCTGTAGTAGAGAATCAGGATTTCGACCATGGGTTGCTTTCGCTGCGGGGGCGTGTGGCCCGGGTTGGCTGCATCGGAAAGCGCAACATTCTACCCGCAGAACGCCAATCTTTCATGGCTTTGCCCGCGAGGAGACGCTCAAGGACGGCATCAGCGCGAAACTTCTTCCAAGCACAGCGCATTGGTCCGGGGCCCGAAAGCGGCGATGAGCAGGGCGACGCCAAGCATGGCCGCGCCCATGAACAGGAACACCGGGAGCACCCCGTGGGCCAGCAGCAGGCCGATGATGGGGGTCGACAAGATCACGCTGAGGCGGCTGATGCTGTAAGTGAAACCGACGCCAGTCGCCCTCACCCGGGTGGGAAAGAGCTCCGCCTGGTAGGCGTGCAGCACCGCCGAGAACCAGTAGGTGAACAGGGTCAGCACCGCGCCGGTGGCGACAATCTGCCAGGCGGTGTCGGCAAAGGGGAAGAGCATGCCGCTCGCGGCCATGAGCGTGGCCAGGACCACGATGGCCCATTTGCGCTCGAACAGTTCGGTGCTCAGGACGCATAGCAAGGGGCCCACGGGGCTGACCAGGGCGATGAGGAAGCCGTATTCCAGGGACTCGCCCAGGCTCTTGCCCTGGGCCAGCAGAAAGGTGGGCGCCCAGTTGGCGAAACCGTAGATGCCTATGGTCTGCAGCAGATGGAAGACGGCCAGCAGCAGGGTACGGCCACGGTATTGCGGTTGCCAGAGTTCCCGCAGCGAGGCCTTGGCCCCGGTCGTGACGGCAATCGCGGGCACGGCTGGCAGCTCCGCGCGGGTGCTGTGGCGGACCTGATCCTCGATGGCGCTCATCACGGCCTCCGCTTGCGGGTGGCGGCCGGCGATCTCCAGCCAGCGTGGCGACTCCGGGAGCTTGCGGCGAAGATACCAGACGAACAGCGCGCCACCAGCGCCCATGAGCATGACCCAGCGCCAGCCCTCCAGCAGCCAGTGGGTGGGCACCAGCAGCTTGGCCGCTAGGGCCACCACTGGAATCGCCGTGAACCCCACCACCTGGGTGATGGCCACATAGCGGCCGCGCACGCGGCTGGGAACCATTTCCGAGACATAGGTGTCGATCACCGTCAGTTCCGCGCCGATGCCGAGCCCGGCCAGGGCGCGCAGGACGATCAGCTGCCAGGCGTTTTCGGCAAAGGCGCCCAGCAGGGTGAACAGCGAATAGATCAGCAGCATGAACAGGAAGGCGGTGCGGCGGCCGAATCGGTCGCTGCCCATGCCGAATACGATGGTGCCCAGGAACATGCCCAGGAAACCGGCGGAAATGGTCAGGGTGAACTCGTCGCGGGTCAGGAACCCGGAGTTCTGCATGGCCGCGCCGATGTAGGCCATCATGAAAATGTCGTAGAAGTCGAACCAGCCGCCCAGGGCGATGAGGGAAATGAAACGGCGGTGGAAGCCGCACACCGGAAGCCGCTCGATGCGGCCCGCCATGCTGGCGATTGCCTGCTCATGGACAATAGATTGTTTATGCATTCTGCGCCTTGTGTACAGGACAGCGGGGGCGAGTTCGGTATAATCGGACACGTCGTCCAGGGGAAATGCTGAATAGAACCGGCACAGCATAAGCCGGCACCTTCCTGGGCCCTGGGAGTCTCTTCAGCCGCGTGCCAGACAACTGGCGAACGGCCGCCTACTTTACCAGAACCCCATCAAGGATCAGCGAAAACATTGCCATGAGTACCGCCAAACTCGAACTCAACAACAAGACCTATGAAGTTCCCCTCATCGAGGGCACCGAAGGCGAGAAGGCCATGGATGTCACGCGCCTTCGGGCCGAGACAGGCTACATCACGCTAGACCCCAGCTACGCCAACACCGGCTCCTGTCTCTCGTCCATCACCTACATCGATGGCGATGCCGGCATCCTACGCTACCGGGGCATTGATATCGCCGAGTTGTGCGAGAAGTCGACCTTCATGGAAGTGTCCTATCTGCTGATCTACGGCCATCTGCCGAGCCAGGAGGAATATCAGCGCTTCAAGGACAAGATCACCTATCACTCCCTGATACACGAGGACATGAAGAGCTTCTTCACCTCGTACCCGGGCCATGCCCATCCCATGGCCATACTCTCCGCCATGGTGTGCTCCCTCTCGGTGTATCACCCGCAGTTGCTGAAGCCCGACCAGACCGACGAGGAGCGGGACGAGACCATCACGCGCCTGCTGTCCAAGGTTCGGGTCCTGGCGGCATTCGCCTACAAGCGCTCAGTAGGCCGAGCGTTCGTCTACACCAAGCCGGAACTGGATTACCTGTCCAACTTCATGCACATGATGTTCACCACCCCGATCCAGCCCTATGTGGCGGACGAGGTGATTCGGAAGGCCCTGGACGTGCTGTTCATCCTCCATGCGGACCACGAGCAGAATTGCTCGACCTCCACCGTGCGCATGGTGGGTTCCTCCAAGGCCAATCTGTTCGCCGCCATTTCCGCCGGCATCTGCGCCCTGTGGGGACCCTTGCATGGCGGCGCCAACCAGGCGGTGATTGAGATGCTGGAGGCCATCAACAAGGACGGCGGCAGCTACAAGAAATTCATCGACAAGGCCAAGGACAAGTCGGACCCTTTCAAGCTCATGGGCTTCGGGCACCGCGTCTACAAGAACTACGATCCGCGCGCGCAGATCATCAAGAAATACTGCGACAAGGTGCTGGACCACCTGGGGATCAACGACCCTATCCTGGAAATCGCCAAGGGTCTGGAGGAAGCCGCCCTCACCGATCCCTATTTCATCGAGCGCAAGCTCTACCCCAACGTGGACTTCTACTCGGGCATCATCTACCGCGCCATGCGCATTCCCACCAACATGTTCACGGTGATGTTCGCGCTGGGGCGCCTGCCCGGCTGGATCGCCCACTGGAAGGAGATGATCGAGGACCCGGGCATGAAGATAGCCCGCCCCCGCCAGATCTACACCGGCGAGGGGCATCACAACTACGTGGATATTGGCATCCGCCCCTGAGGGGAATGGCGGCGCCCGGGACCGGGCGCCTATTTCCAGAGGGAGAGCGATTCGGTCTTATAGCCGGTCGGTTCTTTCATCAGGTCGTCTGACACGGACGAGGTGACGACGCGGTTGAGAGTCAGGCTGCCCTGCCGCGAGCCCGAGAGATCGCGCATTTCCACGGGCACACCGCCGATTTCCTTGACGTTCAAATGGGGAATCTTGATGCCGAAGTGCTCCGCGAAACCGTGGGTCTTGGCGGCCAGATTGCCGGAGAAATCAAACAGGGAACGGATGGTGGCGTAATCGTCCTTGGTCAGATTGAGTTTTTCCGGCGGCGCCACACAAACTTCCGCCATTGTTTTCTTGCCCTGCACCACGCTCATTTCCTCGCACTGGACGCCGGCAACCTGCTTGTCGATCCCGGTGCGGACGATATTGGTCGGTTTGGGTGGCTTTGCCGTATCGGCCAGGTGATCCAGGGAGATCTTGCCGCCCAGCATCTGTTCCCATTTGGCGCGCTGTTCGGGCTTGAGTTTAGCGGCCTGTGCTCCAAGGCCCTGCAGCAAGGGCATGAAGTCCTCCGTTTGGCGCGAGATTTTTTTAACCTGCTGTTCGTCTACCGGCATGATGGTCTTGCGCCGGTGATCGATGATGCTCAAGCGTTGCTGGCTGCGGCTGTAAAGCAGGTCAAGGTGCTTGTCGCCGCCGGCGCCCTTTACCAGCAGCATGCCGTTCTTGATCATCACCGGCTGGGTGGTGCCGCTAGAGCCGGCGGATTCCTGCATGAGGAATTCCAGCATGCTCTCGGCCTGTGCCGCAGGCTGCCAGGCAGAGGAAATCAGAAATATGGGGAATAAAAGCGTACGCGTGTTCATGATGATGCTCCAGCAGGGAGCGAGGCGAGGGATGAGGGCCTTTAGCGTATGCCAATTCGGGCCGCTTGCAAAGGCCGTGAACGGTGGCTTGCCCCGAGGCCCGGTAGACCTTAGCATGTGAATCGCGGCTGTTGGATCCCGGGTGCCGCAGCGTAATAACAATAAAGAGGGCAACGCAAATGCTGAAAGACTTCAAAGAGTTCGCGATGCGCGGCAATGTGGTGGACATGGCCGTCGGTATCATCATCGGCGCTTCCTTCGGCGGCATCGTCAAGTCGCTGGTAGACGATGTGCTGATGCCGCCCATCGGCATGCTGCTGGGCAACGTGGATTTTTCCAATCTTTACCTCGTCCTCAAGGAAGGCGCGACGCCGGGCCCCTATGCTGCTCTGGCCGAGGCGAAGAAGGCGGGCGCGGTCACCATCAATTACGGGCTATTCGCCAATTCCGTGATCAGTTTTCTGATCGTCGCCTTTGCCGTGTTCCTCCTAGTGCGTGCCTTGAACAAGCTCAAGAAGGAAGCCCCTCCGGCCGACCCGACCACCACCGAGTGTCCCCATTGCGCTTCCGTCATTGCACTGAAGGCCAAGCGCTGCCCCAATTGCACCTTGCCGGTTTGAACACGAGGCCCTTTGTCCCACTCACACCAACATGATGCCGCCGGGAACGGTAATTCGCGTGCGCGGCTCGCCCTGTCGCTGCTGGTCACCCTGGCATTCGTCGTTTTTGAAGCGATCGCCGGCATCTATGCCAACAGTCTGGCGCTGCTGACGGATGCCGCCCACAACCTGACCGACGTGCTGGCGCTGGCGCTGAGCTGGTGGGCGTTGCGCCTCGCCGACCAACCCTCGCATGCGGGCAAGACCTATGGTTATCACCGGGCTGGCATCCTGGCGGCGATGGTCAATTCCAGCACCCTGGTGGTGATCGCCATCGGCATCTTCTATGAATCCTACCGGCGGTTGCTGGAACCGCCGCCGGTGGCGGAGGATATCCTGATGACGGTGGGTGCCGCCGCTTTCGTGGTAAATGGCTTGACCGCCTGGCTGGTGAGTCATGGCAGTGAGCATGACCTCAACCTGCGCAGCGCCTTCGTGCATCTGATGGGGGATCTGTTTTCCAGCGTGGGCGCGGTCGCTGCCGGTGTCGCCATCTGGCTGACAGGCATCAACTGGTTCGATCCCTTGGCCAGCGTCCTCATCGGCTTGCTGATCGTCTGGAATGCCTGGACCATCCTGCGGGAAACCGTGGAGATCCTGCTGGAAAGCACGCCGCGCGACATCGACATGAGCCAGGTGGTGCGCGACCTGATGCAGATCGAAGGGGTGCGCGGAGTCCACGACCTGCACGTGTGGAGCATCTCCAAGAGCCTGCGCATGCTGTCAGCGCATATCGTCACCGACGACATACCGATAAGCCAGGGAGTCCTCATCCAGCGGCGGGTGAACAACTTCATGGGGGAGCGCTACAGCATCGCCCATTCCACCCTGCAATTGGAATGCGAGGGCTGCGAACCGGATCTTCTCTACTGCGATATCACCAAGGCCAACGGGCATACGCGCGTGGATTGCCACGCCGGGCATGACCATTGACGCGGCGCGTGATTGAAACCGGACCAGTGCAAGTCCGGCTGCATGCCCGAGCCTGCGGACATGAAGCCGGACTCCTTGCTGTCGGCCTGGCGTCAATATGCGGCTACCAACCGTACCTAACATAACTTAACTTAACTGCGATTGTCCGTATCCAGGTACTCCCGTACTTCGTAGCTCCGGATCGCGGTGCCGCTCGGTAGCGAACAATTGATGCCGTAGTAACCGCCTTCCTCACTGAGATCCACGTCCAGAAAGAGAGTCTGATCGCCTGTCGCTGAAGTCGATGCCTGATTGGAATCTATGGGCACGGCATACTGGCTATTGCTGTACAGCGTACAGGTCAAGGTCTTGTTGGCTGCGTTATTGACGTGCACGCGCACCGAGAAGGTGCCATCCAGGTTGGAGGTGTTGTCGCGAACGATGGGGCAGACAACCGAGCGTTTCGCGGTGGCGATGTTGAACATGTCGAAGCCGACGTTGGAAAAATCGGCATCCTGAGCGGTAGCTTGGGCTTCGCAGTTGATTCCGGGGTAGGTCTTGGCATCGTAAGGGGTAAACAACGGGTTGGGTTCTGCTTCAAATCCTACGGCGATATCGGGTGCAGTTTGTGCAGACACGGGGCTGCTGAGTGCAGTGGCTGCCAGGATAGCGATCAGAAATTTTGCTAGGTTGTTCTTGTGTAGACGGTGCATGGGATTCTCCTTTTGACTGACATTGTGCGAGCGCTGCGGTGCGCTCGGGAGAGATTCTCTGAAATCGGAACCCGCCAGTCTGGGTGGAATTCACCAGCGATACGTAAAATAGTCATACCCGTAAAGCCGAAATGTTGCGGTGCGCCGCCGGCGAAAATCGGCTCCGCAATCAATTCCCATGGCGCGTCAACGCCCAGCACACGTGCTCGCGCACCAGTTCGGAGGGATGGCTGGCTCGGGCCTGCAGGGCCGCTATGACCAGGCCCGACGTTGGCGCGTTGCCGAGTGCCACGGCGATATTGCGCAGCCAGCGCTCGTAGCCGATGCGGCGGATGGCCGAGCCTTCCGTCCGGCGGTTGAAGCTGTCTTCGTCCCAGGCGAACAGGTCCAGCAAGGCGGCGGTATCGAGTCCATGGCGGGGCGCGAAATCGCCTTCAGCGGTCAAGTGCGCGTAACGGTTCCAAGGGCAGACCATTTGGCAATCGTCGCAGCCAAAGATACGGTTGCCCATGGCCGGTCGCAGTTCCAGCGGGATGGGACCCTTGAGTTCGATGGTCAGGTAGGAGATGCAAAGGCGCGCGTCGACCCGGTAAGGTGCGACGATGGCCCGGGTGGGGCAGACGTCGATGCAGGCCTTGCAACTGCCGCAATGATTGGGCAATGGCGTGTCCACCGGCAGGGGCAGGTCGGTATAGATCTCGCCCAGGAAGAACCAAGAGCCCGCCTTCCGGTCGATCAGGTTGGAATGCTTGCCGATCCAGCCCAGCCCGGCTTTTTCGGCGAGCGCCTTTTCCAACACCGGCGCACTGTCGGTGAAGACCCGATAGCCGAATGGCCCCACCGCCGCTTCGATGCGCGTGGCCAGTTGCTGCAGGCGCGCTCGCATGAGCTTGTGGTAGTCCCGGCCCAGGGCATAGCGCGAAATATACGCCGCTGCGGGGTCTTCCAGGCGCTCGCGCAGGCTTTCCCGAGGTTCTGGCAGGTAGTCCATGCGCGCGCTGATGACCCGCAGCGTGCCTGGCACCAGTTCCTGCGGCCGGCTGCGTTTGCTGCCATGACGCGCCATATAGTCCATCTCGCCGTGGAAGCCGTCGTCCAGCCAAGCCTGCAGTTGGCCCTCCGCCTCGCTGAGGTCGATGTCCGTGATGCCCAGGGCCTGAAAGCCGAGTTCCCTTCCCCAGGCCTTGATGTGGCGGGCGAGGGTGACCGTGTCGGGCAATGCGGGTTCCGCTTCAGATCCGGAGCTTGGCGTCGGTGTGGGGTTTGGCGACAATGGGCACCTGATAGGGCCGGCGCACGAGTCGCGCCGCGTAAAACTAGCTTAGCGTCCAATGACTACCCACGACAATCCGAGTTTGCCGCGGCATCTGTTCCGGGCCGAGCAGGTCCGTGCGATGGACCGTTTCGCCATCGAAACCATCGGTATTCCAGGTTACGAGCTGATGTGCCGGGCTGGCGCGGCGGCACTGGACGTACTCCGCCAGCGCTGGCCGGGCGCGCGCACCGTATCGGTTCTGTGCGGGAGCGGCAACAACGGCGGCGATGGCTATGTGCTGGCGCGCCTGGCCAGGGCCGAGGGCATGGACGTGCGGGTCTATCCGGTCGCCGACCCGGCACACTTGCGCGGCGATGCGCTGAAAGCCTGGCAGGATTACCGCCAGGCGGATGGTCCGGTGCTGGATTTCATCCCGGAAGGTTTCGAAGGTGCCGAGGTACTGGTGGACGGGCTTCTGGGCACCGGGCTGGACCGCCCGGTCAGCGGCGTCTACGAACAGGTGATCGGTGCGATCAACCGCTTTGCGGGCGGCGTGCTGGCCCTGGATATTCCCTCGGGGCTCCATGCGGACACCGGCGCGATCCTGGGCGCGGCCGTGCGCGCTCAGGTCACTGTGAGTTTCATCGGCCTCAAGCAGGGCCTGTTCACCGGCGAGGGCCCGGATTGTTGCGGGGAGCTGCGTTTCGCCGATCTGGATACGCCGGTGGCGGTGCAGCATTCTCAGAAGGCTTCGGCGGAATTGCTTCCGTGCCCGCCGCTGGATTTGCCTACGCGTAGCCGAACCGCCCACAAGGGCCACTGCGGCCATGTGCTGGTGGTGGGCGGCGACTGCGGGTTTGCTGGCGCGGCCCGCATGGCGGCGGAAGCAGCGGCGCGGGTGGGCGCCGGACTGGTGTCCATCGCCACCCGGCCCCAGCATGCCTCGGTCTTGAATCTGACCCGCCCGGAACTCATGTGCCGTGGTGTGGAATCGGCGGCGGAACTGGACGGTCTGCTGCGCTCGGCCAGCGTGGTGGCGGTCGGCCCGGGACTCGGGCAATCCCCATGGGCACGGGATCTATTCAGGGCCGTAATCGACTCTGCCCTGCCTCTGGTGGTGGATGCCGACGGACTCAATCTGCTGGCGGCCGATCCGCGCCGGCGGGATGACTGGGTGCTGACGCCCCATCCGGGCGAGGCGGGTCGCCTGTTGGGAGTCGCTTCGGGGGAGGTTCAGCGCGACCGTTTCGCCGCCGCCGCGAGTCTGCAGGAGCGATACGGCGGTGTCCTGGTGCTGAAGGGAGCCGGCAGCCTTGTGCGCGGTGGGGATGACGTGCCCCGCATCTGCCGGCTCGGTAACCCCGGCATGGCTTCGGGCGGCATGGGCGATGTGCTGACGGGCGTCATCGCTGGCCTCATTGCCCAGGGAGTGAGTGTGCAGACGGCTGCAGAAATGGGTGTCGTGGCGCATGCGGCGGCGGCAGACCTGGCGGCCGCCGAGGGCGGCGAGCGCGGTTTGCTGGCCTCGGATCTTTTTCCGCATCTGCGGCGTCTGGTCAATCCATGAAGCGGCTGCTGGCGGACGAGGCGGAAACCTTGGCTTTCGGCGGGCGCTTGTTTGACGCCCTGATCCCGGGCTGCGTGGTGTTCCTGCACGGCGATTTGGGAGCCGGCAAGACTACCCTGGTGCGCGGCGCACTGCGCGCCGGCGGATACACCGGCGCCGTAAAAAGCCCCACGTATACCCTGGTGGAGGAATACCGGATCGGGGAAGCGACGTTCTTTCATTTCGACCTGTACCGGCTGGCCGATCCGGAGGAGTTGGAGTGGATGGGCATCCGGGATTTCTTCCGACCCGATGCCATTTGCTTTGTCGAGTGGCCCGAGCGCGGCGCCGGCCTGTTGCCAGTTGCCGATCTTGATCTATCCTTGCTCGTACACGGAACATCACGCCAGCTTTCGGCCCTGGCCTCAACCCCCTGCGGCGAGGCTGTACTGAGGGCGATGATGGACGCGTAAGCGGCCGGGGCGCCACGCGACACTGCAGCACAGACCGCGTTGGCGTTCAGGCCGGCTCCCTGTGCGGACATGCGCGGGGGACATGAAGTCGCTTCGCGACATTTTAATAAGAAAAAGCTTGCGGCCATTCCGCTTGCTGCGTTAAGGTCATGGGCCCGCGAGGCGGTCGTCGGACGGTTATGTTGAATATTGCAAGTCGCCTTGTTTTTCTGCTGTCGCTGCTGGTTGCAGATGCCGCAGCCGCCAGTCAGCTTAAATCCATCAGTCTCGCGACTGCGGACCGGCACGCGCGCCTGTTGCTGGATCTTTCCGCCCCCGCCGAATCATCCTTGAGTCTGGATCCAAACCACCGCCGACTGGTGTTCCGCTTGCGCGACACGCAGATGGCCGCCACATTGAAACAGCCCCCGGCGTCCCATCCCCTGGTTGAAGGCATAAAGGCCTCTGCGGATGGGCACGGCATGACCCTGCGGATTGACCTCAAGAAGCAGGTGAGTGCGCATTGTTTTCCGGCCCATCAGGGCCAGCAATGGGTCATCCAGTTGGCCGAAGATGGTAACGCGGCCGCGGCCAGGCCGACAGGCTCGCCCCGGGTAGAGACCGGGCCATCGCGGGCCGCCGCAGCCAGCGAGCGGGTTGCCCCAAAGACGGATTCCAAGGCGGATGCCAAGAAGGTCACGGCGGCTGCGCGCAAGTCCCGTTCCCAGGAACGCATCATCGTCATCGACGCCGGTCACGGCGGGAAGGACACGGGCGCCATCGGGCCGGCAGGGACCCGTGAGAAGGATGTGGTGCTGGCCATCGCCCGCAAGCTGGAGGCGATGGTCCGCGCGGAGCCGGGCATGCGCGCCGTGCTCACGCGGCAATCCGACCAGTTCGTGCAGTTGGCAGAGCGCGCCGACATCAGCCGCCGCGAACACGCCGACCTGTTCGTGTCCCTGCATGCCGATGCCTATATCAATGCCGAAGCCAAAGGCTCGTCTGTTTTCACGCTTTCCAACAACGGCGCCAGCAGCGTCGCGGCGCGCTGGCTGGCTGATCGGGAAAATAGCGCGGATCTGGTGGGCGGCGTGCAGTTGCGCGACAAGGGCAAGGTACTGGCGTCCGTGCTGTTGGATCTGTCCCAGAATGCGGCCATCGAGGACAGCGATCATGCCGCCGCGCACATTCTGGACGAACTCGGGAAGGGGCACGAGCTTCATCACCGTGAAGTCCAGAAAGCCGGCTTCGTGGTGCTGAAATCGCCGGACGTGCCATCGCTGCTGGTGGAAACGGCTTTCATCTCCAATCCGGACGAAGAGAAAAACCTGCTCAGCACGAAATACCAGGAGCGGGTCGCGCGGGCGGTATTTCGCGGGATACGCGCCTATTTCGCCGATCGAGGCCCGCATGCCCCGTCCCAGGGCACGCAGCAGGAGGCCGCCACATCCGCAGACATACTGGTGGCGCAAGACTGAGCGTCGCCGGCTTCAGCAACTTTCATCCCCGAGACTGGGGCAAAATCCAAGCGCAGCCCTTTCCCTTCGAGCCGCCATGGGTCTGGTAGAATGCAGCCCTGTCGGAGCGCCGCATGCCAATACGCCTATTACCCCCGCAACTGGTCAACCAGATCGCCGCCGGCGAGGTGGTGGAGCGCCCAGCTTCTGTCGTCAAGGAGTTGTTGGAAAACGCCTTTGACGCCGGCGCCCGATCCGTCGAGGTGGATGTGGAAATGGGCGGGCTGCGCTTGATCCGGATACGGGATGATGGCTGCGGCATTCATAAGGATGAACTGCCGCTGGCCCTGTCGCGCCATGCCACCAGCAAGATCGCCAGCCTGGACGACCTGGAAAGGGTGTCCAGTATGGGATTTCGCGGCGAAGCCCTGCCTAGCATCAGTTCCATCGCACGGCTCAGCCTGACGACGCGGGTGCCGGAGGCGGAGACAGCCTGGCGCATCCTCGCCGACGGCAGCGAGAGCGACTTCCAGATCGAGCCCGCGGCCCACCCTAAGGGCACCAGCGTTGAAGTGCGCGACCTGTTCTATAACACCCCGGCGCGGCGCAAGTTCCTGCGCACCGACAAGACCGAGTTCGGCCATGTGGACACGCTGTTGCGCCGTATGGCCCTGAGCCGTTTCGATATCGGCTTTCAATTGCGCCACAATCAGCGGGAGGTGCTGAAATTGCGCCCGGCCGAGGGAGTTGCGGAGCAGAACGAGCGCCTGGCCCTGGTGTGCGGGGAGGCCTTTCTGGAAAACGCCTTGACGGTCGATTATGCATCGGCGGGGCTGCGCCTGCATGGTTGGGTGGGGCTACCCACGTTTTCCAGGGCCCAGGCCGATCAGCAGTTCTTTTATGTCAACCGCCGCCTGGTGCGGGATCGCCTGGTAACTCATGCGGTGCGCCAAGCCTACCACGATGTGTTGTATCACGGGCGTCAACCGGTGTACGTTCTCTACCTGGATATGGACCCGGCCCTGGTGGACGTCAACGCCCATCCTGCGAAGCTGGAGGTGCGCTTCCGCGACGGCCGCCTGGTGCATGACTTCCTGTTTGGCGCCCTGGGGCGCGCACTGGCCGGCGTGAAGCCGGAGAGTCGCGCTGGCCTTTCGGCATCACCGGACTCGGTGCCGCAACCCACGTTTCCCGAGCCTCAGGAACTGGCATCGAGGCCCGTCGCGGCGGGATCTTCCCGCCCGCCGCTGCAATCCTCGCTCCCCTTGCATGTGCTGGAGCCCCAGGTGGCTCTGGAGCATCTCTACCGTCCAGCGGAAATGCCGCGAAATGCGCCGGCCGAGACGGAAGCGTCCTTTCCCCCGCTGGGCTTCGCCATCGCCCATGTGCACAATATCTACATCCTGGCCGAGACCCGTACGGGTCTGGTCCTGGTGGATGCCCATGCCGCCCATGAGCGCGTGACCTACGAAAAGCTCAAGCGGCAGCACGCCGGCGGCGATGTGGTCAGCCAGCCCTTGTTGTTGCCGCTGAACGTTAAACTCAGCGAGGCTGAGGCAGACCTGGCGGAACAGCACGGCGGCGATTTGGCCCGGCTTGGGCTGAGCGTCACGCGCTCGGGCGTGGATGCGGTATTGGTGCGGGCAGTACCCGCACTGCTCGGCAGCAGTGACGCCGAGGCCTTGTTGCGGGATGTCCTGGCGGAGTTGTCGACCCACGGGCACAGCCTGCAACTTGAGCAGGCTGCCCAAGCAGTTCTGGCCAGCATGGCTTGTCATGGCTCGGTGCGAGCCCATCGGCGCCTGACGGTGCCAGAGATGAATGCGCTGCTGCGGGAAATGGAGCAAACCGAGAACAGCGGCCAGTGCAACCATGGCCGACCTACATGGGTCGAGCTGTCCACCAAGGATCTGGATCGTTTCTTCCTGCGCGGGCGATGAATAGCCCTTCCATTCCAAAAGCCCTGGCCCTCATGGGGCCGACGGCTTCCGGCAAGACCGCTGCCGCCATTCGGCTGTGCCGTGCACTGGATGGGGAAGTGATCAGCGTGGATTCCGGCCTCGTATACCGTGGCATGGACATTGGCACGGCCAAGCCCAGTGTGGACGAGAGGCAGGGCGTCCCCCACCATTTACTGGACATCCTCGATCCCGCCGAAGCCTTCTCCACCGGCCAGTTCCGAGCGCGCGCCCTGGAACTGATCGGCGAGATTGCGGGGCGGGGAAGAGTGCCGGTGCTCGCCGGCGGCACCATGCTTTATTTCAACGCCTTGTTCAACGGCCTCGCCGACTTGCCGGAAGCCGATCCCGATATCCGCCGGCAGATCGACGAGGAAGCCCGCCATATGGGCTGGCAGCGCATGCACCAGATTTTGGCTGAGGTGGATCCGAAAGCGGCGGCGCGCATTCACCCCAACGATCCGCAGCGCATTCAGAGGGCCTTGGAAGTCTACAGGGTGAGCGGCGTTCCGATCTCCAGCCTGTGTGAGCAGGCCGCACAAGTGCCTCCGCCCGTTGACTTCATTCGTCTTGTTCTGGCGCCTTCCAGTCGCGAGCTGCTGCATCAGCGCATCGCGCAGCGGTTTCAAGGCATGCTGGAGGGTGGATTGGTCGAGGAAGTGGAGCGCTTGTATCGGCGTGGCGATCTGGACGAATCCATGCCGTCCATCCGTGCGGTGGGCTACAGGCAGGTCTGGTCCTACCTCAACGGGCAGGTCGAATACCCAGCCATGATTCAACGCGGCATCATCGCCACGCGCCAATTTGCCAAACGCCAGTACACCTGGCTACGCCGGCAAGCCACGGCGCGGCACTACATAAGCGAGGAGCCGAACGTCGCTGAGCGCATGCTCACCGAACTCGCCGGCTGTCTGCGCTGAGGTCGAGTCTCCAGCGCCAAGGTGTCCTCGCGGAGGACGGGCTGGCTAAGTTGCCGTCGTTTTCACCGCGCGCGGATACGCGCGTCGATGGATGCGGTGCTTTGTGTCAGGCGCGCCAGTGCGCCATGGCATCCTTCATGGAAGTCTTCAAAATCCGCGACACCAGATCAATTACCGCAGAAGCCGTCTTCCGCTTGGCTGGTTTTTTCGACAAGTGTCTGGAAGGTAGTGGAAAATAAGAAAAATTTCGTCTCATGGCGTACACCCCCGTGTGTGTGAACATGTTGACTGCCTGTCATTATTATTGGTCCGCAATTTATGTTGAGTTTATTGCTAGCCTGATTGGACCACAGCTTGACGCTAATTGCCAGGACGAATACCATCGGCAGGTTATAGTGTCGCCATACCCCGACACGGCTTGATTCGCGCTATCAAGCTCACCTGCCTTTACCGACAAACGCTGGATGGGAATTTGTCCGGGCCTGCCAACGCCGGGTCGGGTAGAGTTCCTAGCCGGCCGTCCGCAACTCATTCAGGTTTTGCTCATATAATTAAGCCAGATCTGTGCCATGGTATATCTTATTGAAATAAAAGAAACCAGGCCTTGCGAGGGAATCACTGTGGGTCCAGCAATGGGCAGCATGTTTCGAAGTAGTGCATTCTCGGTTTAGTCACGCGATCTCAACTTGAAAACCAACCATCTGCCAGGGGCGGCATGTGCTTCCAGTGCAAAGTGAAGTGGGTTGTAAGGTGAGGTAGGGAAAGTCCCTAGCGGTGAGATGACGCCAATTGACGGCGAAGACTTGGTCTTCGGACGCATAATGCGTAGAATCCCAGTGACTTCAGAGAACGAAGAGGGATTTTTCATGATCGGTCCGATCATACTGACGCTTATCTTCCTGTTGTCGGTGTGGATTGTGCGGTATTTCTACCGAGAAGCCAGGGCTAGGCGCTTGGCCAGAAGCAGTCGGCGGCGTTTGCCTTTTCGCTGTGTGACCATCAATTACGATGAATCGCTGGCATGCGCGGCTGTCCGGCAGTTGCCCTCCACCCGTTATCTATGCCGATTGGCGCCCATCGTGCCGCTGCCGCACTGTGACCGCACCTATTGCCAGTGTTGGTACGAGCACTTCGACGACCGGCGTCACACGGACCGGCGCGACTACTACTCTCGCACCAGCCGGGAATTCGGTGGCGCTGAAAAGCGCATACGCAATGGCGACCGCCGCCGCCACTTCGACCCTGCCTTGCGGGAGAAACCCGTTTACGTCACCTCCGGCATGCCCCACTAGAGCTGCTCTTTTGGCCTTGGGGGTTCCGATGTTCTGAAGAGCGCCCCTGGGTCAGGCGCTGGCCTGATCCCTTGCGATCGGGCGCTCGTTCAGAGGATGTAAGCCCAGCCGACATAGCCCTTCGAGCGGCCAACGATGACCTGGAACAGCGGCGTGTCTCTGGCTAGGCAGATTCGCAAAGTTTACCGGATCATTCTGCCCATTCTCCTGGTCTGTTTCGGGTATGGCGCCAAGGCTTCGGACCCGCAGCCATACGAGGTCGGGATTGTTCCCACGGGACAGGCCGAACTCGATCAAGCCCTGCGCGATTCCTCCGTCTTGATGGAATTGCAACAAAAGGCACCGGTAGGGCCTTTTGGTCTGATGGCGCGCTCGCGGGAGGACCTGCAGCGCTTCCAGACGGCGCTGCGCAGCTTCGGCTATTACGGTGGCTCGATCCTGATGCTGATGGATGGCCATACCCTGGATGACCCCGACCTGCCCGACATCCTTGCCAGCCACCCCGCCCAGCCGGTCAAGGTGGCCGTATCCGTGCGGCTGGGCCCATTGTTCCGCTTGCGAGACATCGATATTCAAGGCAGCGTGCCAAGCCAGGTGCGTGAGGAATTGGGGATACACGCAGGCGAGCCGGCTTTGGCGCCCAAGGTTCTGGCAGCTAAGGAAAAGCTCTTGCAGGCCCTGCAGGACGCGGGCTATGCCTTGGCTAAGGTCGCCGAGCCAGATGCCGTGCTCGACCGTCCGGCCAAGGCCCTGGACGTGTATTTCAAGGTCGACGCGGGGCCGCGGGTCGAACTGGGGACGATCGGGTTCAAGGGATTGGAACAGGTGGAGGAACCCTTCCTGCGCCGCCGCCTGATGGTTCATCCGGGCCAGTTGTTCGACCCGCGCGCTATCGAAAAGGCGCGGGAGGACCTGTTCTCCCTTAGCGTGTTTGCCTCGGTGCGGGCGGCACCGTCCGGGCAACTCGATGCGCAGGGCCGACTGCCGCTGACTTTCGAGGTCAAAGAGCGCAAACCGCATTCCGTCAGCGCCAACGCGGCCTATTCCACGGACCTGGGCGGCAGCCTGTCCGGCACCTGGCGGCATTACAACCTGCTGGGGCAGGCAGAGCGGCTCAGCCTCATCGCCGGGGTATCGCAGTTGGGCGGCTCCAGCACCACCGGCATCGGTTACAGTCTGGCCGCCAACTTTCTCAAGCCTGACTTCCTGTTGCGCGACCAGTCTTTGCAGGCGGACCTCGGCGCACTCAAGCAGAGCCTGATTTCCTACGACGAAAAATCGATATCCAGCAGCCTGCAACTTAGCCGCAAGTTCTTCGACTATTGGAGCTACAGTTTTGGCCTTTCCGGCGAGCAGGCCCGTATCACCCAGGAGGGCGTGACGCGGAATTACACGTTGCTGGGTCTGCCGCTCACGCTCAAGTACGACAGCAGCGACAGCTTGCTGGAACCGACGCGGGGCCTGCGCGCGACGGCTGCGATTACGCCTATGCAGCCTCTGGCGGGCAGCAGCACGTCGCCCTTCGTGATTCTGCAGGCCTCGGGCTCCGCCTACCTGGACCTGGCCGACCCCGGCCGCAGTGTCCTCGCCTTGCGCGGCCTGGTGGGCGACGTGGAGGGCGCGGGGCAGTTCGACCTGCCGCCCAACAAGCGCTTCTACGGCGGCGGCAGCGCCACGGTACGTGGCTTCAAGTTCCAGTCCATCGGTCCGCAATTCCGCAAAGACCGGCCCATGGGTGGCACCAACATCGCCGCCGCCACGGTGGAGTTCCGCCAGCGCATCCTGGATGACTATGGCGCGGTGGCGTTCGTCGATGCGGGTCAGGTGAATGCCGGCGGCTCGCCTTTCAGCGGCACCTGGCGCTTTGGCGCCGGTTTGGGCGCGCGCTATTACACATCCTTCGGTCCTATCCGGCTGGATGTGGCCATGCCGCTGAACAAATTACCCGGCGGCAGCGCGTTCGAGCTGTACATCGGCGTAGGGCAGGCCTTCTGATGGCCGTTCGCCCGAGGCTCTGGCGCTGGTTCCTGGTGCTGCTGGCGGCGCCTTTGGTCCTGCTAGCGACGCTGCTACTGGCGGCGAACACCGGACCGGGGCGGCAATGGCTGATAGCTACCGTGTCGAGCGTAACCGATGGAACGGTGGCCATTGAAGGATTGTCGGGGCGCCTGCCGGTTTCCTTGAGGGCACACAGGCTGACCATCGGCGATGCGCAGGGGTCTTGGCTGGTCGTGGAGAACCTGTCACTACAATGGTCGCCGCTCGCCCTCCTGTCGAGCACCGTCCGCGTGGACCGCCTGGCCGCCGAGCGCCTGGTGTTGGCGCGGTTGCCGGCGCAGGAGGAGACGCCGCAGACGAATGAGCCGGTGAGCGGCCTGCCTGTGAGGGTCGAATTGGAAAAACTGGACGTGGGACGGCTGGAACTGGCCGCCGGGATTGCCGGCAGCGCCGGCAGGACATTCAGCCTGCACGCAGGTTTGCGGCTTGATAGCCTGGAACAGGGCCAGGGTGAGGCGCGCCTCCAGGAACTGGAAGGCCAGGACCTGTATTTGCTGGCGGCGCAGGTGGACGCGGACGGAATTCGGGCGACGGTGCGGGCGCAGGAACGGCCGGAAGGCATGATCGCCTCTCTAGTCGGTCTCGAAGCCATCGGTCCTCTGGCCCTCAATGCGCGCCTCCAGGGTCCGCGGGATGCAGTAGCCGTCTTCACCAGCCTGACGGCGGGTCCGGCCCGGCTGAAACTGGATGGCACGGTGAATCTGATTGCAGGGGCGGCCGACCTCAGCGCCAGCGGCACGACGCCCGCCATGCAGCCCGTGGACGGCGTCGCCTGGCAGGCCGCCTCGCTGCAGGCTTCCATCGTTGGGCCATTTCAGGCCATGACCGCCAACGGCCATTTCCTGCTGCGGGGATTGGATGCAGGAGCAACGAGCCTACACGAACTCAATCTGGACTGGCATGGCGATGCCGGCCAGTTGCATGTGGACGGGCGCGCGGAGGGCCTGCGCCTGCCCATTGCCAGCCCTGAGCGCATCGCAGAATCGCCATGGCTGCTGGCGGGGGACGCGGATTTCCGTGCGCAAACCGTTAATTTCAGCCTGCGGCATCCGTTGGTCCAAGCGCGGGGCCGCCTCGCGGGATTCGGACCGCTGTCCGGTGAGGTGAGCCTGCAACTGCCCGAGCTGGCTCCCCTGGCCGAACTGACCGGCCTGAGCCTGAAAGGGCGCTCAAACCTGTCCGGCCGCTTCGATTGGCGCGACCAGACGTTTGGCCTGTCGGTGGACGGGGCGGTAGCCATCACGGAAGGCCAAGGGCCTCTGCCGGGTTTGGTGGGTGAGGCCGGCCGCCTGGAGGGAGCGATGACGCTCAAGGGAGACGACATCAAGCTGGAGCGTCTCCGTATGGACGGGCGGTCACTGCGATTCGAAGCGGCAGGAGGGCTTGCACGTGATCTGATGGACTTCGCCTGGACGCTCGCGCTGTCCGACTTAAAGCAGCTCGCGCCGGATCTTTCGGGGCACATGACGGCGAAGGGCGCGCTGAGCGGGCCGCTCAAGTCCTTCGCCGCCAGGCTGGACGCGAACGGGGAACTGGCGGTGCGAAACCTGCCCAAGGGGCCGCTTGCGCTCAAGCTTGAATCCAGTGGCCTGCCTTCGCAGCCCGAATTCGTGCTGAATGCGAACGGCGCACTCGCAGGATCGGACCTGAACCTATTGACCCGACTGCAGAACGGCACGGCTGGCTGGCGTCTGTCGGTCGAGCGCGCCCGCTGGCGGAGCCTGCGCGCAGGCGGTGCAATGAGCCTGGCCAAAGGCGCGGCATTTCCGACCGGGAACCTCGATCTCGCCTTCGAGCGCTTGTCTGATCTCGCGCCGCTAGTGGGAAAGCCGCTGGCCGGCAGTCTCTCTGCCGCGCTGTCGACGCGGGAAACAGGCGGCAGGCAGCAGGCGCGAATGGTGGTCGAAAGCTTTGGCTTGAGCCTGATGGACGGGCTGTCCGGCCAAGCCCTGCAGGCGGACGTGAGCGCCTTCGATCCCCTGTGCCGGCGGCCGCTGCTGGACGGCACGGTGAACCTCGATGGCTGGACGTGGAAAGAAACTCAGGGCCATGCCCAATTGAAGGCTTCCGGCGCGCTCGACGCATTGGACTTTACCTTGCAGGGCGGCGCCCAGGGGCTGGCCGGGAGCGACCTGACCCTGGCCAGCAAGGGCCGACTGGACCTGCCGGGGTCCGTGCTGACGCTCGATGAGATGAATACGACTTGGAAGAAGGAGACGCTCAAGCTGCTACAGCCGGTGCGTCTCCGTTTTGGCGAAGCGTTCGGTGTGGACCAACTGCGACTGGGCTTGCGCACCGGTGAACTGGATGTGCGGGGGCGTTTTGCGCCCAGCCTGGACGTGGCAGCGAACCTGAGCGGGCTGCCGGCTTCCTTGGCTGCGGCGGTGCAACCGGGCCTGCTGCTGGACGGCTCGATCGCGGGGAATGTGCACTTGGTCGGGCCGGTTTCCGCACTTCGCGGCGAGATCGCGTTGAATGCGGATGGATTGCGCGCGCGCAGCGGGACCGTGGGCGGATTGCCAGCCGCGAAATTGCGCGCCTCGGCCAGGTTGGATGGGGTTCATGCCGACCTTGACGCAGGCCTTACGGCAGGTTCCGGGCTGAACCTGAAGGTTGAGGGAATTGCGCCCCTGTCCGCGCAGGGCCAGTTTGCACTGAAGGGAGGCGGTCAGGCCGATCTCAAACTGCTGGAGCCGTTGCTGGCCGCTGGCGGCCGCCGCGCCCGTGGCCGCCTCGCGCTGGATGGCAGTGTGGCAGGCTCCTTGTCCGAACCCCGCATCAACGGGCGCATCGCCCTGGAGCAGGGCGAATGGCAGGATTATGTTCAGGGTATGCATCTGCTCGGACTGAACGGACTGGCGCAGGCGGAGGGCGACAATCTGCGTCTGGTTCGGCTGCAGGGTAGGGCGGGCACCGGCAGCCTTTCCGCGCAGGGAACCCTGGGGTGGAATGATGCCGGCATGCCGCTGGATATCCGTATTGCGGCACGCAAGGCCACGTTGCTCTCGAGTGAACGCCTGGAGGCCAATCTCGATGCGGATGTCGAGCTCAAGGGACGCTTGAACGAGAAACTGACGGCCAGCGGTAATCTGAAGATCAACCGCGCCGAGATTCGCATCCCGGAGCGGATGCCTGCCAACATCGCCGTGCTCAATGTGCGCGAAGCAGGTACCGAGCCACAGCCGCCTACCCCAGAAAAGGAGCTAGACCTCGCGCTGGATCTCAAGGTGGCAGCGCCTTCCGCTGTCTTCGTGCGTGGACGCGGCCTCGATGCGGAACTCGGGGGCAGGGTACGGCTGCTCGGTAGCTTGCAGAACCTGCAACCGGAGGGCGGGTTCTTCATGCGCCGCGGACAGTTCAGTCTGGCGGGGCAGACCTTGAACTTCAGCCGCGGGGTGGTCGGATTCGATGGCGGCCGCATCACCGATCCCAGCCTCAACTTCCTCGCGGAATCCGCCAATGGCAATGTCACCGCCAAACTCGAGGTGACGGGCACGGCGCAGAAACCGAAGATCAGCCTGAGCAGCAGCCCTTCGCTGCCTCAGGATGAGGTGCTGGCGCAATTGCTGTTCGGGCGCGGCTCGTCCAGTCTGAGCCCCTTCGAATTGGTGCAGATTGGCGCCGCCCTGGCCTCGCTCGCCGGCCTCACCCCCATCGGCGGCGATGCCCTGGGGGGCGTGCGCGAACGGCTGGGGCTCGACCGTCTGTCGTTTGGGGGCGGCGGCAAGGGTCCCACCCTGGAGGGCGGGCGCTACGTGGCGCCTGGCGTCTACGTGGGCGCCAAGCAGGGCGCCTCGCTCAATTCCACCCAGGGCACGGTGCAGATCGACGTCACCCGGGGTCTTAAGCTGGAAGCCAGCGTAGGCACCGGATCGGCGACCGGCTCCACCGGCGGCGCCAGCAGCAGTGTGGGTGTGATCTATCAGTTCGAATACTGAGTTGACGCTGCCCCCCGCTGGTGACTAAATCAAACCTTATCCCAGCTCGTCACGGAGTCTTGATGTCCCCGCTCGTACCTGAAGTCATCCCCATGATCCGCGCCCTCATCGCACGGCCCTCCGTCAGTTGCACCGACCCGCGGATGGACCAGAGCAATCTTGAGGTTATCCACCTTCTGGCAGGATGGCTGGAGTCCCTGGGATTTGCCGTGGAGGTGCTGCCGGTTTCCCAGAACAAGGCCAACCTGCTGGCCCGGTTGGGCGGAACAGGTGAAGCCGGAGAAGGCCTGGTCCTCGCGGGTCACAGCGACACGGTGCCCTTCGACGAGGGCGCCTGGTCCATGGACCCCTTCGCCGGCCTGGAACGCGATGGGCGCTTGTACGGTCTTGGCAGTTGCGACATGAAGGCCTTTTTCGCCGTGGCCATCGCGGCGGCGCGCCGTTTCGAGGCCAAGGCGTTGCGCCATCCGTTGACCCTACTGGCCACCGCCGACGAGGAAAGTTCCATGTCCGGCGCCCGGTCGTTGCTGGCCAGCCAACTCAGGCCCGGTCGCTACGCTGTGATCGGCGAGCCCACCGGGATGCGGCCGGTGCGCATGCACAAGGGTGTGATGATGGAGAGCATCCGTATTTTCGGGCACGCCGGCCATTCCAGCGACCCTTCCCTGGGCGCCAATGCCATCGAAGGCATGCAGGCAGCTCTCCGGGAGTTGCTTGCCTGGAGGCAGGAGTTGCAGGCGCGTTACCGCAATCCACAGTTTCATATCCCGGTGCCCACCTTAAACCTCGGCTCCATCCACGGCGGCGACAATCCCAACCGGATTTGCGCCCATTGCGAGACCCAGATCGACATCCGCCCGCTGCCGGGCATGCAGCCGCAGGCACTGCGCGATGCCATGGCCGAGCGCCTGGCGCGGGTCGTGGCGGAGTATCCCGGGTTGCGCCTGGAGGTATCGCCGCTTTTCGAGGGGCTGCCGCCCTTCGAGACGCCGGCTGACGCGACTCTGGTGCGCAGCTTCGAGGAATTGACCGGCCAGGCGGCGGGCTCCGTGGCTTTTGGCACCGAAGCCCCGTTCCTGTCGCTGCTGGGCACGGAGACCGTGGTGTGGGGGCCGGGCGACATCGAACAGGCCCATCAGCCGGACGAGTTCCTCAGCCTGGACCGCATCGCGCCGACCGTGGATCTGCTGAGCCGACTGATCCAGCGCTTCTGCGTGGACGTGCCTTCCTGAAACACGGCCCGATGCCTGGGGCAAGCGCATCGCCATGACCGGGCCACTCGCTGCGTGGATCTTTCTGCGCCTGCTGGCGCTGATCTATTTCGCCGCTTTCGCATCCCTCTCTGCTCAGATTAACGGCCTGATCGGCGCCGAAGGCATCCTGCCGGCGGCCGAGTTCCTGGATGCCGCCAGGGCGCGCTGGGGCGGGGCGGCCTGGCTCGAATTGCCCACGCTGTTCTGGCTGGGCGTATCCGACGACCTGCTGATGGATGCATGCTATGTCGGCATGGCGGCGGCCCTGGCCCTGCTGCTGAATGTGTTCGAGCGCGTGGCGCTGCTGCTCTGCTACGGGCTCTATCTCTCGCTGGTATCGGTGGGGCAGGACTTCACGTCCTTCCAATGGGACATGCTGCTGCTGGAGTCCGGCTTTCTTGCCCTGTTCCTGCGCCTCGCGCCGTCTATCGCGGTCTGGCTGTATCGCTGGCTGCTGTTCCGCTTCATGTTCATGGGAGGCGTGGTCAAGCTGGCCAGTGGCGACCCCACCTGGCGCAACCTGACCGCCCTGAACTACCACTTCGAAACCCAGCCCCTGCCCAGCCCCCTGGCCTGGTATGCCCACCATGCGCCTGCAGCCTGGCTGCAGGCGGCTACGGTCGCCGTGTTCGTCATCGAACTGGCCGTGCCATTCCTGGTGTTCTGCGGACGCCGGGGGAGGCTGGTGGCGGCGGTGTGTTTCGTGGCCCTGCAAGGGGCCATCATCCTCACCGGCAATTACACCTTCTTCAACCTGCTGACCATCGCTCTGTGCGTATTCCTGCTCGATGACGGCAATCTTCGCCGCCCTCTGGGAGCCAGGATTTCTGAAGCTCACGCAGGTTCAACAGATGCTCCGGGACGGCTCGCCACTTATCTGATCGGCACGCTGGCGGCCTTGATCCTGACTGTCTGCGCCCTCAGGCTATGGATGGACATCAACCGGCGCCCGCCGGTTCAACCCCTCTACGCACTCGCCCGCCTGGCCTCCAATTGGGGCATGGTCAACGGCTATGGGCCGTTCGCCGTCATGACGACGGAGCGCCGCGAGATCATCGTGGAGGGTTCCCGAGACGGGATCGACTGGCTGCCTTACGCATTTCCCTACAAGCCAGGCGACCCGGCGCGGCCGCTGGCCTGGAATATCCCCCACCAGCCGCGGCTGGACTGGCAGATGTGGTTCGCCGCCCTGGGCGATCCCCGCCGCAGTGAATGGCTCGCAAATTTCCTGCAGCGATTGAAGGCGGGTTCCGCGCCGGTGATCGGCCTGCTTGCGGACAATCCGTTTCCCGGCGCGCCGCCGCGCCATCTCCGCTTGAGCATCTACCGCTATGAATTCACGGCACCAGAGGAGCGCGGGCGCGATGGTGCTATCTGGCGTCGCTCGCTTCTGGGCCGGTTGACGCCTGAATGACCGTGACCCAGACAGCGCGGTCAGACGCTTGGGTCAGGGGTAATCTGGTGGTTGGCATGCCACGCAGACTTCAGCTCCTTGCAGGCGAGCTCACATGCCGCACTAACCGGTGGGGGCCGGCTACGGCATGACCGGTAGGGCAAACAGGTCTTTCAGCACGCCGGCCTTGGGTTGATCGCGGAACACGTTGTCCGGGTAATAGCCGATGTGCCGACCCCCCAGTTCCTCCACTCGACGCCATTGTCCGGCAAACAGGTCCATGGGAATGTCGCTGTGATTCCGCCAGTCCACGCCCTGGAGCTCGAACACGGTTTTGGCCAAGCCCTCCGGGTGCAACGCCGCCTTCAGCACCAGCTCCGTCAGCCAGGCGTCCGGGTTGGCTGCTTCCTCCATCAGCGGCATCGCCTCGATGGCCACGTAATCGTAGGTCTTGAGGGCTGAATCGAAGTTCTGCGCGTACCATTCTTCGGAGTAGGGTTTGAGCAGGGGCAGGGCATACAGGTTGCGCGCCGTGCGCAGGTCCGGACGCCAGTAGCGCACTTTGTTGGCCAACTCCAGCGTGAAGTCGTCCAGGGCCTTGGTCTTGAACTGCGCCCATTGCATGCGCATGGCGGCGGTACCGTGCAGGGTCTCGAAATCCCGTGGCAGCCCGGCTTGCTTCAAAGCCGTCATGCCGGCGGGGCTCACGTCCTCGAAGTCCGACAGGATGGCGTCATCGTGGAACAACAACCCGCCGAAATGGGCATGCTTGGCCAGGTCTTCGTATATCTCGCCAATCACACGGCGCGCTTGCGGATGAAATGGCGAGAGCCGCTGGTAGATATGACTGCCCGGCTGCGGCTTGCCGTCCTTCCACTCCTGCACCCGCCAGTCAGGTGGGGCCTTGACCTGAAAGGCCAGCACCGGCATCCAGGCATAGACCCGGACCCTCAGGCGCGTCTTGATCTGCCAGGCGGCGCGGTTGAACAAGTCGGCGCGCATGGGCAGGTGCCGGTTGGGAAAGTACAGGGCATCGGCGTTGCCGTCACCGTCCGGGTCGGCGAAGGCCTGCAGGTAGACCGTGTTGGGGTGGATCTTGTGCATGCGATCCAGCAGCAAGCCCAGATTCTTCTCGGTCTGAGCGGGGTCTGGATCGTAGATATAATCCAGGTCCACGTGCATCACCCGCACCGGCCGGCCGGCGCGCATTGTCGTCACGACATTGGCGTATTGCTCGATATCCGGATTCTCCGCTACCAGCAGGCGCTTGATGGCGCTCAGATCATTGAGCGTGTTGCGGCTGTCCCCGAGCTGGAAGCCCAGCACCATGCCTTCGCCCTTGGCGCTTTCCATCAGGGCCTGGTTGAACTCGCCATAGGGCCAGACCACGGCGCGTGGTCGGACACCGAGATGCTGCTGGATGTCCTTGGCGCTGTCGTGCAGATCCTGGCGCACGCGCTGCAGGTAGGCTTTCTCGTCCTCGTAGGCGTGGCGGGTCGCGTCGTACTGCCGGGTCACGGCGGCGGGCTGGGTATTGCCCTGCGGATTGCCGACCAGGCCCTTATGCATCGCATGGGTGTGGGAAGCCACTTCGACGAGGCCTGATTGCACCAATTCCTTGACCTGGGCCCAGCTCAAAAAGCGCTCTCGCTTCCAGGGTTCCTCGCCCTCGTCGTAAACGAAGGACTGGCCCGGGGGAATGTCCATCCAACTGGTGACCAGGGCGATCATGGCCGGATAGCGGTACTGCTTGAGCAAGGGGAAAACCTTGGTATAGAAGCTGACGTCGCCATCGTCGAAGGTGAGCAGCACCGCCTTCTCCGGCAATTTTCCCTTGCCCGCCTTGGCGTCGAGCAGGTTTTGCACGCTTATGACGTGGTAGCCATTCTGTTTGAGCCAGGCGAACTGAGCCTTGAGATTGTCGTGGCTGACCACGGTGCGCCCCAGCGTTTCTTCCTTGGGGACCACATCCTCGACCTCGTGATAGGAAAGTACGATGAAGCTATCGGCGGCGCGGGCAATCCCGGCGAGACTCGCGGTGAGCAATAGGATCAGGGCGGCGTGCAATACGCGCATGGCGTCGATTTTTGAAGTTGTTGGATAGGGATTACCGCCCATGAGCGGGATGCAGTGTCGATTCCCTGCGCAGGCGGCGGTGTGGACGCCCTACTATAGCCGGAATCTTCGAACTTGCAGAAGTGCAAGCCCTGTGAGCGCGCTGGCGCGGGCCAATGGACCGTCCGTATAATCGCTTGGGCCAAACCGCGGCTTGGCCCCCAGTCGGCAGCCAGTAGGCGGGCCGGATTCAGTCAGGTGTCTGAAACGCAAGCAACAAAATCAATCAGAGAGAGGTAAGGAAACATGAGTGAGCTTATCGTGATTGCCTACGATCAACCCTACCAGGCCGAGGAAGTGCGCCTCAAGTTCCTGAAGATGCAGCGGGAGTACCTGGTCGACCTCGAGGATGCGGTGGTGGCCATCAGGCAGGCCGACGGCAAGGTCAAGCTGAATCAGGTTTTCGACCTTACCTCGGCCGGCGCGATCGGCGGTGGCTTCTGGGGCGCCCTGATCGGTCTGATCTTCATGAACCCCCTCCTGGGTGCCGCCGTAGGCGCAGGAGCCGGGGCTATTTCGGGAACCTTGAGCGATGTCGGTATCAACGACAACTTCATGAAGGAACTTGCCAAAACCCTGATGCCAGGTTCGTCCGCCCTGTTCGTGCTGGTCAGGAAGGCCACCGTCGACAAGGTCCTGGAGGAACTGCGGGGTGCGGGGGGCAAAGTGATCCAGACTTCCTTGTCCCACGATGACGAAGCCAAGCTGCAGGCCGCGCTGGATGCAAGTAAGGCAAGCTGAATCCGCCGCTTGGGCGCAGGGCATTGCTGCCGTGTTTACGCCAGTCGGGTCGAAGGCTTCCGTCAGGGCCGCAATGCGCTCAGAAAACCTGTGACCCAGGTCTTGCCAAGTCCCGGGTCTCGCCTTTAGAGTTCCTCCTGGCTGCACACATGGAATTCAATTACGTGGAGGTTCGCTATGCCGGTCAATCATGCCAAGTTCTTTGACGGTTACCGCCAGGCTTTTGGACGCATGAAGCAGGAGACGGTGACAGGGATCGAGTTGTTGGGCCGCCAACTCGAGGCGGACGCGCAGATCACCAGCCTGCAGTGGGCCGCTTACATGCTGGCGACAGTGAAGCACGAGTGTGCGGATACCTGGCGACCTATCGTGGAGCGCGGCAATCGGTCCTATTTCGACAAGTACGAGGCCAATACCAAATTGGGCGCCGGCCTCGGCAACAAGCAGCCGGGGGACGGCTGGAAATACCGCGGGCGCGGCTATGTCCAGATCACGGGCCTCGCCAACTATGCCCGGCTGAGCAAGGCATTGGGGCTGGCACCGGAGGACAATCTGGTGGACAAGCCCGACAACGCCTTGGTCCCGGACATCGCCTACCGCATCATGTCCTATGGCATGCGCAACGGCGCCTTTACCGGCAAGAAGCTGTCCGATTACATCACCGACGCCAAGTGTGACTATCGCAATGCGCGCCGCATCATCAACGGCCTGGATCAGGCGGAGCGCATTCAGGGTTACGCCGAAGCCTTCGAGAAGATCCTGAAAGCCAGCATGGAGTGACGGGGACTTACCGCGGCTCCTGGGCAGGCGACACCCTTGCATTCGCTCGATGATAGCCCGGGCGGCGCGCTGGTGACGGCCGTCTGGGCTGATATGCATCATTCCCGCAGCGGCCGGGCTTCCCGCACTTGAGATTCGCGCAGTCAGCGCTTATATCCAGATCAGGAACTCTGATTCGTCTGGCGTGGGGGTTCGTGGGCGGCCGATGAAGTACAAAGACTATTACAAGATCATGGGCGTGGACCGGAAGGCCTCGGCCGAGGAGATCAAGAAGGCCTACCGCAGGCTTGCGCGCAAGTTTCACCCGGATGTCTCGAAGGAAAGGAATGCCGAGGAGCGCTTCAAGGAGGTCGCGGAAGCCTACGAGACCTTGAAGGATCCGGAGAAGCGTGCTGCCTACGACCAGTTGGGCAGCTATCAGCCCGGTCAGGATTTCAAGCCGCCGCCGGATTGGGAAAAGCGTTTCTCCGATGCGCCCTTCACCTTCGAGGATCTGGACCTGGCGGATCTGTTCGCCTCTTTCACCGGGCGCAATGCCCGCGATTCGCGCTCCAGAAGCAAGGTGCCCATGCCCGGTCAGGATTACGAATTCAACGCGCGTATTTCCCTGGAGGACGCCTACGCCGGGACAGAGTTGACCTTGAACCTCAACGTGTCGGAGCGAGACGAGCGCGGCGCAGTCCACCATCGCCCGAAGACCGTGAAGGCGCGGATACCCAAGGGGGCCACCGAGGGCCAGCGGCTGCGCCTGTCCGGCAAGGGTGGCAAGGGCAGCAACGGTGGGCCTGACGGAAATTTGTACATCACCATCAGTCTTGCGCCCCATCCCCTGTTCCGGGTGAGCGGCCACGACCTTTACATCGATCTGCCCCTGGCTCCCTGGGAAGCGATCCTCGGAACCACCGTGGAGGTGCCGACCCTGGGCGGCGCCGTGCGTCTCAAGGTGCCCCCCGGCACGCGCGCGGGGCAGCAGTTGCGCATCGGCGACCGCGGCCTTCCGCGGCCCCATTCCGGTGCCGGGAGTCTTTATGCGATCACGCAGATCGTCGTGCCCGCTGCGGTGAGCGAGAAGGAAAAGGCGCTCCTGCAGAACTGGGCGGAGCATTCCAAGTTCAATCCGAGGGAGCATTTTCAGCGGAGATGAATCATGCCGAGCGGACTTTCCGAAGCCTTCTGGCTGCATGAGCATTACGAGTTTTCCCTGGAGGAACTGGCAGAACTGGCCGGTTTGACGGCCGGGGAACTGCGTGACTGGGTGGACGAAGGCCTGGTGGCGCCGGTGAACCTCGCGGTCACACCCTGGCGTTTCAGCGCCGATCGCTTGTTCGTTTTGCAAAGGGCCTGCCGTCTGCGGCGGGATTTCGAACTGGAGCCTCATGGTCTGGCCCTGGTGCTGCAACTGCTGGAACGGATTCAGGGGCTGGAGACGGAGATGCGCGCCCTGCGCGCGCGACTCCCGAGCGCTTAGGAGGACTCGCCGCATCTTTGGCGGGAGATAAGCGGGGATGACCAGTATGTTCAGATCCGTGCGCCTCAAGCCTGAAGCCCTGCGCAGCCACAGGCTTTCCAACCTGACCCAGACCGTGCTGCTCGCCGCCGGGCTGCTGGGATTCCTGGCTTTGCTGGGATTTGTGATTGCAGGTCTCGCCGGCATTGTCTGGGCACTGATGCTCGGTCTGATCTCCTTCCTGGCTGGCCGGCGTCTGGGGCCCTTGATCGTCCTGCGCATGTATCGCGCGACGCCCCTGATGCCCGCCGAGGCCCCCGGACTTTATGGCACCGTGCGCCAGTTGGCTGAACGCGCCGAATTGCCCGCGCTGCCGAGACTGTTCTACGTGCCCAGTTCGATGTTGAATGCCTTCGCCCTGAATGTTGACGGCCGCCCGGTCATCGGTTTGACCGATGGACTGCTGCGCAGCCTCAACAGGTGCGAATTGGCCGGCGTGCTCGGCCATGAAATTGGGCATATCCGTAACCGCGACCTGACGGTCATGGGGCTGGCGGACGTGGTGAGCCGTCTGACCCAGGCGTTTTCCTGGGTGGGGCAGATCCTGCTGCTGGTGAGCCTGCCGGTGTTTTTCCTGCAAGGCATGGCGGTTCCCTGGCTGTTGATCCTGATTTTGATGGCGGCGCCCAGCCTGAGCGGTCTGCTGCAGATGGCGTTGTCCAGGACGCGGGAGTTCGATGCGGATCTGGAGGCGGTGCGCCTGACCGGTGATCCGGGGGCTTATATCTCGGCACTCAATAAAATCGAATACCAGGGCGCGGGCTTCTTCGAACGCATTTTTCTGCCCGGCCGGCGCGTGCCCGTGCCATCCCTGCTGCGCACCCACCCGGAGACATCCGAACGCATCGCGCGCATCCACTCGATGGTCGAAGTCTACCGGCCCGAGCTCTCCCTGCGCGATCTGGTCGACCTCCTGCCGCTACGCCTCGGACCAGTCAGGCGCGCGCCCAGGTGGCGCGTCGGCGGATTATGGTACTGACGGGTAACTGACTACGGGCTCAGCGGTCTCCTCGCCGCGAGGCTTGCTTCGGCAGGTTCGTCGGGATGGGGATGTATTGCTCGCGTAGCGAATTCTGAAATGCAACCCCCCGCGATCAGCGGGGGGCTGTCGAAGAGCCTGAGAGGCGCCGGGCGTCAGTGGACGGCGACCTCGATCTTGCGCGGGCGCGACTCGGGCCGTTTATGGATGCGCAGGCTGAGCACGCCGTCCTTGAGTGAGGCCTCGATGTTGTCCGCGTCCAGTTCGCTGCTGAGAGCGAAGCTGCGGCGGTAGCGAGTCGAGCGGATATCCGCGTAGAGCGGCTTCATGCCTTCCGGCATGTCGATCCTAGCTTCGCCCTCGATGGAGAGGGTGTCCTTGTCCACCTGAATGCTCAGCCGCTCGCGGGACACGCCCGGCATGTCGGCCACCAGGGTAATGCCGTCCGCATCCTCGCAGATGTCCACGGGAGGCTGCAGCACCATGGGTTTCTCGCGGGCTTCGGCCACGGCCTTCTTGGGGGTTTCGGCGATGTCTTTGCTCTCGGTCATGACGCACCTCCTCAGTCCTTACTGGATCTGGATTTGTCTGGGTTTGGACGATTCGCGGCGCTGCACGGCGACATGGAGCACGCCGTCGGTGTATTGGGCCGTCACCTGCTCCGGATCGATATCGTCCGGCAGGGTAATGACGCGCCGGAACTCACCGGCAAAGCGCTCACGGCGGTAGAACTTGGCATTTTCCGCCGCTGTTGCCTTGCGTTGACCCGCCACGGTGAGGACGTTCTGCTGGATGGAGACATCCAGTGAGTCAGTCTCCAAGCCGGGGCTGAACAGATAGACATCGACTTTCTCCGGCGTCACTCCGACGTTGACCGGAGGGAAACTGCCCCGTGCTGCGGAACGGATGCCGGGGAGCCGGCCAAAGATCTCGTCCATCTCCTCTTCCATGCGCCTGAACTGATCGAACAGGCTGCTTTCAAGATTTGTTAGATTGCCTAACATGATGCACCTCCTTCAGCGTGCTGCTGGTCGATTCCACTTATCCTTATGGGGGTGAAGCGGCGAATTTCAAGAGGTGCCGGGGCCGGGAAAGTCTCTGTGCGGGGCCCGCGGCCTGGAGGATCGGACGAGGGTGGGGGCTAGGCGCCTGGCCGGGCGTGGCCGCGGCAACTCACGGAGATGCGCTGCGTCGAATTCGGCTCCAGGCGCAGCGCGGTAAGTTCGCCGCCCCACAGGCATCCGGTGTCCAGGCCGATGCAGGCGCTCTGCTCGTAAAATCCCAGGGTGGACCAGTGGCCGAACAGGACGCGTGAACCCTCGCTTTTGCGTCCCGGCACCTGGAACCAGGGCATCAGTCCGGCCGCTTGCGAGCTGGGGCGGCCTTTCTCATGGAAGTTCAGGGCGCCGTGGGCGTCGCAGTAGCGCATGCGGGTGAAGCAGTTGGTGATGAAGCGCAGGCGATCCCAGCCGCTCAGGTGTTCGGACCAGGTGTCGGGTTCATTGCCGTACATCCGAGCCAGGAAATCCCGCCAATGCGCGCCCTGCAGCACGGCTTCGACTTCATGGGCCAGGCTGAGGGCCTTGTCCGTGTCCCACTGGGGCGGCAGGCCGGCGTGAATCAGGTAAAATCCGTCTGCAGCCCGCATCAAGGGAAGCCGCCGGAGCCATTCCAGAAGTTCGTCCCGGTCCGGCGCGGCCAGCAGTGCTTCGAAGGTGTCCTTGCGCTTGGTGCGCGAGACGCCGCAGGCCACCGCCAGCAGATGCAGGTCGTGGTTGCCCAGCACGGAGACGGCGGCTTCGCCCAGTTGCTTGATGAAACGCAGGGTCTCCAGGGATTGCGGCCCGCGGTTGACCAGATCGCCGGTGAACCAGAGGCGGTCACGGGCCGGGTCGAACGCGATGCGCTCCAGCAGGCATTGCAGTTCAGCGAAGCAGCCTTGCACGTCGCCGATGGCGTAATCGGCCATTCAGTGCAGCGTGCGGGGCACCGCGAGGGTGAAGGCGGGAATCGCGGCTTCGAATCGCTCGCCCTCGTCGGAGACCATGTCGTACTCGCCGCGCATGGTGCCCACCGGCGTCTCGATCATGGCTGCGCTGGTGTAGCGGAAAAACTCGCCGGGGGATAGATAAGGCTGCTCGCCCACCACGCCCTCGCCCCGCACTTCCTGGACCTTGCCGTTGGCGTCGGTGATGATCCAGTGGCGGTTGAGCAGCTTTGCCGGCTGCTGGCCGTTGTTGCGGATGGTGATGGTATAGGCGAAAACGTACCGGTCGGCCTCGGGTTCGGACTGGGCCTCCAGAAAGCTGGTGGTCGCGTCGACTTCGATGGAGTATTTCTTGTTCATGGTCAGGAGCAACGGAGATGGCGTGGAACGGGGATAGTGTAATCGCAAGCGCGCGCGGCTGGCTATGCGCCGCACGGGGAGCGTATGGACGGAAATGATATGCTAAGGCGGATTTTCCTGGCGGCTTGCTTGGGCCTGTCATGGCCGGCCGGTGCGGAGGAGGCGGCTCCCGCGGCGGGTGGCACGGAGCTGTTTGCGGCGGCGGCGGCCGGGCAAGTGGAGCGGGTGGACGCCCTGCTGGCGCAGGGGGCGGACGTCAACGCCAAGAACGCGACAGAAAGGACGCCGCTGATGGCCGCCGCCTTCGCCGGTAATGTGCGCATCGTGCGCAAACTCCTGGTTTTCGGCGCCGACCCCAATGCCGCGGATGCGCGTGGCGTTACGGCACTGATGGATGCGGCGAGCAATGGATTCGAGGGTGTGGTAAAGGCGCTCATCGCCGCCGGCGTCAACCTGAACGCCGCCGACAAGGGCGGCGCGACGGCCCTGGACAAGGCCAACAAGTCGCGCAATGGCCGGGTTGCTTCCCTGCTCGAACAGGCGGGGGCCAAAGGGGCGGCCGCCGAGAAACCGGCTCAGGAACCGGGTGATGCGAAAGAAGGCGAAGCGGAAGCGGACAAGCCCGCGGAAGGCGAAGAGGCTGCCAAAGAGGAAGAGGCCAAATAGGATGTCAATGCCCATGCCAGACACAGTCAACAGCAATAAATTACACGAGGTGACGACAGACGTGCACATTCACATACAGGGCATTTGCGGGACCTTCATGGGTGGGTTGGCCTTGATGGCCCGCGAACTGGGCCACAAGGTTACGGGGTCCGACCAGAACGTGTATCCCCCCATGAGCACTCAACTGCAGGAGCAGGGTATCCAGTTGTTCGAGGGCTACCGCGCGGAAAACCTGGAATCCCGTCCCGACCTCGTGATCATCGGCAATGCGCTTTCGCGCGGCAATCCGGAAGTGGAGGAAGTGCTCAACATGGGGCTGGCCTACACCTCCGGCGCGCGCTGGCTCTACGAGGCAGTCCTGAAGGACCGGTGGGTCCTGGCGGTGGCGGGCACCCACGGCAAGACCACGACGGCCAGCATGCTGGCGTGGATACTCGACCAGGCAGGCTTGCGGCCGGGCTACCTGATTGGCGGCATTCCCATCAATTTCAGCGTGTCGGCGCGCTTGGGACGCTCGCCGTATTTCGTCATCGAGGCGGACGAATACGACACCGCCTTCTTCGACAAGCGCTCCAAGTTTCTTCACTACCGTCCGCGCACAGTCATCCTCAACAATCTGGAGTACGACCACGCGGACATCTTTCCCGACCTGCTGTCCATCCAGCGCCAGTTTCACCACCTGGTGCGCATGATTCCGGGCAACGGCTTGATCATCGCGCCGGCGGATGACGAGAACCTCGCCGAGACCCTGCGCATGGGTTGCTGGACCAAGGTGGAGCGCACTGCGCTGGCGGAACAGGGGCAGGGGGAATGGCAGGCGCGCCTGATCAAGCCGGATGGCAGCGAATTCCAGGTGCTGCACGAGGGCAGCGCCTGTGGCACCGTGGCCTGGGGACTCACCGGCCAGCACAATGTGCGCAACGCCCTGGCGGCCATTGCGGCGGCAAGCCACGCGGGCGTGGAGGCGGCACAAGCCCTGGCTGCACTGGGTAGTTTCCGCAATGTGAAACGCCGCCTGGAAGTGCGGGCCTGCGTCAATGGCATCACCCTCTACGACGATTTCGCCCATCATCCGACGGCGATCGCCACCACACTGGGCGGCCTGCGCGCCAAGGTGGAGAAGCAGCGCATCATCGCGGTGCTGGAACCGCGCTCGAACACCATGCGCATGGGCGTGCACGCGGAGGCCCTGCCTGCCTCGCTGCATGCCGCCGACCAGGCCATCATCTACCAGTCGCCCGACCTGGGCTGGGACGCGGAGGCTGCGGTGGATGGTTACGCGAACGTGGGCATCATGCGTTCCCTGGACGAGATCGTGCAGTGGCTGACCGGGGAATGCCGGCCCGGCGATCATCTGATCTTCATGAGCAACGGCAGTTTCGGCGGCATCCACCGCAAGGTGGAGGACGCCCTCAAGGCGCAAGCCTGAGCCAAGGCGCCGGCCGTCCGGCGGGCGCCATTCCAGACGACAGCGGCGCACGCGTGCGGTGCGCCAGTGCAAGGGAGTAGGGGTGATGATGCGACGTCTGTTCACCGGTTTTTGGTTTTTGCTGCTGACCTGCGGGTTCGTCGGTGCCGAACCGCTGGATCCCGCGAAATTGCCGGCGGAGTTGCGGCCCTGGGTCGACTGGGTGTTGCGCGGCAGCGAGAACCGCATCTGCCCCTTCCTGTACAACACAGCCGAGGAACGCATCTGCGCCTGGCCGGCGCGGCTGGAGCTTGCCCTCGACGAGCGCCGCGGCGAGTTCCGCATGCAGTGGTCTGTGCAGGCGGAAAGCTGGGTGTCCTTGCCCGGCGATGCGGTGCTCTGGCCGCAAGAGGTGCGGGTGGACGGCAGGCCGGGCCGCGTCATGGCCCGCGCGGGAGCCCCGGCCATTCTGCTGGCGCCGGGCAATCACATCATCAGCGGCCAGTTGCCTTGGGACCGGATTCCGGAAAGCCTGCCGGTGCCGCGCAGCAGCGGTCTGATCGCCTTGTCGATCCAGGGTCGTGCCGTCGCTACGCCCACCTTCAACGAGCAGGGACAGCTGTGGCTGGAGGGTGCCGGCGCCCGCAGCGGACAGGGTACGGACGTGGTCGATCGATTGGAGGTGCAGGTATTCCGGCAGTTGCTCGACGACATTCCTTTCCAGCTGGTGACACATCTCGACCTGGATGTGTCCGGCGAATCCCGGGAAGTGCTGCTCAGCGGCGCCTTGCCGGCGAACTTCGTCGGCATGTCCCTGCGCAGCGCACTGCCGACGCGCTTGGAGAACGATGGGCGACTGAGGCTGCAGTTGCGCCCCGGGCGCTGGGAGGTCGAACTGACCGCCCGGCATGCCGGCCCCGTGGATGCATTGGCCTTACCCCAGTCCAGCGCGCCGTGGCCGCCTGAAGAGATTTGGTCGTTTCAGGCCCGGCCGCAGCTGCGCGTGGTCGAACTGGAGGGGGTGACGTCCCTGGACCCGAACCAGACCAACCTGCCCGAGGCGTGGAGGATCTTGCCAGCGTATCGGGTCGCGGCCGGGGATACCGTGAACTTCCGCCTGATTCAGCGCGGCGACCCGGAGCCCGAGCCGGATGCGTTGAATCTGCAGCGCAGTCTCTGGCTGGATTTCGATGGCCGCGGTTTCACCGTGAGTGACGAGATCAATGGCCGCATGACGCGGGACTGGCGGCTCAGCGTATTGGGCGGCCTGCAACTGGGACGGGTGGCCATCGACGGTACCCCTCAACTCATCACCCGCCTCAGTGAAAAGGGTCCACCCGGCGTGGAGGTCCGCCGCGGCAACCTGCGCCTTGCCGCCGACAGCCGCATGCAAGGGGACGTGTGGCGCTTTCCGGCCACGGGATGGGACAAGGATTTCAGCTCCGTGGCTGCGCAATTGCATCTGCCGCCGGGCTGGCGGCTGTTCACCGCCACTGGCGTCGACAATGTACCGGACGCTTGGGTGAACCGCTGGACCTTGCTGGACCTGTTCCTCGTCCTGATCGCTTCCCTGGCGGTCGCGCGCCTGTGGAACGGGTGGCTGGGGCTGTTGGCACTCGCCACCCTGACCCTGTTGTGGCACGAGCCGGAGGCGCCGAGACTTGTCTGGCTCAATCTGCTGGCGGCCATCGCCTTGCTGCGGGTCCTGCCGGAAGGCAAGCTGGCGGCGTTTTGTAAAGGCTATGCCGTGCTGGCCTTGCTCGGGCTGGTGTTCATCAGCCTGCCTTTCATGACCGAGCAGATTCGCACCGCCCTCTATCCCCAACTGGAACTGCCCTGGACAAGCGTGACGGCCCCGCAAGCCGAACCGGCCGATGCGGCCGGCGGCGCCAGTCTGGAAGAAGCGGCGGATGCGGTGGCGCCGGTCATGGCGCCAGCTCCCCCGCCACTGGCGCGCAAGCGCGGCCTGCTGTCGGAGTACGGCTCCGATTACGCCTCGGAACGTTTCAACGAGATCGATCCGTCGGCGGTGACACAGACAGGTCCCGGCCTGCCGCAATGGCGCTGGAAGACCGTGTCCTTGAGCTGGAACGGGCCAGTGACGCAGGAGCAAGAGGTGGGGCTTTGGCTGATTTCGCCGGCGCTGGAACTGCTCCTCAAGTTCCTGCGGGTCGCCGCGTTGTCGGGACTTGCTTTGCTTCTGCTGACCGAGGTGCTGCCTGGATTCCCGGCCCAGAGGTTCCGTGTGACACGCCCCGGCGCCAGGCTCAGCCTCTTCCTTGGGGCTGCGCTGCTGGCAGGCGGGCATACGCCGCCCGCGCGGGCGGATTTCCCGCCGCAGGCCCTGCTGGACGAGTTGAAGGCGAATTTGACGCAAGCGCCCGATTGTCTGCCGGACTGCGCCCAGATTCCGCTGTTGAAGCTCCGGGCGGATGGCGAAAGCCTGCAGCAGGAGTTGGAGGTCCATGCGCAGCAGGGCGTGGCGGTGCCGCTACCGGCGCAGGAGGGCCAGTGGCTTCCTGCTCGGATCAACGTTGATGGCGCCCCCGCCGAGGGTGTGCGGCGCACCGCCGAGGGTGGGTTGTGGCTGTATCTTGCGCCGGGCCGCCACCTGGTGGCCCTGTCGGGCGAACTGCCAGCTCGCGAGCAGGTACAAATCCCGCTGCCGCTACGGCCGCACCGCGTCGAGCTGGGGATGAATGGCTGGACCGTCTCGGGCCTGGGCCCACACGGCGTTCCCGAAGCCCAATTGCAGCTTTCCAGGGTCCGCAAGACGGCGGGGACGCCAGCCGCTGCCTTGGAGCCTTTGCCGCTGCCGGCCTTCCTGGAGGTTCAGCGCACCCTGCGCATCGGCCTGGACTGGCGCGTCACCACGCGCGTGCAGCGCTTGACGCCCGCCGATGCACCGGCGGTGGCCGCAATCCCCTTGTTGGAGGGCGAGTCAGTCCTTAGCCAAGGCTTGCAGGTCCGCAATGGCGTGATTGCTGTCAGCCTGGTTCCGGGCCAGCAGGAATTGCAATGGGAGTCCATGCTGGAAAAGCGGCCGCAGATCATCCTGCGTGCACCCGAGACCACGCAATGGACCGAGGTCTGGAAGCTGGATCTCAGCCCCATCTGGCATGTGCAGAGCGAAGGCATTGCGGTCGTTCATCAGCTTGATAACGCGGGCAACTGGTTGCCGGAATGGCGGCCCTGGCCGGGTGAGTCGATCAGCCTGAACGTGAGCCGCCCGGAAGCTGTGGCCGGAAAGAGCCTGACCATCGAGAGCAGCCGATTGCAGCTCAGTCCCGGTAAACGCGCCAGCGATAGCAGCCTCAGCCTCGATCTGCGTAGTTCCCAGGGCGGCCAGCACGTGATCCGGCTGCCAGAGGGAGCCCTGTTGCAGTCTGTCACGCTTGATGGGCAGCCGCGTCCGATCAGGCTGCAGGACGGGTCAGTCACCCTGCCCATCCATCCGGGCCGGCAGAGCGCGGCATTAGTCTGGCGAGAAGAAGTCGGATTGGGAGAGCGCTTTACGGTGGCCGCAGTGAATCTGGGGCTACCCAGCGTCAACAGTTTCATCACGGTGCATCTGCCCCAGGATCGCTGGATGCTGTTGGCCGGAGGGCCGCGCCTGGGGCCCGCGGTGCTGTTCTGGGGCGTGCTGCTGGTCATCGGCATGGTGGCCCTGGGCTTGGGCCGGATAAGCGTGACCCCGCTCAAGTCCTGGCAGTGGGCCCTGCTCCTGTTGGGCCTGAGCCAGGTGCCCTTGCCGGGGACCGCGTGCGTGATCGCCTGGCTGGTGCTGCTGGGCTGGCGGGGACGAACGGCGGCGGCGCTGGACGACTCGCGCTTCAACGTGCTGCAACTGCTCCTGGGGCTGCTGACCCTGGTGGCGTTGCTGTTCCTGTTCTACGCCGTGCAGCAGGGGCTGCTCGGCCTGCCGGACATGCAGGTGGCGGGCAACAACTCCGACGCCTACACCCTCAATTGGTATCAGGATCAGAGCGAGGCCAGCTTGCCGCAGCCCTGGGTGTTGACGGCGCCGCTGTGGGTCTATCGGGTGCTCATGTTGCTATGGGCCTTGTGGCTGGCGTATTCCCTGCTCAACTGGCTGCGCTGGGGATGGGCCTGTTTCACCGCGGGCGGTTTGTGGCGCGCGCGTCCGGAAAAGGCGGCGCCACCTCCGCCGGAACCCGGTTGGTCAGAGACAGAATGAACGCTGGCCGCTTTCAGGTTCTGCTCAAAATCGCGTCGAGCGCCCGCTGCGGCAGCACATGGCGCAGGAAAGCAAACAGGTAGGTGGGGAAGGTCACGTAGTAGCGCGCGCGGGGGCGCTTGGCCTCCAGTGCATTGATGAGCTTGGCGACGACGGCTTCGGGGCCCAGGGTAAAGGGCACCGCGGCTCCTTCCGTCTGCAGCCGTTGTTCCATGGCGCGGTAGGTTTCCCGGTGCACGCTTGCCTCCACGTCGATGTGCTGCCGGTACATGCGCAAGGCGTTGTCCCGAAATCGGGTGAGGATGGGGCCCGGTTCGATCAGGCTGATATGCACGCCACTGCCGGCCAGTTCCAGGCGCAAGGTGTCGGTCAGGCCTTCGAGCGCATATTTGCTGGCATTGTAGGCGCCGCGGTATTTCATGGCGACGAAGCCCAGCACGGAGCTGTTCTGCACGATGCGGCCCTCGCCCTGACGGCGCATGACAGCAATTACCCTGGCAGTGAGTTCGTGGGTGCCGAACACATTGGTTTCGAATTGGGCGCGCAGGGACTCGCGCGAGAGGTCTTCGACGGCGCCAGGTTGGCCGTAGGCGCCGTTGTTGAACAAGGCGTAGAGCTTGCCGTCGCTGGCTGCCAGCACGGCCTCCAGGGCCGCTTCGATGGAGGCGGAGTCGTTCAGGTCCAACTGAATCGCCTCGAAGCCCGCGTCGCGCAGAGCTTGCACATCCTCTGTCCGCCGCGCCGTGGCGAAGACCCGGTAACCGCGGGCCTTCAGCATTTCCGCAGCGCAGCGCCCGATGCCCGACGAGCAGCCCGTGATGAGCACTGTCCTGGGTTCCAAGTGAAAGCCTCCTAATCGTGATTTGGCCGCAAGAATACCGGGCGCCGCCGGCCGAGCCAAGCAGGCCGACTTGAACTCTCCGGAACATCGGCCTTGAGACCGACGGTTTGTCTGTTCCTGATGATGAGTAGTCCCCGCTCACAAGGGGGATTTTATGCTGCTCGAACGTCTTATCCTGGGAGGAGGCCGTAAAGTGCCTCCATGACTATTGATCAGGCCCAAATGTACCCTCCAGGTATTTTGGGCCGACGCCGATGTCGGTAAGCGCCCGACCTTGGCTGACACGGCCTGTGGCCGCGCCGGGGCATCCGGGCCCCGCGTTAACCCGGCCACTAAGGGCCGGGTTAGCAACAGCGAGGAGTTCAGCATGATCAAGACCATGATTGTTTATCTTGTGCCCTTGTTTGGAATTATGCCGCTGCCCTGGTCGGTAGACGCCGGAATCCTGTCGGGCGGTCATTGGAGCGCCGCGGCCTGCGACCAGGAGCCAGTCCCGTCCGCCATCGAATCGAGCGGCGCTGAGGCTTGTAACGCCAGTCTCAAGCGGGTGCGGAAATTCGAGCAAAGGGCCCAGGCCTACATCACCTGCGTGGTGCAGGAGGCCAATGGAGACTACGAGGCCAGCGCGAAGGCGGCCAATGCGCAGCCGGCCCGATTCGAGGCGGCCTTGAGTGAGATCCAGGGCCCGGCCACGGCGATCAATGCCAGGCTCGACCGGCCATAGTGAGGAGACCGGGCCGTGAGCGGAGCGTTCAGCCAGTTGCCCTGTCCGCTCTGTTCGACTAGCGCGCCGGCATTCTTCCAGCAACGCGACCGCGTCTTTCATGAGTGTCCCGAGTGCCGTCTGATCTTCGCGGACCCGGCCAGCCATGTATCGCTCGAGCGGGAGAAGACGGAATACGATCTGCATCGGAATCATCCCGAGGATGCAGGCTACCGGCGATTCCTGTCACGGCTGGCTGAGCCTTTGATCGATCGCTTGAAGCCTGGCATGGAAGGCCTCGATTATGGCTGTGGTCCGGGCCCGGTCTTGGGACTGATGCTGCAGGAGGCGAGGATGCGTGTGGCCGCCTACGATCCGATCTATGCGCCTGATTCAAGCCATTTGTCGCGGCAGTACGACTTTTTGACCTGCACGGAAGTGGTGGAGCATTTTCGCGAACCGGCGGCCGAATGGGCAAAGATGTTGGCGCTGGTCCGGCCGGGCGGTTGGCTGGGCATCATGACGCAACCGGTGATCAGCCGCGAGCGCTTCGTCAACTGGCAATACAAGAACGATCCCACCCATGTGAGCTTCCACGCGGAGGCGAGCTTCGACTGGATCGCCCGGCAGTATGGGCTGTTGCTGGAGCGGCCGGCGCGGGATGTGTTTCTGCTGCGGAAGCGTCAGTAACCATAGGGTTCCTCGCCCTGAGCGCAGCGTGCCGGGTAGAGCTTACCGGGACCTGACCCCGCGGTTGGTCTGAGCGGGGCGGGAGAAAGAAAAACCCGCCGACCTGAAGGTGGCGGGTTCCAAAGGACGAGGCCTGCTGTTGGGGAATCAGGCCGTCACGCCGGCCTTTTCCTTGCGGCGGCCGACGATGCCCATGCCGGCCAGGGCGCTGCCGAACAGCCAGACAGCGGCGGGCACCGGCACGGCCGAGGTGGTGATGCCTAGCTTGTAGTTGTCCACCCCGGTATTCCATTTGGAGAAGTCGACGCCGCCCAAATAGATGGAGTAGATTTTGCCGGCTTCAGCCAGGAATACGAAGTCGTTGACGGCGTCAACGTTATCCGAATATTTCAGGTTGGTGAGGCCCGTTGTGCCGAACGGGTTATCCTGGTTATACGGACGTCCCGCTGCGGGATTATTCCAGGCGCCATGGTGGCTGTAGTTGCCGGTATTGGTGTCCATACCCTCGAAAACGGTGATTCCGAACCGGCTGAAGGTGGGGCTCTGGGCGCCCAAGGTTGACGGGTTCAGGTGGACGAACTGGGTCACATTGGACTGCAGCAGACCGATATCGGTCTGGTGTTTCCAACCGGTTGGGGTCACGTTGTCACGCCATGCACCGCCGCCGGTGTCGATCTCGGCGGCAGTGGTGTAGTAAGGCGAGGAGTTGTACTTGGTGGAATCGGCAGCCGAAATTTCCGCGGAGTCGCCTGCACTTCCAAGTGAAACTGCCCAGTTCAGGTGCGATGATCCGCCGTACCCGAACGGAAGAGCGCCGCCTGTCGTACCGAGCCAAGGAAGGACTGTGCCTTTGTTGCCCTGGCTCTCTGGACCGGTCGCGATAGTGTCCACATCTGCTCCGTCATAAACTCGGGTCCAGCCATCAGTGGCGGTCGTCGCGGCTGTGGTGAAAGTGTTGTACATGGTGGTGGAGGCCGCCGAAGCATCGGAGATGGCCGCGACGGATAACGCGGAGCCGGCGAGAGCCATGCTGATGGCCTTGGCCAGTTTAGTTCTATTTTTGTTCATGTATAGTTACCTTGTCACTGTGCTATGAGTGGTTGGTTTTTTTCATAGGCAGTGATGTCCGCGGCGCCCCGCTCCCGCTAAGGTGTGGTGTCGCGGTCCTCCCCATCACATGGAAGGCAGCCCGGCTGGCTTGGTGCCCAAGTCCCGTGGCTTTCCGGCCCCGCCTCGCGGCGAGTGTGGCATTGGCATCCTGCCTGCTGACGGTCCAACTTCCATCCATGGCTATAAGCCTTTATGTCCTTGTGCTTTCCCGAAGCGCAGCGTCGTGACGCCTAATGTCATAAGTGAGGAACTGAGAGCAACAGCTTACGACATGGTGCTACATAAGCATGTGCTATGCCATATTCAGCTACTGGTTTAACAATGGCTTATGAGTCTATTACTGGACGAAAGTGTGGGAAATCACTTAGTCTGTGGGATCTGGCTCAGAATGCTGGCGCCCTGAGGGTTGTTGCCGCGTTGTATTTCCGGTGCGCGCGATAAGGGAGTGACTTAGTTATAGAATGAACCGCAAGCAGGGCCTTTCTGCGACTTTGGAAGGGTGTCAAGCGTCTGGCTTGACGGCACGATTCCTGGGACGATCTAATTGCTTTCTCCCAATCGCACCATTTCTACTGATCTCATTCGGATCTCTTTATGGAGCAAATCAAGGTACTGTTCGTATGCATGGGCAATATCTGCCGCTCGCCCACGGCGGAAGGCGTTTTCCGCAAGCTGGTCGAAGATGAAGGTGTTGCCGATTTTTTTCATATCGATTCCGCAGGCACTCACGCTTACCACGTTAACAACCCACCGGACCACCGCGCCCAGAAAGCAGCTCTGGCGCGGGGAATCGACATCAGTCCTCTGCGTGCGCGCCAGGTCGCTGTGGGGGATTTTTCAAGGTTTCATCACATCCTGGTGATGGATCAGGAAAACTATGACGCACTTCGATTCATGTGTCCCAAGCCGCACACGCATAAGTTGCAGTTTTTCCTGGATTACGCGCCGGCCCTGCAGACACGCGAGGTTCCCGATCCCTATTACGGTGGTCCCCAGGGCTTTGAGCGGGTGCTGGACATGATTGAACAGGCCTCGCGGGGCTTTCTCGATCGGGTCAGGCGGGAAGGCTTCGACACGAACTGACAAATTGCCACACGCGCGAGGGATGAAGCGTATGCCTTCGGAACGGGCCTGCTGAGGTGCAGTCCGCCCTCGCGCGCCACATCCTGTTGCCTTTGCACGAGCGCCTGCTCCGCCGGCCTACGCTTGCATTCCTTAGCCAGATGCGCGCAAGCCAATGGCTGTCGCGCAACGCAATCGAAGCACTGCAGGCCGATCGTCTCAGGTCACTGCTGCAGTCCGCCCTCCATCACAGTCCGTGGCATGCGGGCCGCATCCAGGCGTCCGGAATCGATCTGGAAGCGCGGAATTTGCTCGCGGAGTTACGGCGCCTGCCGACGATGGACAAGGCCGAGGCGGCGGCCCACCGCGACGCCATGGTGTGGCACCAGGCTCCGGGCGGCGCAATTCCCTACAGCACTGGCGGCTCAAGCGGAACGCCATTGCGCTTCTATTTTGGCAAGCGGCGGCAGGCGGCGGACATGGCAAGCCGCTTCCGCGCACGTGAATGGTGGGGTCACCGCTTTGGCGAGCCGGAGTTGCTCTTGTGGGGAGCACCCATCGAACTGAGCCGCAGCGACGCGGTACGCGCGTTGCGTGACCGCAGTTTGAATCAATTGATGCTCAACGCATTCGCCATGAATGCGGCTAGCATGGACGGCTATCTGGATGCCATCGAGGCCTGGCGTCCCTCCTGCATCTACGGTTACGCCAGCAGCTTGAGCCTGTTGGCGGCCCATGTGCGCAGCCGTCGGAGAATCCTGCGCCTGCCATCGCTCAAGGTGGTCTACACGACGGGCGAAACGCTGTACCCGCACCAGCGGCAGTTGATCCGCGAGATCTTTGCCGCGCCGGTTGCCAACGAATATGGCTGCCGCGATGGGGGGCTCATCGCCATGGAGTCACCGGACGGACAGATGCTGCTCAGCAGTGAGTCGGTGATTCTGGAGATTCTGGACGCGGAGGGTCGCGAGGTGGCGGTCGGTGAGGACGGTGAGGCAGTCATCACCAATCTCTACTCGGATGTGCAGCCCTTCATCCGTTATCGCACGGGTGATCTGGTGCGCCGATCGGATGCCGGCTGTGCCAGCGGGCGTGGCCTGCATGTGCTCGGCGATGTCATGGGGCGTCGTACGGATTTCGTGGTTCGGCCGGATGGTTCATTGTTGCACGGCCTGGCACTCATCTATGTCTTGCGCGAAACCCTGGGCGTTGCCGAGTTCAAGATCATTCAGCACGCGCTGGAAGATTTCGAGGTATTGGTCCGGCCCGGCGAAGGATGGGATGCGGCCAGTCGGGTGGCGATTACCCAGGGAATTCAGGCTCGGGTGGGCGAGGCTGCGCGGGTTCGTGTCGTGTCTGTGGAGTCCATTGAGCCGGAGGCTTCCGGCAAGCATCGCTACGTGGTCAGCCATGTGGCGATGCCCCGGCAGTTTGAAATACTCTCTGCGGACTGAGTCCGGCCGGGCGGAGCGGTTCAGTCGCCCTCGGACACGGTAAGATCCATACCCGGTCGGAACTGTTTGACGACGCCTGCGCCGTTCCATTTCCTCAGATCGGCCAGGGTGACATTGAACTTCTTGGAGATAGCGGACAGGGAATCGCCCCGCTTGACTTTGTAGCGTAGCGACGGCGCTTCCTTCGCGGCCAGACTTGCCTTGGCAGTTTTGCGTGAGGGCACTTCCTTGCCGATTACCAACTGCTGCCCCCACTTGACGGGGGTCTTGGCGGACATGTGATTCATCTCGCGCAATTCGTCCACGCCAACGCCGTTCTTGCGCGCAATGGAGAACAGGGTATCGCCTTTCTGCACCGTGTAGTTCACATTCCTGTGCGGCGCCTCGACGGCGTTGCCTTTTGAGGCAATGGGCAAACGGTCGTGGATTCTCCCGCGGTAGCTCGTTGCGGTTTCTTCCTGCGTGGTCTCCCGATAACTCCGGTAACTTTTTGAACCGCCGCGCGCATGGCTGTCGATTCCCGCCTCGATCCGGCCGGAATCATCCGCTGACGGCTCGGTGGCGGCAGTAATCAAATCGTCCTGATACAGCGAGTCCTCGACATCGCTGTGGCGGCCGTGGCCAATGCCAGCCTCCACCAGTCGCGGCAGCGCCTCCTTGAAGCTGCGGTACTTGTGCGCGGGAACGTACAAGCGATAGGACCCGTGCACATCGGCCACCTTGTGCTTGAAGCCGGGGTTCAATTCCATCATCTGATCCAGCGACAGGCCGGCCTCGTCGGCAGCCAGGGCCAGATCCAGTTGCGACTTCACCACCACGGTCTTGAACAGCGCCTTGTTGGGAATTTCCCGTAGGTCGATCCCGTAGCGGTCCGCGTTGGCGAAGACTCTGGACACGGCCAGCAGGCGCGGCACGTAGGTGCGTGTCTCCCTGGGGAGGTTGAGCGACCAGAAATCCGTGGGCAAACCGCGCGCTTCGTTGCGCTGGATGGCTCTGGATACGGCGCCTTCGCCACAGTTGTAGGCGGCAATCGCGAGCAGCCAGTCGCCGCCGAAATCCATGTGGAGTTTCTTCAGGTACTTGATGGCGGCCCGCGTCGATGCGTAAACGTCTCTGCGCCCGTCATAGGAGCGGCTCTTCTTGAGCCCATAGAGCCGTCCGGTTGAAGGTATGAACTGCCAGATGCCGGCGGCGTGAGCCGGGGAGATGGCGTGCGGTTTGAAAGCGCTTTCAATCACAGGCAAAAGCGCAAGTTCCCCGGGCACCTCATGCTTCTCAACCTGCCTTACGATAGAGTACAGAAACGGCTCGGCGCGGCTCTGCACCCGTTCGATGTAATCCGGATGGTCGACAAACCAGGCCAATTCGCGGTCGATGTCCGGATGATTGACGGCGGGCAGGTCGTAGTGGTCGAACAGGCGCTCCCAAAGGTTTTCGTACTTGGACGAACCGCCGGTCTTGGTGCTCCGCGAGGATTTCTTCTTGAAGTGGAGATTGTCGGTGAATTTGCCCGACTGAGTTGACTCCGGCGGAACATTATCCGTTAAATTTGTCTCACCCTTGAGCTTGTTTGGATTGCTGGAACAGCCGGAGAGAGAAAGCGCCACAATCGATGCGCAACAGATGATGCGGGGGAGAGATTTTCGCCGACTCAATGGTGTGTTCCTCAGGACTTTCATCCGATGAGACATTGCATTAATTGATCCTACAACACAATGAACCTAAAGCAAACCCTCGCAACCCCCGCCCGTTCACGACAGCAGTTTCTCGCGTGGTATCACGCCCAAGGCCCAGGACAGTTGCTGCGGACTATTGAAGCGAGCTATCTCCTTACGGCTACCAAGCTTACGTACAATCAAAAAATATTACAAGTTGGCTGGATGGGTACGGAAAAGCACTATATCGATCACGATCTTCGGGCAAATCTCGCCATCGTGGACATCGACGGGACTGCCTCCCCAACTGCCGAGTCGGTCATGCGGGGGGATGCAGAGGCCCTGCCCGTGGCGACCGAGAGCATCGACGTGCTCGTGCTTCCGCACGTTCTGGAATTCGAGGATAATCCGCACCAGGTACTGAGCGAGGCCGTTCGTGTGCTCAAGCCGGAAGGGCTGATGATCGTCTTGGGCATCAACCCGTGGAGTCCCAAGTCAATGGCCAAGTACCTGATCTTTCGCAGCGATTTCACATTGAAAAACCGCATCGGGTGCTACCGGCTGATGGACTGGTTGACCCTGCTGAAATTGGAGTCCGAGTTTTCCGCCGGTTTCGGCCTGTCTTCCAGCCAGACCGTATTCCGTCCCGACTCGATGCTTACGCGTTCGTTGGCTCACCTGGCAACCTCCTATGCTGTCAAGGCGACCAAGCGGACCTACACCTTGATCCCGATCAGATCGGTCTGGGTCAGGCCCGCCGGTATCTTGCCGGGACAAGTCATAGACACCCCGTTGATGCGTAAATAGTCCATGTCTTCCAAAGTGATCTGTTACACCGACGGCGCCTGCAAGGGCAATCCTGGTCCGGGGGGCTGGGGCGTTTTGCTGACCTATGGGGACAAGTCAAAAGAGATTTATGGCGGGGAGGCCATAACCACCAACAACCGTATGGAACTGATGGCGGCGATCCGCGCCTTGGAAACTTTGACGCGGCCCTGTGAAATCTGCCTGGTCACGGATTCGGTCTATCTGTCCAAGGGTATTTCCGAATGGTTGCCCAACTGGATCAGGCGCGGGTGGAAAACCGCCGGCAACGAGCCTGTGAAGAACGCCGATTTGTGGCAGCGCCTCAATGGTGCCCGGACGCGACACAGGATAGAGTGGCAGTGGGTTAAAGGTCACGCAGGACATCCGGGTAACGAGCGGGCTGACGTACTGGCTAACCGTGGCGTCAGCGAAGTGCTGGCGGCCCAGAGGGGCGCGGGCGGATGAGACAGATCGTTCTGGATACGGAAACCACCGGCCTGAATCCGGAAGAAGGACATCGCGTCATTGAAATCGGCTGCGTGGAGATACTGAATCGCAGGCTGACCGGCAACCGCTTTCACGTCTACATCAACCCGGAGCGAGAAATCGACCCTGGCGCGGTGGAAGTCCATGGATTGGATAACGCCTTCCTGGCGGACAAGCCAAGGTTCGCGGATATCGCGCAGGACTTTATCGCTTTTGTAGACGGCACGGAGCTGATCATTCACAACGCCCCGTTCGACGTCG